>DATAQT010000027.1:0-24507 GCA_036264535.1 Paraburkholderia sp. | reverse complement strand
TCTCGGCATCCTGTCGTCGAAGACCAAGCGCGCGATCGAAAGCAAGGAGCCGATCAAGGAACACCTGCTGATCACGCGCTACAACCCGAAGCGCGTCAGCGAAGGCGAAATGCTGTCGCTGACCGACATCCAGGAAATTCTGCGCATCGACCTGATCGGCGTGATTCCGGAATCGGAAGCGGTGCTGCACGCGTCGAACCAGGGTCTGCCGGCCGTCCATATGGACGGCACCGATGTGGCCGAAGCGTATAAGGACGTCGTATCGCGTTTCCTCGGCGAGCAGAAATCGCTTCGCTTTGTCGATTACCAGAAGCCCGGGCTGCTGCAGCGCCTCTTCGGCACCAAGTAAGGGGAGCGCACGTAATGTCGATTCTTTCGTTTTTGCTGGGCGAGAAAAAGAAGTCCGCGTCGGTAGCGAAGGAACGCCTGCAGTTGATCATCGCGCACGAGCGCGCCGGCGGCCATGCGCCCGCCGATTATCTGCCTGCGTTGCAACGCGAACTGGTGGCCGTGATCTCGAAGTACGTGAAGATTTCCGATGACGATATACGCGTGAGTCTCGAGCGTCAGGACGATCTCGAGGTGCTCGAAGTCAAGATCGAAATACCGCAGGCCTGAGCTTCGGATGGACCGACGGCTGTGCGGTCCATTTTGCATCACATGCAGGACGTCGTATCGCGTCGCGTTGGTTCACCGTGATGTCGTGCGGCGTTCGGCTCCTCCTCTGGCTTCACCCTGAAGCCGCCTCTGCCGCGCTCGCCATTCCCCCGTCGAAATAAACCGTTGCACTTCAGCGTGTGCCGTTACACGGGCGTCGTCAGCCGTGCGTGGCCCTCGCGCATTAAACGGGTAACGCCGCATCCGGTGTTCAACCGAAGAGGGAAATCATGAATAAAACCTTTCGCCTGCTGCTTGCCAGCACCGTTCTGATCGCCGCCGGCGCCGTCGCGATGGCCTCGGCTTCGGCCGCGGAAGTCGTCATCGTCGCGCCGTCCGCGCCGCCCGTGGAGCGCTTCGAAGCGGTGCCCGCGCCTCGTGCCGGCTACGTCTGGGATCACGGCCACTGGCGTTGGGATCATGGCCGCTACGTGTGGGTCGCCGGACACTGGCAGGCCGAGCGCGTCGGCTATCACTGGATGCCCGGCCACTGGATCGAGCATGGCCCGAACTATCGCTGGGTGCCGGGGCACTGGGCTTGAGCTCGGCCTCACTGACGCGATGACGTCGAGTAACGCGCGGCGCGCAGCGGTCGATGGAGCGCGCGCTGCGCCGTCCGGTTGGATCGCGCAGGCGCCGACCACAGCGCGCCCGTGACCGTGCCTATGAACGTGATGGTGGAGAAATCTCGAATGAAAAAGAATCTGCTCGTGCTCGCCGCGCTGGCGGTGATGCTGGCCGGCTGTGTCGTGGTACCCGCGCAGCCGCTGTATGTGCACGCGCCGCGCGTGGTGGTTTACTGACGCGGTGAGCCAGACGAATCCGTCGTGGTGTCGTCCGCCGCATCCCCGGCGGCAGGCTCGCCGTCGACCTCTTCAGCTTGCGCTTGCGGCACCTCGACCTCGGGCACTTCCGGCACCGGAGCGGGTGCAGGCTGAGGCAGCGGCGCCATGTAGCGATGCGCGAGCGACTCATAGAGCGGCGGCGCGAACAGGCGCGACACGCGGCTTGCAATCAACGCGGTGGCCATCAGCGAAATCACGAGCGCGTGGCAGTCGATCATTTCCATCACGATCACGAACGACGTGATCGGCGACTGCGTGACCGCGGCCAGATAGCCGACCATCGCGAGAGCGATCAGCATCGGCAATTGCATCGAATCGAACACCATGTGCAGCAGATTGCCGAAGCCCGCGCCGATCGACAGCGACGGCGCGAAGATGCCGCCCGGAATGCCGGGCAGGTACGAGCCGACCATCGCGATCATCTTGAGGAACGGATAGAACATCGACTGCGGGTGTCCCTCGAGCAGGCCGCGCGCTTCCGAATAGCCGCTGCCGAAGGTCGCGCCGCCCGAAATCAAACCGACTACCGCGATCGCAAAGCCGCACAGCGCGGCGAACGCAACGGGCCGCTCGCCATGCAGTTGACGCAGCGGCGCCGGAATCCAGCGCGCGGTATTGAGCAGCAGCCAGCCGAATATGCCACCGGCGATTCCCGTGACGATCGCGGTGAGCACCACCGCGACGGCGAGCAGATCGGGGAAATGCACGCCGATCTGGATCGTGCCGAAGTACGTGTAGTTGCCGTTCAGCCCGAGCGCGACCACGCCCGCGATGATGATCGCCGTGATCAGCACGCCGCTCGTGCGCGCCTCGAAGCTGCGCGTCAATTCCTCGATCGCGAACATGACACCGGCGAGCGGCGTATTGAACGCCGCCGACAAACCGGCCGCCGCGCCCGCCAGCGCGAGTTGCCGCTCGATCACCGCATTCGAGCGCGGATAGAGCCGGCGCAGATTGAACATCAGCGCGGCGCCGACCTGCACGGTCGGTCCTTCGCGGCCGATCGTAAAGCCGCCGAGAATGCCGAGAAACGACACCGCGATCTTGCCGAGCAGAATCCGCCACGACAGTAGCCGCACGCCGTATTCCCGCGAGTTCGCATGCAGCGTCGCGATCACCTGCGGAATGCCGCTGCCCTCGGCGCCGCGAAAGAACCGCCGGGTGAGCCATACCGCGAGCGCGGCGACCGCGGGCGTGATGATGAGCGGCGCCCACACATATCGATGCTGCACGCTGAGAAACTTGTCATATCCCCAGTCGATCAGACGCGCATAGAGCACCGCGACCAGACCGACGGCGATCGCACCGAGCCAGAAAATGCCGTACTGACGCCACAAGCGTTTTGCGCGGCGCATGACGGAGGACGATCGGAGCGGAAAGGGTGAGGACATGAGGTGGGGCGAGCGCAAAACGTTAAGTATAAGGCGCGAGGCACCGGTTAAAATGCGTGAAAGTAATTTGAAATGATTGAATGAGTTGAGTTGTCGGGTGTTTGAAATGATGCGCTGTAACGCGCGGTATTGAGAACCCGACCACGCGCGACGCCCATTTCGCTTGGATCGGTAAAATCGTCAGCTAAAATAAGTTCAACTTCGAACAAACAACAGACCCTCAATGAAGCGGATCCTTATTGTCAAGGTCACTTCACTAGGCGATATCGTGCAGGCGTTGCCAGTGGTTGCCGATATCAAGCGCGCATTTCCTGGCGTTCAGGTGGATTGGGCGGCGGACGAAGCATTTGCGGAGCTCTTGCATTGGAGCAAGGGCGTCGATCGCGTGCTGTGCGCGCCACTGCGCCGCTTCAAGAAGGCGCACCGCTGGAGTGACCTGAAGGCGATCTGGGCATCGATCTCCGAGCTGCGCGCATATCGCTACGACTACATCATCGACATACACGGCGTCTACAAGAGCGCGATCATCGCCTTCCTCGCGCGCTCGTCGCGGCGCATCGGCTATCAATCTCAGGATCTGGGCGAGCGCGGCGCCGCGTTCGCCTATACCGGGCGTTTCGGCCCGCGTCCGCAAGGCAACGCCTGGCACGGCATGCGCATCAGCGCCGGCGAGGCGCTCGGCCACGAAGTGGAAGGCCCGCCCATCTACAACCTGCAGTTGCCCGTGCCCGTCACGCAGCCGTTCGCGACGCGCAGCGCGCCTGTCGCGGCGTTGTTTCACGCCACCTCGAAAGACGACAAGAAGTGGCCGCACACGCACTGGGTGGCAGTCGGGCGCGAGCTCAGCGAACGAGGTTTTCAGGTGGTGCTGCCGTGGGGTTCGGCCGGCGAGCGGGCCGCGGCCGAGCACATCGCCGCGCGGGTGCCGGGCGCGACCGTGCTGCCGCAAATGAGCGTGACCGAAGTCGCGCAAATGATCGACACCTGCGCGCTCGTGGTCGGTACCGATACCGGCTTCGTGCACCTCGCGCATGCGCTACAGAAGCGCACCGTGATGATCTTCGTCGCGACCTCGCCATCGCATTGCGGCGTCGAGGCGCCGCATCGTTCGACCTCGATCGGCGACGGCCACTCGGTGCCACCCGTCAGCGCGGCGCTCGAAGCGATCGACTACGTGCAAGCGACCGAGCCGGTGTTCGCGATGCAGCACCGCTCCGCCGCCGCCTGAGTTCCTTCGCGATTGCGCAATCGTTTGCGTCAAAGAAAAGAGGCGCGACGCGCAGTCCGCCCTTGCGGGCGTTAACTGTATCGTCGCGCCTCAAAGTACGCCCGTGTCGGGGAACAGCGGGCGGAGAGGAATCAATTACACGTCTGTTAAAACTGTCGCTTTTCGTTGGACGCTGAAGTGTCCGATGCGCGCACGGCAGCGCGCGCAAGCCGGTATGACGGCTGCGCCGATGCTCGCTCGGCGTGCCTGAAACCGCTCGACTGCGTCGACGTCGGCGCGGCCAGCAAGGCGTCTATCGCGACAGTGCGCTCAACGGAGTATAGGCGGTGTTTTCCGACACGTCGGTGCGATCCGGCGGGCGCGACGCGTGTCGATCAAACGCGGCGATTGGGCGCGTCGATGGTGTAACAGCTCGGTGATCTTCTCTTACAAATGGCAACGCTCGACGCGGGGCGCATCGTGTCCAATCGGGTCATTCGGGGTTTGCGCTCGAATCAACTGACTCGATGGAGAACAACATGAAACGCTTGATCCTGACTCTCGTGGCCGGCACGCTGCTCGCATCGGCGCTGGGCGGCTGCGTCATCGCGCCGGCGCCCGGCTATTACTACGGTGGCGGCTACCATCACGGCTACTACTACCGCTAAGCTGCTGCTGGGGTCGGGCCGCCGGCCTCAGGCGAGCAGCATTTCGAACGCGACCACCGCGGCAATGGCCGCGGCGTTCGCGGCCAGCGCCTCGACGACGATGCCTTTCCATGTCGCCGGACGGAAGCGCAGCGCGAGCAGTAGCGAGCCGAGCAAGGCCAGCGCGATGATCATGACGATATCGGCATTGTGAAGATGGACGTTCATGAACTTCTCCCTGATTCTTATAGGGTTATGTCAGGGAGTATAGGCAAGTCAAAAAGACACGCAAGGCGGGGGATTTACCGAGGCCGGCCCGCGGAAACGGCGCGGAAATAACGCCCGCTGCATGCAGCGTCGCGCGCGTCGCGCAGCGGCGGAAGCGCTGTTCCGCCGATGCGCATTGCATCACTTCATCAGCGTTTCATCGCGCGTTTCGCGCATGCACAGCACACCGAACAGGCTCACGGCCGCCGCGACCGACACATACGCGCCAACCCACGGTAGTCCGCCATGCGCGGCGAGCACCTGGGCGATGTACGGCGCGACCGACGCACCGAGAATCCCGCCGAGGTTGTACGCGACGCCGGCGCCCGTATAGCGCACGTTGGTCGGAAACAGCTCCGGCAGCAGCGCGCCCATCGGCGCGAAGGTCACGCCCATCAGGAACAGCTGGATCACGAGGAACAGCAGCACGAGCAACGGTTCGCCGCTACCGAGCAGCGGCGCCATCGTGAAGCCGGACAGGATCGCCGCGATGATGCCGACGATCAGCACCGGCTTGCGCCCGAAGCGGTCGCTCGCGCGGGCCGACAGCGGGGTGGCGAGCGCCATGAACACGACCGCGATGCACAGCAGGCCAAGGAACGTCTGCCGCGGAATATGCAGCGAGCCGACGCCGTACGACAGCGAGAACGTCGTCGCGTTGTAGAACAGCGTGTAGCAGACCACCATCGCGAGTGCGCCGAGCACGGTCGGCACCCAGTGCTGCGAGAACAGCGTCGCGATCGGCACGCGCACGCGTTCCTTGCGCTCGATCGCTGCCTGGAACGCGGGCGTCTCGGCAATCTTCAGCCGCACATAGAGGCCGAGCGCGACCAGCACCGAGCTGACGATGAACGGCACGCGCCAGCCCCAGCTGCGGAACTGCTCGTCGGAGAGCGACAGCGAGAGCGCGAAAAACAGACCGTTGGAGGCGAGAAAGCCGATCGAGGGCCCAAGCTGCGGGAACATGCCGAACCAGCCGCGTTTGCCGGCCGGCGCGTTTTCGGTGGCGAGCAGCGCGGCGCCGCCCCATTCGCCGCCAAGGCCGATGCCCTGGCCGAAACGCAGCACGCACAGCAGGATCGGCGCGAGGCTGCCGATCGAATCGTAGCCCGGCACGAAACCGATCAGCGTGGTGGACAGACCCATCACCAGCAGCGAGGCGACCAGAGTCGATTTACGGCCGATGCGATCGCCGAAGTGGCCGAACAGGAACGAGCCGATCGGTCGCGCGACGAACGCGATGCCGAACGTGACGAACGCCGACAGCGCCTGCGCGGTGGCCGAGCCATGCGGGAAGAATACCGGTCCGATCACGAGCGCCGCGGCGGTCGCGTAGACATAGAAATCGTAGAACTCGATCGCGGTGCCGATGAAGCTCGCGAAGATGATCCGCGCACTACTGTTTTGCCCGCTAGCGGGCTGGGCCGCGGAAATCGGCGAAGTGGACATGCAGGGTCTCCATTTGTCGTGAGGCCGCGGAACGCTGTGCCGTGCTTCGCAGACCGGCGACGCGTGAAGGCGGCTTCCTCGGTGAGGTATGGGTTTGGGCGCCGTGCGCGGGTCGCGCCGTGGCACTGCAGTCGGCTCATGCGCCGCGCCGGCGGGTGTGCGGACGGCGTAAGCCATGCCGGACGGTTCCGGCGCGGGGAATCGCAAAATTATAGCGAGCGCGCTCATTGCGCAGCAATGGCGGCGTAGGTTTGTGTGGCAACGAAGGGAGCGCTATGCGCGATGACCCGGCGCACTCACGCGCGACCGATGCGTGCAACGACAATGAGGCGCGGGCTGGTGCCGGTTACTGCACGCGCAACCCGCGCTCAGTCGTACGTATCCGCTTGCGGCATGGCGAGCTCGCGCAGCTGGAACTTGCCGTTGTCGTTGAACAGCCAGTCTTCGAACAGCTCGAGCTGGCCGCGGCCGTTCAGCAGCTTGCCGGGCGGTTGCGGCAGCGGCGCCGAGCGTCGCAGCGTCGCGAGCGCGGTGCTTTCAGCTTCGTCGTCGCCGTTCGTGCGATACACCGACGACTCGACGATGTGTCCATTGCGATCGACCGTAAACGACACCACCACGAGCGAGCGCAGCATCGGCTGCGGCTTGCCCTGCAGCACATACGAAGGATTGCGCTCGACGATCCGTCGTGCGACCGCGTCGCGGTATTGATCGAGCGTCGCGCTGTTGATCGCGGCCACCGGCGTGTTGACGGCTTCGTGCGGCGTTAGCGTCGTGATCGTGCAACCGGCAACGGCGACGACACCGAGCGCGGCGAGCAACAGCCGATGCGCGCGGCGAAGAACGAGAGGGTGAAGAGTGCGAGAGAGCATCGTCGACGAGCCACGAAGAGAGCCTGATTTGATGGTAGTCAAAAACCGCCAGGATTCAATTGGCGTTCGCCCGATGGCGGTCGATGGCCGCGCTGGCCGATCGATCGATGCACGCCGCGCGTCGCTGTAATGGCCGGAAATATACGCGAATTGGTCGGCGAGCCAAACGCGCCTACACTCTGATGGCCTCTTCATGAGGCATCGGTGGAAGTCTTTTCAGCCCGCTTCTCGCGGGCTTTCTTTTGCCTTCGATTTGCCGTTCACGAGCGGCAATAAAAAAGGCGAACCCGCCAATCGGGTCCGCCTCTTCGATATCGCCACCGCTTCAACCAGCAACGCTGCAAGCCCTGGCTCGCAACGCTGCCCAACCGTCGATCACTTCAACGCCGCGCGCGCCGCCTTCACCGCGCTCAGCACCTGCTCGGGCGCGGTGCCGCCCGGATGATTGCGGCTCGCCACCGAGCCCTCGAGCGTCAGATACGAGAAGACATCGTCGCCGATCAGATGCGCGACGTTCGGCAGCTCGCTGCGCATTTCATCGAGCGTGAGGTCCGCGAGATCGCAGCCGCGATCGGCGCACACGCGCACCGCGAGCGCGACCGCTTCGTGGGCATCGCGGAACGGCAGGCCGCGCTTGACGAGATAGTCGGCGAGGTCCGTCGCGGTCGAGAAGCCCTGCAGCGCGGCGTCGCGCATCGCCTGCGGCTTGACCGTGATGCCGGCGACCATTTCAGCGAAGATGCGCAGCGTGTCGGCGACCGTATCGACGGTGTCGAACAGCGGCTCCTTGTCTTCCTGGTTGTCCTTGTTGTACGCGAGCGGCTGGCCTTTCATCAGCGTCAGCAGCGCCATCAGATGGCCGTTCACGCGGCCGGTCTTGCCGCGCGCGAGCTCGGGCACGTCCGGGTTCTTCTTCTGCGGCATGATCGACGAGCCGGTGCAGAAACGGTCGGCCAGATCGATGAAGCCGACGCGCGGGCTCATCCACAGCACGAGCTCTTCGGAGAAGCGCGACACGTGCGTCATCACGAGCGCGGAAGCGGCCGTGAATTCGATCGCGAAGTCGCGGTCGGAGACGGCATCGAGCGAGTTCGCGCAGATGCCGTCGAAGCCGAGCGTCTTCGCCACGGCGTGACGGTCGATCGGATAGCTGGTGCCGGCGAGCGCCGCCGCGCCGAGCGGCAGACGGTTCACGCGCTTGCGGCAGTCGAGCATGCGCTCCGCGTCACGCGAGAACATTTCGACGTAGGCGAGCAGATGGTGGCCGAACGTGATCGGCTGCGCGACCTGCAGGTGCGTGAAGCCCGGCATGATGGTCGCGGCGTTCTTCTCCGCGATCTCGAGCATCGCCACGCGCAGCTCGGTGAGCAGACCGCCGATGCGGTCGATCTCGCCGCGCAGCCACAGGCGGATGTCGGTCGCGACCTGGTCGTTGCGCGAACGGCCAGTGTGCAGCCGCTTGCCGGCGTCGCCGATCAGCGCGGTCAGGCGCGCTTCGATGTTCAGGTGCACGTCTTCGAGATCGAGCTGCCATTCGAACTCGCCGCGCTCGATTTCACCCTTGATCTGCGCCATGCCGCGTTCGATCGCGGCGAGGTCGTCGGCGGAAATGATCTTCTGCGCGGCAAGCATCGACGCGTGCGCGAGCGACCCTTCGATGTCGACGAACGCCAGACGCTTGTCGAAGAAAACCGACGACGTGTAGCGTTTGACGAGCTCCGACATCGGCTCCGAGAAGCGAGCCGACCAGGCTTCGCCTTTTTTGTGCAGTTGGGACGTCATGGTGTTGGGCGGTTAAAAGCGAGCGGTGAAGAGGCTGACAACGCATGTGCACGTGCCGTGCAGGAGCGCCGCCGCGGCGAAGAAAGACAGCGATTTTAACACTGGGCGAGGGCGTTCGAAGCGCCGCCGCCCAGCGCGCGCCTATTCCCGCACCAGCACCACGAGCTTCAGATCCTCGCGATGCGCGGGCTTGAAGGTGATCTGGTCATAGACGATGCGCCCGTCGCGCGGATGGCTGAACTCGCGCCTGCCGCCCTCGCGCCCGCCGACGTCCTGCGACGCCCAGTAGCGCGCGAACTCGTCGCTCGCGGCCGACAGCGAATCGATCAGAGCGCGCGTCGGCGCATCGCTCAGATGGCGGATCGAGTCGGCGCGGAATTCGGCGGCCAGCCGCCGCGCGCGCGCTTCCCAATCGACGATCAACGCGCGCGCGGTCGGCTCCGTGAACGTGTAGCGCAGCAGGTTGCGATCGTGCGCGCCGTCGAGCCAGCCGACGAACAGATCGGCCGCGCGTTCGTTCCACGCGAGCGCATTCCACTGCCGGTCGAGCACGTAGGCCGGCGTGTCGATGAGCTGCACGGTCTGCAGCAGCGTGGCGGGCGCATCGGCGGCGGCGGGGTCGGGCTCGGCTGGATCGCGTTGCGCGGCCAGTTCGAACAGATACGCGCGCTCGGCGCGCGACAGCTGCAACGCGACCGCGATGCGCGCGAGCGCGTCGGCGGAGGCGGACACGGGCCGGCCTTGCTCGATCCACGTGTACCAGGTCGGGCTCACGGCGCACAGCTGCGCGACTTCCTCGCGCCGCAGACCGGGCGTGCGGCGCCGCGGCCCCGGCGGCAGACCGACCGCCTGCGGCGACAGCCGCTCGCGATGGGCGCGGATGAAGTCGCCGAGCGCGCGGGCCGGCGTGGCATCGAGCGGCGGCAGGTGATCGGCGGAGGACGGCGTCGTCATGCTATCGGCTGCGCGTGGAGGGGGTAATAGTGATACCAGAATAATTGCTCGACTTGTACTGGTACATGGCGGGCTCTATTGTAGCGGCTGGCACCGCGAAATGCGTTGCCAGCCCTCGCTCACGCGCAGCATCGCGATCCGACGTGCCATGAAAAAAGCCGGGTGTGGCCTGCATCGGCCACACCCGGCTTCTGTCCTCTTGCGCTTGAACCTCAACCGGTATTGCGCAACCCCGCCGCGATCCCGTTGATGCTCAAATGAATGCCGCGCCGCACGCGGTCATTCGTGTCGCCCGCGCGATAGCGTTTGAGCAGTTCGACCTGCAGGTGATTGAGCGGATCGAGATACGGGAAGCGGTTCTTGATCGAACGCGCGAGCAGCGGATTCTCGGCGAGCCGTTCGCTTTTGCCCGTGATCTCCGACAGCACCTTCGAGGTGCGCTCCCATTCCGCGACGATGCGCTCGAACACGTGCTTGCGCAGCTTCTTGTCGGTCACGAGCGCGGCATAACGCGAGGCGACCGCGAGGTCCGTCTTCGCGATGACCATGTCCATGTTCGACATCAGGTTCGCAAAGAACGGCCAGCTCTTGTGCATTTTCTTCAGGAGCGCGAGACGGCGCGCGCGTTCGGCGTCGGACGGCGCGCTGTCCAGATGCTCGGCGACCGCGCTGCCGAAGCCGTACCAGCCCGTCAGCAGCAGCCGGCATTGGCCCCACGAGAAGCCCCACGGAATCGCACGCAGATCCTCGATCTTGCGTTGCTTCGGATCTTGCAGCTTGCGCGACGCGGGCCGGCTGCCGATGTTCAGTTCGGCAATTTCCGCGATCGGCGTCGACTCGAAGAAATACTCCTTGAAGCCCGGCGTCTCGTAGACGAGCGAGCGATACGAGGCCATCGCCGTATCGGAGAGCTGCTGCATGGTTTCCTCGTACACGGGCAGTTCTGCCAACGTGTGGTCCTGCGGCAGCAGCGACGCTTCGAGCGTCGCGGCCACGACGGTCTCCAGATTGCGTCGGCCGATCTCCGGATTCGCGAACTTGCTCGCGATCACTTCGCCCTGCTCCGTCAAACGGATCTGACCGTCGACGGTGCCGGGCGGCTGCGACAGGATCGCCTAATAGGTCGGGCCGCCGCCGCGGCCGACGGTGCCTCCGCGGCCATGGAACAGACGCAGCGTTATGCCGCGTTCGTTGAACAGCGACACGAGCGCGAGTTCCGCGCGATACAGCTCCCAGTTCGAGGTCAGGAAACCGCCGTCCTTATTGCTGTCCGAGTAGCCGAGCATCACTTCCTGCTCGTTGCCCTGATGTTCGATCAGCGTGCCGATACCCGGCAGCGCGATCAGATCGCGCATGATGTGCGGCGCGTTGCGCAGATCGGGGATCGTCTCGAACAGCGGGATCACCATCAGGCCCGCGCGCGCGGGATCGTGCTCGTCGCCAAGACGTCCGCGCAACAGGCCGGTTTCCTTCTGCAGCAGCATCACCTCGACCAGATCGCTGACGGTCTCCGTGTGCGAAATGATGTAGTTGCGCACCGCGCGCGCGCCGAATTTCTCGCGCGTGATGCGCGCTTCCTCGAGCACCGCGAGCTCGCTCTTCACGAGCTCGGAGTATTCGGCGTAGGGCACGCGCAGCGCACGCGGCTGTGCCAGCTCGGCGAGCAGCACGTTCAGCTTGTCTGCTTCGGACAGCGCCGCGTAATCGGCCTCGACGCCGGCGCGCCTGAGCAGCTCGGCGATCACCGCTTCGTGGATGTCCGAGCTCTGCCGCAGATCGATGCTCGCGAGATGGAAGCCGAACACTTCGGCCGCGCGCGCGAGCGGTGCGAGACGCGGCGCGGCGAGCGGCGCGCCATGATGCTCGGCAAGCGAATCCATCAGCACGTGCAGGTCGCGCACGAAGTCGGCGGCGTCGTCGTAGGGAATCGCGCGGATCGGCGGCACGCCACGGCCGGCGCTGCGCAGTGGCACGCTGCCTTCGCCGAGGCGCACGCGCACGCTTGCCGCGAGTCGCGTGTAAATGCCGATCAGCGCGCGACGGTACGGCTCGTCGGTGCGATGGGGCGACTGGTCGGGCGAGGTGGCCGCGAGTTCCTTCAGCGCATCGCTCGCCCCGGCGAGCAGGTTCGATACCGACAGCTCCGCGCCGAGCTTGTGCACCTGCTCCAGGTAGTGCTCGAAGATCACCGCGGCTTGCCGCGTGATCGCGTTTTCGAGCGTTTCGGCGGTGACGTTCGGATTGCCGTCGCGATCGCCGCCGATCCAGCTGCCCATCTGGAAGAACGGCGGCAGCCGCGCCTGGAGGCCGTGTTCCTTCAGCGCCTCCTCGATGTCGGCGTACAGCGCCGGCAGTCCTTCGAGGAAGGTGCTGCGGTAGTAGGACAGTGCGTTCTCGATTTCGTCGGCGACCGTCAGACGCGAGTCGCGCAGCATCCGTGTTTGCCACAGCGACGTCACGCGCGCGCGCAGCATCGCTTCGTTGTGCGCGCGTTCGCGGTTCGTCATTGGCTGGTCGCGCTCGGCGAGCAGACGCGCGATGTCGTGCTGCGCGTCGAGAATGCTCTTGCGCTTCACTTCGGTCGGGTGTGCGGTCAGCACGGGCATGATCAGCGCGTCGTCGAAAAACTGCTGCAGCACTGGCGTCGCGGCGGCACCGGCCGCGGCGAGCCGCTCGAGCGCATGGGCGATCGTGCCCGGCTGCGGGGCCGAGCCCGCGAGCGCGTGAATCCGGTTACGGCGGTTGTGGTGACGATCTTCGGCGATGTTCGCGAGATGCGAAAAGTAGCTGAACGCGCGCACCACGCTGACGGTCTGCTCGGGCGTCAGCATGCGCAGCTTCTTGTCGAGCGTCTGCGCGGCGACGCTGTCGTCCTCGCGACGAAAACGCACGGCGGTCTGCCGGATCGTCTCGACGACGTCGAACACCGCGTCGCCTTCCTGCTCGCGCAGCACGTCGCCGAGCAGGCGGCCGAGATAGCGGATGTCCTGGAACAGCGGATGGTCCTTGTCCTCGCGCGTGCGCGGGCTCTTCACGGTGGGCGCGGCCGCGGACGCAGCCTCGGACACGGCTTGCAGCTTCGACGATTTCGCGTCGCGTGGGGCCGTGGCGTCGCTCGCGGCCTTGGCCGGCTTGCGCGCGGTGGCCGATGTCGCGGCCTGTTCCGCCTTGCCGGCTTTGACCGGTTTCTTCGCTTTTTGCGCCTTGTCCTGCTTGACGGGCACTGAGGTTTGCGCGGCCTTCGGGACTTTGGCGGCTTTAGCGGCTTGCGCGACGGGGGCGCGGCGCTGCGTGCGCGTGTCGTCGTGTTGAGCGACGCTCGACGATATCCCGGACGCGGCAGCGTCGGACTGGGCGTCAGGCGCCACGGCGTCGGCCGGGCGAGCGGTGGGCGAAGAAGTGTTGCGGCGGGCGGAGCGCGCCGATCCGGAAGACGTCACGATGGGTTTCCTCAGGGAAGCCAGGGTCTGTTGATTGATGAACTGCGACTGCGGAACTGCAACCAGCAACTGCAACCAGCAACTACAACGTGAACTGCGTGCAACAGGGACTGCGAGACGGACTGCTAAAGCGACTGCAAAGCACTGCCGATCGCGTGACGCCGACGAGGGAGAGAGAGGCCGCGGGCCAGGCAGCCCGCACTGGGACCGAACACGCGGCACACGTTGCCGCAGCATGTTCGCCGCATTGCATCATCCCGCATGCCGCCGCGCGGTGCGCGAACGACCGTGCGTGACAAGGCGGAATGGGGGCCTTCGCGCGCTGCGCGAAGCCCGTCTCCTCCGTCGATACCGCTTCGGCACAGCGCCCCGCAGAGCCTTGGAACCCAAGGGCACGAGCAAGGGCGCGTGCTAACATTGATTGTTATCCCATCCCGAGATCAAGCAGCAAGCTAATGAACACCGAGACGTTTGCCACGCCACCCCACACGCTTGTGATTGCGTCGCGAGAGAGCCGCCTTGCCATGTGGCAGGCCGAGCATGTGCGGTGTGCGCTGCACAAATTATATCCATCTTGTGACGTAAAAATCCTCGGAATGACGACACGTGGCGATCAGATACTTGATCGCACATTGTCGAAGGTTGGTGGTAAGGGGCTGTTCGTGAAAGAGCTCGAAGCCGCGCTCGCCGATGGCCGTGCCGACCTCGCGGTGCATTCGCTGAAAGACGTGCCGATGGAACTGCCCGCGGGCTTCGCGTTGTCCGCGATCATGGAGCGCGAGGACCCGCGCGACGCGTTCGTGTCCAACCAGTACGACTCGCTCGCCGCGCTGCCGGCCGGTGCCGTGGTCGGCACCTCGAGTCTGCGTCGTGAAGCGATGCTGCGCATGCGCTATCCGCATCTCGACGTGCGGCCATTGCGCGGCAATCTCGATACCCGACTCGCCAAGCTCGATCGCGGCGACTACGCGGCGATCATTCTGGCCGCGGCCGGTCTGAAGCGACTGGGTCTCGCCGATCGCATCCGCGCGCTGCTCGATCCCGATGACAGTTTGCCCGCCGCCGGCCAGGGCGCGCTTGGCATCGAGATTCGCGCCGATCGCGCGGACCTCGCCGCATGGCTCGCGCCGCTGCATCATGAGCACACGGCAGCGGCCGTCGAAGCGGAGCGCATGGTGTCGCGCGCGCTCGGCGGCAGCTGCGAGGTGCCGCTCGCGGCCTACGCAACCTGGGGCGATGGCGCGCTGCATCTGCGCGGCATCGTCGCGACGCCGGACGGCCAACGCGTGCTGAGCGCGCAGGCGTCGGCGCCCGCGCCCACGGTCGAACGCGCGCTCGCGCTCGGCGAGGAAGTGGCGCACGCGCTCGCGCAGCAGGGCGCGCTCGACATCGTTCGCGCGCTCAGCACGGCGAGCGGTCCCGCGGCCGCGCCCGGCGCGGCGGCCGGCGACTGATGGCCGCCGTCACGCCGGAGCAGGCGCCTTTCACGGTCGTCATCACGCGGCCGGCCGGCCAGTCGAGCGAACTCGTCGAACTGCTCGAAGCAGCCGGTCTCAAGTCGCTCGACTTCCCGCTGATCGACATCGCCCCCGTCATCGACGACGCGCCGTTGTGCGACGCGCTCGCGTCGCTCGAACGCTACGCGCTCGTCGTGTTCGTCTCGCCGAACGCGGTCGATCACGCGTTCGCGCGCCATCACGACATCTGGCCGCACGCGTTGCCGATCGGCGTCGTCGGCCCGGGCAGCGTGCATGCGCTCGCGCGCCACGGCGTCAGCGCACCCGAGCATCGTGTGATCAGCCCTGCAGCCGGCGCCGACGACGAATCGACGAGCTTCGACTCCGAAGGCCTCTATGCCGCGATCGAGACGCAACTCGGCGCGGCGAGCTTCGAAGGCAAGCGCGTGCTGATCGTGCGCGGCGACGGCGGCCGCGAATGGCTCGCCGAGCGCTTGCGCGAAGCCGGCGCCGAAGTCGACGCGGTGGCCGCGTATCGGCGCATCGTGCCGGAGCCGTCGATCGGCGCCTGGGCGCGCGTGCACGAACTGCTCGCGGGCGCGCCTCACGCGTGGCTTCTGACCAGCTCCGAAGGCGTGCGCAATCTGCACGAACTTGCGCAAGAGCATCTGAGCGCGAGCGAAATCGCGCAGCTCAAACACGCGCCGCTCGTCACGCCGCATCCCCGCATCGCGCAGACCGCGCGGGCATTGGGTTTTGATAGGATTACGGTGTCCGGCGCGGGCGACGAGCGGATAGTCCGCGCCCTCGTTGCAGCGGCCGCCGTGCCTCCCGTCGTCCAACCGGTATCGTCCAACCCGGCTCAATCACGCATGACTGAAACGAACGCTTCCACGAACGCCTCACCCCAGCCGCCGGCAAGCACCGCCTTACCGCCGAACCAACCCTTCACGCCGTACGAAGCGCAAAAGCGCCGCAACACGAGCGGACCGCTGCTGTGGCTTGTCATCGTGGTCATCGCGTGCGCGGTGGGCGTGGGCGGCTTCGCGATGAACCGCAAGCTGGTGCGCACCGAGCAGGAGCTCACTCAGCGTCAGCAGGCCAACGACACGCAGAACAACGAGCTGCGCATCAAGATCGACCAGGCGCTCGCCACCGTGCATCAATCGGACTCGCAGGTCGCGCAGCTCGAAGGCAAGCTCGCCGATGCGCAGGCCGCGCAGCAGGCGCTGCAACAACAGTACGCGGATCTCGCGCGCAATCGCGACGACTGGACCTTCGCCGAAGTCGGGCAGATGCTGTCGGCCGCGAGCCAGCAGTTGCAGCTGACCGGCAACACGCAGCTCGCGCTGTTCGCGCTGCAAAGCGCCGACACGCGCCTGGCCGCGTCGGATAGCCCGCAGGCGGCCACGGTGCGCAAGGCAATCGCGCAGGACATCGACAAGCTGAAGGCCGCGCCGTCGACCGATCTCACCGGCCTCGCGATCAAGCTCGACAACGCGATCGATCACGTCGACGCTCTGCCGCTGTCGGGCGAAGCGCCGATCCCGCACGCCACGCCGCATGCGGCCACGTGGGCCGATACCGCGAAGGTGGCCGCGGCCACCGGCAAGCCGCGCTGGGAAGTGTGGATCGACGAGGTCACCCACGGCATCGGCGAGCAACTGACGAGCCTCGTGCAGGTGCGTCGCATCGATAACGCCGACGCGATGCTGGTCACGCCCGATCAAGGCTACTTCGTGCGCGAGAACCTGAAGCTGCGTCTGCTGTCGGCGCGCCTTGCGCTGCTCTCGCGCAACCCGACCACGCTGAAGTCCGACCTGCAGGCAGCGCAGTCCGCGTTGACGCGCTACTTCGATGCGTCGTCGAAAGACACGCAGACGGTCGTCGATCTGGTCAAACAGGTGGATGCCGGTTCGGCCGCGGTCGAGCTGCCGAACCTCGATACGAGCCTGCAGGCCGTCAATCAATACCGGAACCGGGGTTAATCATGGCGATCCGGGGACTTCTATGGCTCGCGGCGCTGTTCGCCATCGCGGTCGTGCTCGCGGTGGGCGGGCGCTTCGACGCGGGGCAGGTGCTGCTGATCTATCCGCCGTACCGCGTCGACATGTCGCTGAATCTGTTCGTGGTCGGGCTGGTGGTGCTGTTCATCCTGCTCTACGCGCTGTTGCGCATCATCCGCAACATCTGGCGCATGCCGCAGCGCGTCGCCGCGTATCGGGCGCGTTCGCGTGTCGCGAAGGCGCACGCGGCGTTGCGCGACGCGATCGGCAACCTGTACGCGGGGCGTTTTTCGCGCGCGGAGAAAGCCGCCAAAGATGCGCTCTCGAACGGCGACAACAAGGGTGCGGCCGGTTTGATCGCGGCGACGGCAGCGCATCGCATGCATGAATACGCGCGGCGCGACGAATGGCTCGCGCAGATCGACGAAACCGACTGGCAGGACGCGCGCCTGATGGCCACCGCCGACATGCGCGCCGACGGCCGCGACGCCGACGGCGCGCTCAATGCGCTGACCGAAATGCAATCGCAGGGCGCGCGGCGCATCCACGCGCAGCAGATCATGCTGCGCGCGCAGCAGCAGTTGAAGAACTGGGGCGAAGTGCTGAAGCTCGTGAAGACGCTGGAGAAGCGCGAGGCGATTCATCCGGCGGTCGCGGTGCGGCTGCGTCAACTGGCGGCGGAGAATCTGCTGCGTGATCGTCGCCACAATGCGGACGCGCTGCTCGAACTCTGGTATTCGCTGTCGGCGACGGAGCGTCATTCGCCGCGTCTCGCCGACACCGCCGCCGAACTGCTGGTCGCGCTGAACCGTCCGCAGGAGGCGCGCAAGATCGTCGAGGAAGCCCTCGCGCAGAACTGGGATGCGCGCCTGCTGCGCCGCTATCCCGACACGGCCGGCGGCGATGCGCTGCCGCTGATCCACAAGGCCGAGGCGTGGCAGAAGGATCGGCCGGAAGACGCGGACCTGATGTTCACGCTGGGTCGCCTGTGTCTGCATCAGCAGCTGTGGGGCAAGGCGCAGTCGTTCCTCGAACGCGCGCTGAAGCTCGCCGACAACGAGACGCTGAAGATCCGCTCGCATCGCGCGCTCGCGCGTCTGCACGAGCAGCTTGGCGATACCGAGAAGGCGAGCCAGCATTATCGCGAGAGTGCGCTGGCGATGAACGTGACGTGAGTTCGGCGCATCAGGTCACGCGCTGAATCGCGAAAGCCTCTGAAACCCCTACATCATGGCCGCAGCTTCGTGCTGCGGCCATTTGTCTTTCCGGCGCCCAATGGCCGGGCCTCTGTCCTTCAGAATCCGCGATCCTCTCCTAACATGAAGGGCGAAGCCGTCTTCGTCCGACGGATCGGCGCAGGCCCCTTGCGTGCACGGAAAACACCATGAAGACACAAGGACTGATCAGGTTTGCCGACTTCGAGCTCGACGTCGAGCACGATTAGTTGCGGCGCGGCGGCGACGAGATCCGTCTCGAGCGTCTGCCGATGGAACTGCTGATCCTGCTCGCATCGCGCAACGGCGAGCTGATCTCGCGCGCGGAAATCGTCCGCGCGCTGTGGGGAGCGAATAGCTTCCACGACACGGAAAACGGCATCAACACCGCGATCCGCAAGATCCGCCTCGCACTCGACGACGATCCCGTCGCGCCTCGCCACCTCAAGACGCTCAAGGGCAAGGGCTATCGGCTCGATGGCATCCGCGAGGCCGATGAGGCGCCCGCGCCGACGCAGCCGCAGCACGCCGTGCGCGTGATCGTGCCGCCGTTCGACAACATGACCGGCGACCCGGGCCAGGACGCGTTTTGCGATGCGCTTGCCGCCGAAACGTCCGCGACGCTCGGCACGCTGGGCGCCGAGCGGCTCGCGGTGATCGCGCGCACGACCGCGGTGCACTACCGTCGGCGGGCAAGAGCATCGCCGAGATCGCGCGCGAGCTGACGCTCGACTACGTGCTCGAAGGTTCGCTGACGAGCGACGGCCAGCGCTTGCGCGTTCTGGCGCAACTGGTGCGTTGCGCGGACCAGACGCAGATCCGGAGCCACGCGTACGAGCCGGTATCGGCGGGCGCTTTGAACATCCAGCAGGAAGTCGGCGCGGCACTCGCGGCCGAAGTCACGCCGAGGCTCGCGCAGCATCAGTTGACCGCGCTCGCGCGCCGTCTGCCCGTCGCGCCCGCGGCGCGCGATGCGTATCTGCGCGGCCGCTATTACTGGTATCGCCGCGTGCACTTCGATCCGTGCTTCGCGGCGACGCATGCGCTGAGCGGCGAGGACTTCCTTCGCAGCCGCGGCTATTTCGATAGCGCGCTCGAGCATGATCCGACCTATGCGCTCGGCTATGTCGGCCTGTCGAATTTTCATGGCTCGACGGTCGTGCACGGCTTCTATCCGCCGCAGGCGGCCCGGCCGCTCGCGCGCGCGGCGGCTGAGCGCTCGCCGCTGATCTATCAGATCCTCGCGACCGCGTTCGAGGTCAAGGGGCTCGTCAAGGAGTCGGTGGAAGCGACGGTCGAAGCGCTCGTCTGCTGCGACGAACTGGCACGCGCGCAGGCAATCCGCGAACGCTGGGAGGCCGGCGAGTATGACGCGGTGCTGGAATGGTTGCGCGCGGACCTGCTCGCGCGGCATCGCGACGGCTACACGTCGCCGCTGTTGCTCGCCGAGATTTACGCGAGGCTCGGGCGCGCGGACGAGATGTTTCACTGGCTCGACCTCGCGCTCGCCGACCGCTCGTCGCGGCTATGCGAGCTGCGCACGAATCCGTGGTTCCAGCGCTGGCGGTCGACCGGCCGGTTTCGCAGCCTCGAAAAACGCTTGGGCTTCTGAATCCGGCCGGCATGGCTCGCGCGATCGTCACGAAGCGGGGCGTGACGTTATTGGCCGCCCTTGTACAGCGTCTCGAGGCGCTGTTGCGTATCCGAGTCGTGTTGCGAATCGATGAACTCGCGATAGACCTGATCGCGGGTCTTGCCGGTGGGCGAGCCCATCGCGGTTTGAGTCGCCATGGAGCCGCCGACGGCGCTCAGCGTGTTCTGGTCGACGGTTTGGGACGTTTCGGTGGGGTTTTGCGCCTGAGCGTGGGCGGCGGCACCGAAGGCAAGGGCGGCGGTGGCTGCCGCGGCGGCGATGACTGTGGACAGTTTCATTTCACGACTCCTGACAGTGGATCGGGAGAGCCGCTGCGGCGGCGCCGCGAGGCCGGCTGGTCGGCGGGAGGTCGATCGATTGACGTGCGCCTTGGGACCCATAGTGCGTCGAAGGCGGCATCGTGCCCATGGAGCCTGGCTGTAGGAATCGTTAATTTTTTCGAGTGCGTAGCCGTTCATCGGATACGGGCTCTTCTATCGCTGGGAGACTTTCACTGCAGTCGCGGATGCGTCGCGGCACGCAGCGATCGATCTGTGGACTATCCTACGAATGACAGCACCGCCCACAATTCGTGTTGCGGCGTCCTCGACTAGGAACATTCCACCGATGGATGCGGACAGGCCAGTTCCACACAAAAAACAGACTGCTGCGCTGAACGTACGCCACTGGCTGCGCTGGCTGCCGGGACTGACGGTGCTCAAGGCGTACCAGCTCAGCTGGTTGCCGAGCGATCTGACCGCGGGACTGGTATTGACCACGATGCTGGTGCCGGTCGGGATCGCCTACGCGGAGGCATCCGGCGTCCCTGGGGTGTACGGCCTCTACGCCACGATCGTCCCGCTGCTGGCGTATGCGCTGTTCGGCCCGAGCCGGATTCTGGTGCTGGGCCCCGACTCCGCACTCGCGGCTCCGATTCTGGCGGTCGTCGTGCAAATCGCGGCGGGCGACCCGTCGCGCGCGATTGCGGTGGCCAGCATGATGGCGATCGTGTCCGGGCTGTTCTGTATCGTGATGGGCTTGCTGCGGCTGGGATTTATCACCGAGCTACTGTCGAAGCCCATTCGATACGGCTACATGAACGGCATTGCGCTCGCCGTTCTGATCAGTCAGTTGCCCAAACTGTTTGCCATCTCGATCGAAGAGCGCGGACCATTGCGGGACATCGTGAGCCTCGTGCGGGCCATCGCCGCTGGTCAATCCAACTGGTACAGCTTTGCGGTGGGCGCGGGAAGCCTCGCGCTGATCCTGTTTCTCAAGCGCTTCGAAAAGCTGCCGGGCATCCTGATCGCCGTGGTCGTCGCGACGCTGTGCGTGACCGTATTGCACCTCGATAGCCTCGGCGTGAAAGTGCTAGGCAAGATTCCTCAAGGCCTGCCGACCTTTGCGCTGCCCTGGGCCACCGATGCCGATCTGGTCAAGATCCTGCTCGGCGGCTGCGCGGTCGCGCTGATCTCGTTCGCGGATACCAGCGTGCTGTCGCGAACTTTCGCGGCACGTTTTCGTAGCCGCGTCGATCCCAATCAGGAGATGGTCGGGCTCGGCGTGGCCAACCTCGCGGCCGGCCTGTTCCATGGCTTTCCGATCAGCAGCAGTTCGTCGCGCACGCCGGTTGCCGAGGCGGCTGGCGCGAAGACGCAACTGACGGGCGTCGTGGGCGCGGTTGCGGTCGCGGTGCTGCTGATGGCCGCGCCCAATCTGATGCGCTACCTGCCCAACAGCGCGCTGGCCGCGGTCGTCATCGCGGCGGCGATTGGCCTGTTCGAGATCACGGACCTCAAGCGGATATACCGGATCCAGCAATGGGAGTTCTGGCTGTCGATGGCCTGCTTTGCCGGCGTCGCGGTGTTCGGTGCGATTCCCGGCATCTGCTTCGCGGTGGTGATCGCGGTCATCGAATTTCTGTGGGACGGCTGGCGCCCGCATTACGCTGTGCTCGGTCGCGTCGAAGGTTTGCGCGGCTATCACGACATAGAGCGTTATCCGCATGCCGAGCGAATTCCCGGGCTCGTGTTGTTTCGGTGGGACGCACCGCTGTTCTTCGCGAACGCCGAGCAGTTCCAGGAGCGCCTGCTCGAAGCCGTCGCCGCGTCGCCCGCGCCGGTCCGGCGCGTGGTGGTGGCGGCCGAACCCGTGACGAGCGTGGACGTGACCTCCGCCGACATGCTGCGGGACTTGACGCGCACGCTCGGCGAGCGCGGGATTGCGCTGCATTTTGCGGAGATGAAGGATCCCGTTCGCGACAAGCTCAGGCGCTTCGAGTTGACCGATCTGATTGGAGATGCGTGCTTTCATCCGACGGTGAGCAGTGCGGTTGATAGCTATGTCGAGGTGGTTGGGAAGGGGTAGCCTGGAGCTGGATCACCGGAGAACCGGCATGCGCTCGTCGTCCTCTGAACAAACGCCTGCGAAAACGTTTTGGGACCGCGCCAGTTCACGTCCACGGCAGACCGTGATCGCGTGTTTTGCCGTGGTATTCGTTGTCACGTTGATTCTTGCGGTCCACCAGTATTTTCTCGTGCGCGCCCGGGAGCTCGACAACCGTTCGCATCGGTTCGAGATTCAGGTCAGGGCACTGGATGTCGCAGTCAGCACTAACAGGCAACAGTTGCAGTTCCTTCGCAGCAGTGCCGAGCGGCGCCTTGCGGACCAGACCACACAACTCGATCGAAATCCGGATGCCTCCCTCCAGGCAGTACTCCAGGCGCAGGACGAGCGAGTCTGGAATCTTGAGGTCCGCCATACCGACGCCCCCATCCGGGGTATCGGCACACGACAGCTTGCGGTGACGCCTGGTTTGCACCGCGACGAACCCACATTTCTCGAGGACCTGCGGCTGGCCCAATTGATGAGCCGGCTGCTTGCCGTGCAATTCCAGATGAGCGCGGGCCTCGAACGCGCGGTATATGTCTCGCCGACCGGAATCGTGGTGGCCTACCCATCCGTTGACGACGACGAGGTCGTCCGGCTTTTGCAGACGTTCGGCGAATTGCGCCTGTCACGGCTTGCCAACCAGAACCCGCTCGACTATGACGTCACGTTTGATCCCATTCGCGGGCGAAAGAACCCGGCCGGACCTCGCCTGCTGTTTGGGACACCGGTGATGAGCAACAACGTGGTACGCGGCCTCATATTCTTCGTCATCCCGCAACGCATCGTTCAGGACTACCTGCAGAGCGACACCGCGCCGGACGAAACCCACGCTCTCATCGACCGGAGCGGGACGCCAATTGCAACGAGCGGGAGTACCTTCCCGGTCGGGGATGAGAATTGGCTCACGACTCTGCCGGCGCGGTGGAGCACGCTGTCTGCTTCCACGCTGTTCGAGGCCCGCACCGGAATGCTGAGTGCCGGGCAGGACTTCCTTCTCTTCAGAAAGCTGAGTGAAGCAGATCTCGTATTGATCGACTACGTACCCGCTGCGTCCGTATTCCTCTCTGTCGTTCGCTTGAGCAGCGCGCTGTTTGCCGGGGTGTGGCTGCTCATGGCATTCCTTCTCTGGTCCACCCTTTTTGTCGTCGACCGCCTCCTCTCCACGCAGATGGCACTCAATACGCGGTTGCGGGAACTATCGCTTGAGGACCCCCTGACCGGTCTCGCGAACCGCCGTCGTTTGAAAGACGAATTCGGCGCACTTTCGCGCCGGCGCAACGTCAACCGCCGCATCGCGCTGTTCATGATCGATATCGATCATTTCAAACGGGTCAACGACATCTGGGGGCACGCGGCCGGAGACGAGGCGCTGAAGCACCTGGCCGATGTCATGAAGATGACGGTCCGCCCGGGGGATCTGACGGTACGTCTCGGGGGTGAGGAGTTCTGTGTGTTGCTGCCCGATACGACCGGGGACGACGCGGTCCGGATTGCAGAGCGCGTGCGCGAAGCCATCGCCGGGAATGCCTGCATCCTTCAGGAGGCGGCAGTACCCCGCTCGGCGCCAGGCCGTGAGATCTCGCTCACGACATCGATTGGGGTGGCCGAAATGGTCGCGGATAACTGCCTTGACCTCGATGGGCTGATTGCGGTTGCAGACCGGCGACTTTACGCCGCGAAGGCAGCCGGGAGAAACAGGGTGGTGGCCAGCGAGGTTATTCCGTAGTTTTTTTGCCGGAAACTCGGGGCAAGGGGATGCCGGAGTGAGGAGTGGCGAGCCGCGCGTGGGTCGGGCCAGTACGCGCGGCTCGCGTCGTCCGTAGCCGACGCGCCCTCCGCTTAGAAGAACCCCAGCGCCTCCGCCTGATAACTGACCAGCAGACACTTCGTCTGCTGATAGTTCGACAAGGCCATCTTGTGCGTTTCGCGGCCGATCCCCGACTGCTTGTAGCCACCGAATGCCGCGTGCGCCGGATACAGGTGGTAGCAGTTGGTCCACACGCGTCCCGCCTCGATCTCGCGTCCCAGCCTGTAAGCGCGCGTGCCGTCGCGAGTCCACACGCCGGCGCCGAGGCCATAGAACGTGTCATTCGCTAGCTCGATCGCATGCTGTTCGTCCTTGAACGTCATCACTGATGCGACCGGCCCGAAGATCTCCTCCTGGAACACGCGCATATCGTTGTTGCCGAACAGCATGGTCGGCTTCACGTAGAAGCCCTCGCCGAGGCCGGCGCCAGGCGCTGCGCGCTCGCCGCCGACGAGGCACTGCGCCCCTTCATCGCGGCCGATGTCGAT
>DATAQT010000006.1:0-2008 GCA_036264535.1 Paraburkholderia sp. | reverse complement strand
CCTCCCCGCATCAACACCCGATTCTCGTAATCCACCCGCATCAGCACCGCCACCGCGACGCAGTTCAGCACAATGCCCGAGCCGCCATAGCTGACGAGCGGCAACGTGAGACCTTTGGTCGGCAGCAGGCCGAGATTCACGCCCATGTTGATGAACGCCTGCGCGCCGAACCAGATGCCGATGCCCTTCGCCGTCAGGCCCGCAAACGTGCGGTCGAGCGCGAGCGCCTGGCGGCCGATCTCGAACGCGCGGCGCACGATCCAGTAGAACATCAGGATCACCACCAGCACGCCGACAAAACCGAGTTCCTCGCCGATCACCGCGAGGATGAAGTCGGTATGCGCTTCCGGCAGATAGTTGAGCTTCTCGACACTGCCTCCGAGGCCCACGCCGAACCACTCGCCGCGTCCGAAGGCGATCAGCGAGTGCGTCAATTGATAAGCCTTGCCCTGCGCGTAGCGGTCGTCCCACGGATCGAGGTACGCGAAGATCCGCTCGCGACGCCACGGCGACGCCCACACCAGCAAGCTGAACGTGCCGACCGCGGTGGCGACCAGGCCGCCGAACAGCTTGCCGTTCACGCCGCCGAGAAACAGCACGCCCATCGCGATCGCCGCGATCACCATGAACGCGCCCATGTCCGGTTCGAGCAGCAGCAATGCGCCGACGAGGCCGACCGCGACCGCCATCGGCAAAAAGCCTTTGGCGAAGCTGTGCATGTATTCCTGCTTGCGCACGGTGTAGTTCGCCGCGTAGATCGTCACTGCGAGCTTCATGATTTCCGACGGCTGCATGTTCGTGATGCCGAGCGGAATCCAGCGGCGCGCGCCGTTCACGCCCTTGCCGACGTGCGGAATCAGCACGATCACCAGCGCGACGAGCGAGATCAGGAAGAGCTTCGGCGCGTACTTGTCCCACGTCGAGATCGGAATGCGGAACGACACGACGCCGACCACCGCGCCCATCGTCACGAAAATGATCTGGCGCACGAGGAACGCGTAGTCGCGATACGACGCGTACTTCGGCGAATCGGGCATCGCGATCGATGCCGAATACACCATCACGACGCCGAGTCCCAGCAGCGCGACGACGACCCACAGCAGCGAGTGATCGTAGTCGAGCATCCGCGAGCGCAACGGACGCACGCCGTTGACGGCGCTCGCGAGCCCGCTGCCACCCGTGCGACCGCCGACGCGCGCCGCGCCGCCCGACTCGCCCGCATCGCCCGCGGCCGCCTGGCGCGAACCGAAACGTTCCGACCAGCTCATATCATCGTCCCCCGTTCGGCAGCGATGTCTTCCACCGTGCTGCGAAACACAGCGGCACGGTGCGCGTAACCCTTGAACATGTCGAAGCTCGCGCAAGCCGGCGACAACAACACGGCGTCGCCCGGTTGAGCCAGCGCGGTGGCCGCGCGCGTCGCTTCTTCGAGCGTGGCGTGATCCGTCAGCGCGATGCCGCTGTGTTCCAGCGCCGCGCGAATCAGCGGCGCGTCACGGCAGATCAGCATCACGGCGCGGCACCAGCGCATCACCGGTGCGGCCAGCGGTTCGAAATCCTGGCCCTTGCCGTCGCCGCCGGCGATCAGCACCGCGCGCTGCGCGAGGCCGTCGAGCGCGGCAACCGTCGCGCCGACATTGGTACCCTTGCTGTCGTCCACATAGTCGATGCCGTCGATCGACGCGATCAGCTCCACGCGATGCGGCTCGCCATGGTATTCACGCAGACCGTGCAGCAGCGGCGCGCCAGGCAAGCCAATCGCACGCGCGAGCGCGTAGGCGGCCAGCGCATTGGCGGCGTTGTGCAGGCCGCGAATGCGCAAGGCGTCCGCGGGCATCAAGCGCTTCAGCGCGATGTTCGGCGGCGTGACCACTTCGTTCTTGCGACGGCGCTTCGGCACGGGTTCATCGGTCACGTCGCGATCGTGCGCCTGTACGAGCCAGATCATGCCGTTATCGCGCAACAGACCGTAGTCGCCGTCGTTCTTCGGCTCCGTGACGCCGAACGT
>DATAQT010000468.1:0-17138 GCA_036264535.1 Paraburkholderia sp. | reverse complement strand
TGCGACAGGCCCGGATACATCGTCCACGCCTGATTCGCCGAGTTCAGCATTTCGTAGAGCGCGTTGTTGACGAACGCGGGCAGTCCCTGGCCGCCATATTCCGGGTCGCAGCCAAGCGCCGGCCAGCCGGCTTCGACGTATTGTTGATAGGCTTCCTTGAAGCCCTTCGGCGTGGTCACGACGCCGTCGCCGGCATACGTGCAGCCTTCCTGGTCGCCGCTGTGGTTGAGCGGGAACAGCACTTCGGAGCAGAACTTGCCGGCTTCTTCGAGCACCGCGTTGATCGTGTCGGCGTCGAGATCGGCGTGCTTCGGCATTTGCCGAAGTTCAGCCTCGACGTTGAGCAACTGGTGCAACACGAATTGCATGTCGCGCAGCGGCGCGGCGTACTGTCCCATGACTCTCTCTCCCTAGTTTGGCAAAAAGCCAGGCCGTCGGTCGGGTCCGTGGACGGACCTTCTGCGCTGCGCGATTCCGGTGAGTTCCGGCGACGCTGCTAACGGCTTTCGCTTTGATACGAATTAATCAGTTTTTCCAGTGCGGCCCACGTGAGACGCACCGCATCCGGCAGATGCAGGAAGCGCGCGTCGTGATGCAGGCCGAGCGTGACGCTATACAGTTCGAACAGCATCAGCTGCGGATCGGTATCGGCGCGCAGATGCCCTTCTTCCATCGCCTGCGAAATCGCGCGCGTGAGCGCCGCACGCCACATCGTCACGCTCGAGACCAGTTGCTCGCGCACCTGGCTGTCCGCGCGATCGTCGTATTCGACGGCGCCGCTGATGTAGATGCATCCGGTCGTGACTTCCTGAATGCGTTTCTCGATCCAGCGGGAAATCATCGCGCGCAAGCGCGGCAGACCGCGCGGCTCGCGCAGGCTCGGGAAAAACACCTCGTCCTCGAAACGGCGGTGATATTCGCGCACGACCTCGACCTGCAGATCCTCGCGCGATCCGAAATGCGCGAACACACCGCTCTTGCTCATCTGCATGCGCTCGGCCAGCAGGCCAATGGTCAGACCTTCCAGTCCGTCCCGGCCGGCCAGATCAAGTGCTGCGTCGAGAATCGCGGCTCGGGTTTGTTCGCCTTTTCGCATAGCTGTTTTACCGTTCTAATGTGACCGAATTGAAAATCGAACGGCCGTACTATTATTGAGTGCTGCCGTCCGCGAAAACAAGGACTTTATTAGAAACCGGTTTCTAACCGGCCTCTAATTTTGCGGCTTTCGACCATCAGATCAATCAGATTTTTAGAGGCGTTCGCCTTGGATCGATGGTTGCCGATCAGCGCGCGCGTGTTCTCTTTCTTTGCCCGCGTCCGCTGGCGGCGAACGGTGGCCGACATAATGCCGCAGGCGCGGGTTTTCATGCGAGCGCTGTTAGTCGTAGCCGCCCACCGTCAGCAGCTTCATGGCGACGCGGTAGCTCGTGTACGCGATCCAGCTCAAGGCGCGCACGCGCGCCGGTCGCGATTCGTAGTGCGCTTCATCGATCGGACGCGCGTCCGCGAACGCGTCGAGAATCGCGTCGCGCAGTGCGGCAATCGCGGGATCGTTGACGAGCACCACGTTCGCTTCGTTGTTGAGCATCAGGCTGAGCGCATCGAGATTCGACGAACCGACCGTGCCCCAGTTCGAATCGACCACCGCGACCTTGCCGTGCAGCAGCGTTTTTTCGTATTCGGCGATCTGCACGCCCGCGCGCAGCAGCGCGTTGTAGAGGAATGGCACCGCGTAGTCGAGCGCCTTGAACTCCTTGCGCCCGATGATCAGCTTCACGACCACGCCGCGCCGCGCCGCGAACACGAGCGCGCGACGCAGCTTGCGCCCTGGCATGAAGTACGGATTGGCGAGCAGGATTTCATGGCGCGCCTGGCCGATTGCGGCCAGATAGGCCTTTTCGATCGCGCGACGGTTGATCAGGTTGTCGCGCGCGACGAACGCGACGCACGGCTCACCGCGCGCCCATAGCTGCTCGTTGAGGCGCCGCCGACGCCGACGCAGACTGCCGAGCGAGCCCGAATCGTGCGGCGCGAGGTCGGGCTTCATCGATTCGAGCGGCCGATGGCCGATGCGAATGCGCCGCCACTGCACGTCGATCGCGTCGCGCACGTCGGCGACCACCGGCCCGCGCAGCTCGACCGCGAAGTCCCAGCGGCGGTATGGCAGCTTCTCGCCGTTGTTCTCGTAATCGTCGACGATATTGATGCCGCCGCAATACGCGACCTGATCGTCGATCACCGCGAGCTTGCGGTGCGTGCGTGAAAAGCCGAAACGGCCGAACAGATGCGGGTTGTAGATGCGATGCTCGACGCCGCCAGCCGGCCATTGCTCGAACATCTTCAGGCGCGCGGTGCCGATGCCGTCGGTGATCACGCGTACCCTGACGCCGCGCGCGGCTGCGCGCAGCAAGGCGTCGCTGACCGCGTGGCCCGCTTCGTCGTCGCAGAAGATGTAGGTTTCGAGCGCGACGTTGTGCTCGGCCGCGTCGATACGGCCGATCAGCGCTTCGAAGAAGGCGTCGCCCGAGCGCAGCAGCGCGACCTCGTTGTTACTGGTGAAGCGGTAGCGCTGCCAGTAGCGGCGGCCCAGCAACGTTTGCCGCAGACGCGAGAAACGGCCTGAGCCGTTTGCGCTCACTGGCCACGCTCCCCGGCCAGCGGGCCGGCTTGCGAGTCGGTTTGCGGGTCGACCGGCCGCGCGGCGAGGCGGCGCGGCAACTGCAGGATCGCATCGGCATTCGACGACGAAAAGCAGCGCGACGCCGCCTCTTCATATGGCAGCCACATATAGGCGGTGTGTTCGCGCGGCGCGAGGGTCACGTCGATGCGCTCGGGCACCTGCAGGCTGAACCAGTGCTCGGTGTTGGAGAACACGCCCGCTTCGTAGCGGTATCGAAATTCCGGATAGATCTCGTAGTCGATCGAGTACCGCCAATCGAACAACGCGCTACGCGGCACCAGCGCCCCGCCGATCATGATGCCGGTTTCCTCACCGACCTCGCGCACCGCCGTGTCGGCGAGCGGTTCGCCGAGCCGGTCCTTCGAACCCGTCACCGACTGCCAGAACGCCGCATGATCGGCGCGCTCGAGCAGCAGCACGTCGAGCGCGGGCGTATGGATGATGACGAGGACGGACTGCGGAATTTTCGGCGGTTTCGGCATGGCTCAAAACTGGGCGCGACGATGCGCGCGGTACATGTCGGATGACGGTCGAAAGGGTCTGGAAAGCGGTGGCTTCACTGTAACGCAAAAAGTCAAAAAGGCGCTGAGGTGGAGATCACCTCAGCGCCTTTTCGTTACGCTTGTGTGGCTTTTTTGCGGCCGCGGCTCGATGGCCGGTACCCGCAAGACCGCGCTCGGGCCGCGCGAAGCGGCCGCGGCTTTACACCTTCGGTTCCGGCGAACGCAGACGGATGTGCAGCTCGCGCAGCTGACGTTCGTCGACTTCGCTCGGTGCCTGCGTGAGCAAATCCTGCGCGCGTTGAGTCTTCGGGAACGCGATCACGTCGCGGATCGAGTCGGCACCGGCCATCATCGTGACGATGCGGTCCAGACCGAACGCGATACCGCCGTGCGGCGGCGCGCCATATTGCAGCGCGTCGAGCAGGAAGCCGAACTTGGCCTGCGCTTCTTCCGCGTTGATCTTCAGCGCGCGGAACACCTTGCTCTGCACTTCCTCACGATAGATACGCACCGAGCCGCCGCCGATTTCCCAGCCGTTCAGCACCATGTCGTAGGCCTTCGCGAGGCAGCGCGCCGGGTCCGTTTCGAGGTACTCGAGGTGTTCGTCCTTCGGGCTCGTGAACGGGTGATGCGCGGCGACGTAACGGTTGTCTTCCTCGTCGTATTCGAACATCGGGAAGTCGACGACCCACAGCGGCTTCCAGCCGGATTCGACCAGACCGTTGGCCTTGCCGAATTCCGAATGACCGATTTTCAGACGCAGCGCGCCGAGGCTGTCGTTGACCACCTTCGCGCGATCAGCCGCGAAGAAGATGATGTCGCCGTCTTGTGCGCCGGTGCGCTCGATGATCGCTTTCAGCGCCTCGTCGTGCAGGTTCTTGACGATCGGGCTTTGCAGACCGTCACGGCCCTTCGCCACTTCGTTGACCTTGATCCACGCGAGACCCTTCGCGCCGTAGATGCGCACGAATTCCGTGTAGCTGTCGATGTCGCCACGCGACAGCTCGCCACCCTTCGGCACGCGCAGCGCCGCGACGCGGCCGTCCTTCGTGTTGGCCGGCGTGCTGAACACCTTGAAGTCGACGTCGCGCATCGCATCGGTCAACTCGGTGAATTCGAGCTTCACGCGCAGATCCGGCTTGTCCGAACCGAAGCGGCGCATCGCTTCCGCGTATTCCATGACCGGGAATTTCTCGGCGAGCTGGACGCCGATCGTCGTCTTGAACACGTGACGGATCATCGCCTCGAACAGATCGCGGATTTCCTGCTCCGACAGGAACGAGGTTTCGCAGTCGATCTGCGTGAATTCCGGCTGACGGTCGGCGCGCAGGTCTTCGTCGCGGAAGCACTTGGTGATCTGGTAGTAACGGTCGAAGTTCGCGACCATCAACAGCTGCTTGAACAGCTGCGGCGACTGCGGCAGCGCGAAGAACTGGCCCGGGTTCGTGCGCGACGGCACGAGGTAGTCGCGTGCACCTTCCGGCGTGCTCTTCGTGAGCATCGGCGTTTCGATGTCGATGAAGCCCTGCTCGTCGAGATACTTGCGCACTTCGATCGCGACGCGGTAGCGCAGACGCAGGTTGTGCTGCATCTGCGGACGGCGCAGGTCGAGCACGCGATGGGTGAGGCGCGTGGTTTCGGACAGGTTGTCGTCGTCGAGCTGGAACGGCGGCGTGACCGACGCGTTCAGCACGATCAGCTCGTGGCACAGCACTTCGATCTTGCCGCTCTTCAGCGAGGCGTTGGTCGTGCCTTCCGGACGGCCGCGCACGACGCCCTTGACCTGCACGCAGAACTCGTTGCGCACGCCTTCGGCGACCTTGAACATGTCCGCGCGATCCGGATCGCAGACGACCTGAACGAGCCCTTCGCGATCGCGCAGGTCGATGAAGATGACGCCGCCATGGTCGCGACGGCGGCTTACCCAGCCGCACAGCGAAACGGTTTGGCCCAGCAGTTCTTCGGTCACCAGACCGCAGTATTCAGATCTCATCGACATGATGTTTGTCTTTCGTTTTTGCATTGGTTGATCGGCGCGCCGCAGACGATCCTGCATGAAGCGTTGCGCGCCGGCATTACAGCGGAGGCTCGACGGTGGTGCGGCGTACCGGCGCCGGCGGCGGCGCGGACGGCGCCACGACGCCCATCGAGACGATGTACTTGAGCGCAGCGTCGACCGTCATGTCGAGCTCGATCACTTCGCTTTTCGGCACCATCAGGAAGAAGCCGGACGTTGGGTTCGGCGTGGTCGGCACGTACACGCTGACGTAGTCTTCCTTCAGATGGTTGACCACGTCGCCGCCCGGAATGCCGGTCAGAAACGCGATCGTATAGGAACCGCGGCGCGGGTACTCGATCAGCAGCGCCTTGCGGAATGCATTGCCGCTGCTCGACAGCAGCGTGTCGGACACCTGCTTCACGCTGGTGTAGAGCGGACCGACCACCGGAATATGCGCGACCAGCAGTTCCCACCACTTCACGAGCTTCTGCCCAATGAAGTTTTGCGTCAACAGCCCGACGACGAAGATGAACGCGAGCGTGAGCACTGCGCCGAGGCCGGGCAGCCGATAGCCGATCGCGCGTTCCGGCTGCCAGGAGGTGGGCAGCAGCAACAGCGTCTGGTCCATCGTGCCGATGATCAGGCCGAGCACCCACAGTGTGATGGCCAGAGGCACCAGCACCAGCAGGCCGGTCAGAAACACCGATTTGAGCGTGGTTTTCTTTGTCGTCATGTATACCGCCAGAAAGCTGCGCGGGCCGAAGCCCATGCGCGGTAGATATGCCGCCCGCGCGGGGCGGCAGTCCCACTAGGCGCTGCCGGAGCCGCTCGCGCTCGTGGCGGCGGGCGCAGCGGCAGGCGCCGCGGGCGCGGCCGGGGCAGCCTGTGCAGCCGGTGCATCGGCTGCGGCCGGCTCGGCCTTCGCTTCCGACGCGGCCGGCGCGCTCTTGCCGCCGCGGAAATCGGTCACGTACCAGCCGGAGCCTTTCAGCTGGAAGCCGGCGGCGGTGAGTTGTTTGCTGAAGGTGTCTTTTTTACACTCAGGGCACTGCGTCAACTGGGGGTCGCTCATCTTCTGGAGCACGTCCTTCCCAAAGCCGCATGACCCGCAACGATAAGCGTAGATCGGCATGATCCTTTCCTACTCCAAATCCCTACTGAATTCTTGTAAACGCTTGCAAAGCCTTGAATTATAGCCGCAAACGATGTCCGTTCCCCGGATTTCGGGAAGCGGACGCGCGACGCGCCCGCCACCGCGCCAGATGGGGTCGACCCGAGGACCTCTCAAGAGCGGCGCGCGCCGTTATCCGCGACGCCGCCAGGTGAGCCAGCGCTCGCGTCCGGCGAACACGGCGATCGAATCGTCCACGGCTTCGTCTTCGATCAGCTCGAAGTGTGGCGTGAGCAGCGCGTCGAGTTCGCCGCGTTCGACGCCGAACGGCGGTCCCTTCGGCGTCGCGCCAATAAAAAAGAAACCAGCGAGCAACGCGCCGGGCGGCAACAGCTCGGCCATGCGCTGCGCGTAGTCGAAGCGGCGCGCCGGCGGCAGCGCGCAGAAGAACGCGCGCTCATAGATCCACGCCGGTGCGAACGGCGGCGCGTAGGTGAAAAAATCCGCCTGCTCGACGAGCGGCGAGTACTGGGCGCCGAGCTGCTCACGTGCGGCCGCGACGGCCGCCGGCGAGAAGTCGATCGCGCGCACGAGGTTGCCCTGGCGCGCGAGCCAGACTGCTTCGTACGCGCTGCCGCAGCCTGGAATCAGCACGGCGGCATCGCGGTGCCGTTCGGCGAACGCGCGAAAAGCGGACGGCACGCCCGCCTGATCCCACGGCGTGAAGCGGCGCACGAAGCGTTCGTCCCAGAACTCGGGCGAGTTGGGATCGCGGGTTGCGAAATCAGGTACGGGGGGTTGGCTCGGATCGCTCATCGGATTTCATCCACCATAAGCCAGTGCCAGAAACGCCCGCGCCAGCATCGCGCCGATGCCGACCGCCACACCGAACAACAGCAGGCCTTGCAGCAGACGGTTGGTGCGCTTCTGCTCGAGCAGAATCTGGCGGATCACGTCGTCGTTCCCGCCGCCTGCCGGATGGTGACGCTCGGCCAGCATGTTATGGACGAGGCGCGGCAGTTGCGGCAATGTCTTGCTCCACTGCGGCGCCTCGATCTTCAGACGCTCGTACCAGCCACGCACGCCGATCTGCTCGTTCATCCAGCGCTCGAGGTAAGGCTTCGCGGTCTTCCACAGATCCAGCTCGGGATCGAGCGAACGGCCGAGGCCTTCCACGTTCAGCATCGTCTTTTGCAGCAGCACGAGCTGCGGCTGGATCTCGACGTTAAAGCGCCGCGACGTCGAGAACAGGCGCATCAGCACCTGGCCGAGCGATATGTCCTTCAGCGCACGATCGAAGTACGGCTCACAGACCGCGCGAATGGCGCTTTCGAGTTCCTCGACACGCGTGGTCGGCGGCACCCAGCCCGACTCCAGATGCAGCGTCGCGACGCGATGGTAGTCGCGCTTGAAGAATGCGAGGAAGTTCTGCGCGAGGTAATTTTTGTCGAAGTCCGACAGCGCGCCGATGATGCCGAAGTCGAGCGCGATATAACGGCCGAAGTGCGCGGGATCGAGGCTCACCTGGATATTGCCGGGGTGCATGTCGGCGTGGAAAAAGCCGTCACGGAACACCTGCGTGAAGAAAATCTCGACGCCTTCGCGCGCGAGCTTCGGAATGTCGACGCCCGCCGCACGCAACGTATCGACCTGGCTGATCGGCACGCCGACCATGCGCTCCATCACGAGCACCGTGGGCGTGCAGAACTCCCAGTACATCTCCGGTACGAGCAGCAGGTCGAGCCCCTGGAAGTTGCGTCGCAACTGGCTGCCGTTGGCTGCCTCGCGCATCAGGTCGAGTTCGTCGTGCAGGTACTTGTCGAATTCGGCGACCACTTCGCGCGGCTTCAGGCGTTTGCCGTCGGCCCACAGGCGCTCGGCCCACACGGCGATGTCGCGCAACAGCGCGAGGTCGGAATCGATCACCGGCAGCATGTTCGGGCGCAGCACCTTCACCGCGACCGCCTTGCCCGCATGCTGGCCAGCCTTCACCTTCGCGAAGTGCACCTGCGCGATCGACGCGCTCGCTACCGGCACCCGCTCGAAATCGTCGAATAGCACGTCGACCGGCGCGCCGAGCGACTTCTCGACGAGCGCGATCGCGACCGCCGAATCGAACGGCGGCACCTGGTCCTGCAGCTTCGCGAGTTCGTTGGCGATGTCGACCGGCAGCAGATCGCGACGCGTCGACAGCACCTGGCCAAACTTGACGAAGATCGGCCCGAGACTTTCGAGCGCGAGCCGCAGTCGCACGCCGGGCGGCGCATCGAACTTGCGGCCGAGCGTCGTGACACGCAGCAGCAGACGCACGCGCCGGTCGTTGATGCGGCTCAACATCATTTCGTCGAGGCCGAAGCGGATGACCGTGAAAAATATCTTGAGAAAACGCAGAAAACGCATGGCTGGGCCCGGTGACTAGCGCGTGCCGCGCGACGTGGCGGCGCCGCCCGGCGCTTGCGCGCCGCGGGCTTCGACCTTCTGTTCGAGACGCTCGATGCGCTTTTCGACGCGCGCGAGCGAATCGCGCGCGCGCGCCAACTCGACGTTGAAGTCCGCGAGCGCGGTGCGGCGCACCAGCTGTGGATTCTCGTCGAGCAGATACTCGGCGGCGGTGTCGAGCAGGTTGCGGCCGGTGCGCTGCACATGCTCGCCAACCGAGCGCACGAGCGACGTGATGCGCCACGCCGGCCCATCGCCGATCAGCTTCGCGAGATCTTCCTCCGGTTCCCAGCGCAGATGCTCGGCGAGCTTTGCGATCACGGTCGCGAACTCGGCGTCGCCCTCGATCTTCACGTGCTTCATCACCGCGGCCTGGCCACCTTGCACGAAGGCCGGCAGTGCATCGGACGGCACCGAGATCGTCACGTCGAACTGATGCGCATCGGCTTCATCGAGCGTGCCCAGGTAACCGTCGGGCTGCACGAGCAGCGCCAGCACAACCGGCGGACATGACAGGCGAGCGGTCTTGCCCGCGTACGGGGCGAGGCGCTCGCGGGCCCACGATTCGCGAGCGAGCAGATGATTGACAGCAGCAGCGAAGGGCTTGGCGGCGAGGGTCATCGAAAGTGGCAAGAAAAAACCCGCGCAAGCGAGGTGCTAGCGCGGGTTCCCATTGTAACGTCCGTTCGCTTCGCGGCCTGCTATGCCGAACGGCCTAAGCCATGCGCATGGCCAGGAATCGCTTTGCCGCAGCAGGCTTTTTTCGAGGCGAACCCGACTCGATACCGCGACATGTCAGTGCTGCTCGATCTGCTGGATGCCGGCAAGCAACCAGCCTTCGCCAGGCCGGTTCGCCTTCGACAGGTTCCACACTTCGACGAACGGCTCGGCCGCCGCACCCGGCTCCTCGCGAATCAGACCGGAGAAGCGCACGCTCGCGAAGTATTCGTTCGCGCGCTCCTCGACGCCCAGCAGCTCGGCGTTCAGCTGCACGACGTCGGTCTGGTTCGGCTGCGTGCCGCGCGATGCGAGATCGACGCGCACTTCGGCGAACATTTCCGGCGTCGTGAATTCACGGATGTCCTCGACGTTGCCGACGTCCCACGCGGCCTGCAGACGCACGAAGTACACCTTCGCGTTGCGCAGGAACGCTTCCGAATCGAAACCGGCCGGCACCGACGGCGTCGCGCCGACCGACGGCGTGGTCAACGGATTGCCTTGCGGCTCGAGGTACGAGCCGGTGGGCGGCGCCGTGTAACGCGGCTCCTGCATGTAGCCGCTGCCATTCGTGTTCAGCGACGGCGCCGTGCCCGCATAAGCCGGCTGCGTCGTATCGCGCTTGCGGCCCATAAAGCGGCGAATCAGCCAGATCACCACCATCGCGATCAACGCGATCACGATCACGTTGGCGAACATGCCGGCGAACGCCTCGCCGAGCCCGAAATGCGACAGCAAAGCGGCGATGCCCAGGCCGGCCGCGAGACCGGCGATCGGACCGAGCCAGCGATTGCGGTTCGGCGCGGCGGGCGGCGTGGGCGTGGTGCCGGGCGCAGGTTGCGCGCGTTGTTGCGTCGCCTGGCTGTTCTGCGCCGGCTGGGACGGCGACGGTGTCTGGCTCTGCTGCACGCTGTTCGATTGACGGCCGAAACTGCGGCCGCCGCCCATGCGACGTGCTTCGGCGTCGAGGGAGGCAAGGGTGCCGGCCATCAGGAGACCGACCATCGCGAGCAGTCCGATTCTTCTCGCCAGCAACCCCCACACCTTACGAGTAGATACCAAAATCGAATCGAACATTTCGCACTTTCCTTTAAAAATCGATGGGTTAGGGACCCTAGTACTTGATCCCCACATGTAAAGCTACCACGCCAGCTGACAAATTGTAATATTTGACGCCGTCGAGACCAGCTTGTTCCATCATTGTTTTCAAAGTTTCCTGGTCCGGATGCATACGGATCGATTCCGCCAGGTACTGGTAGCTTTCCGCGTCCTTGGCGAAGCGCTCGCCGAGCCAGGGCAGCACCTTGAACGAATACAGATCGTAGACCTTCTTCAGCGGATCCCATACCTTCGAGAACTCGAGCACGAGCAGTCGCCCAGCCGGCTTCAGCACACGCTGCATCTCCGCGAGCGCGACGTCCTTGTGCGTCATGTTGCGCAGGCCGAACGCGACCGTCACGACGTCGAAGTAGTTGTCCGGAAACGGGATCTTCTCGGCATCGCAGAGCAGCGTCGGCGTGATGATGCCCTTGTCGAGCAGCCGGTCGCGGCCCACGCGCAGCATCGATTCATTGATGTCGGTATGCCAGACCTCGCCCGTCTCGCCCGCCTGTTTCGCGAACGCCTTCGACAGGTCGCCAGTGCCGCCCGCGATGTCGAGCACCTTGTAGCCCGGCCGCACGTTCGCCTGGGCGATCGTGAACACCTTCCACGCCCGGTGCAATCCGCCCGACATCAGGTCGTTCATCAGGTCGTAGTTGGCGGCCACCGAGTGGAACACCCCCGCCACTTTCTGCGCCTTGTCCTGTTCGTCGACCGATTGAAAGCCGAAGTGGGTTTTGCTCATCGCGCTCGTCCTTTCGCGTGTTCTTGAATGTTGCGCCGCTCGAGCGGCGTTCGGGGGCGAATCGTATCAGTGACAGTGCCCGTGCGCAGCCGCGGCGGGCACCATCGGCGTATCGCGGTCGATGCCGGCCGCTGCCAGCTTGGCGAGATAGGCGCGCCAGAGTTCATCCTGACGCACCGCCATGTCATACAGCAGATCCCACGAGTAAATGCCGGTGGCATGTCCATCGGAGAAGGTCGGCTGCAGCGCGTAATTGCCGACGCCTTCGATCAGCGTGATAGTCACCTCGCGCTTGCCGGTCTGAAGTGTTTCCTGGCCGGGCCCATGGCCCGCCACTTCCGCCGACGGCGAATACACGCGCAGCAGCTCGAACGGCAGGCGATACGCTTCGCCATTCGCATACTGCAGTTCGAGCACGCGCGACTTCGAATGCACGACTACGCCAGTCGGCACCGGAGTCTCGGGAGTCAGTCCGCTCATGTTGACCTCATCAGATAACGGCGGGTGATAACGACGGGTCGGCCGCCCTTCATGCCGGCGGGAGCACCGGCGGCGCGCGGCGACGGATTCAGCGACGCTCAGCCCAGCGCCTGTTCGATTTCCTGCCGCACCGCTTCGCGTAGTAGCGTGGCTTGCGCGCGACGCGACGACAGCATCGCTTCGGACACCGTGCGCTGGCGCGGCGCCCAGATCGGCAGGGGGAAATGCGCGTCGTTCGAGAAACGCGGAATCACGTGCCAGTGCACGTGCGGCACCTGGTTGCCGAGACTCGCGAGATTGACCTTCGCGGGCTGCATCACGCGCCTCTGCGCGCGCTCGACCGCGTACACGGCCTTCATCACGTGATCGCGCTCGCCGGCCGAAAGGTCCGAAAACTCGGCGACGTGCGCGTTCCAGATCACCCGGCAAAAGCCCGGGTAATCGTGTTCGTCGGCGAGGACGATTCGCAGCGAGTCGTCCTGCCATAGCACGTCGCCGCCATCTTCACGGCAAAAAATGCAGTCCATCGTCGTCCTCGGCAAAAATCGTTGGTCGTGCCATTAAACCAGCACGCGCTCGATTCCGCCATTGTTCGCCCGTTGAACGTAGTCCGCCATCCAGTTCTCGCCGAGCACATGGCGTGCCATCTCGACCACGATGTAGTCCGCCTCGGTACCCGCGTCTTCGTTGTAGCGCGACAGCCCTTGCAGGCAAGACGGGCAGCTCGTGAGGATCTTCACGTCGGTCGCGCCGGTCGGCTGCGGACCGTCGCCGGCCTTCAGCACGGAGCCGTTCGGCGCACCCGCGGCGCCGGCCGATGCGTTGGCCGGGTTGATCGCGTTCGCGCCCGCTTCGGCGACGAGCGGAGCGCCGCCCGGCGGAATACCGCGCAGCTTCGCCGCGCCCTTGCGGATTTCCTCTTCCTTGCGGAAGCGCACCTGGGTCGACACGTCGGGACGCGTGACCGCGAGCGTGCCCGATTCGCCACAGCAGCGATCGTTCTTTTCGATCTTGTAGCCGTCCTTCTCCGAACCCATCAGCTGGTTGACGAGCTTGACCGGGTCCATCGTCTTGATCGGCGAATGGCACGGGTCGTGGTACATGTAGCGCACGCCGTTCACGCCGTCGAGCTTGATGCCCTTCTCGAGCAGATACTCGTGAATATCGATGATCCGGCAGCCCGGGAAGATCTTTTCGAATTCGTAGCCGGCGAGCTGGTCGTAGCACGTGCCGCACGACACCACCACCGTCTTGATGTCGAGATAGTTCAGCGTGTTGGCGACGCGGTGGAACAGCACCCGGTTATCGGTGACGATCTGCTCGGCCTTGTCGTACTGGCCCGAGCCGCGCTGCGGATAGCCGCAACACAGGTAGCCCGGCGGCAGCACGGTCTGCACGCCCGCCTCCCACAGCATCGCCTGGGTCGCGAGACCGACCTGCGAGAACAGCCGCTCGGAGCCGCAACCCGGGAAGTAGAACACCGCTTCCGTGTCGGCGGTGGTCGTCTTCGGATTGCGGATGATCGGGACGATCTTGTTGTCCTCGATATCGAGCAATGCGCGCGCGGTCTTCTTCGGCAGGTTGCCCGGCATCTTCTTGTTCATGAAGTGGATCACCTGCTGCGTGATCGCCGGCTTGCCGACCGTGGCGGGCGGATGCGCGGTCTGCTTCTTCGCGAACTTCTTCAGCAACTCGTTGCCGAGACGCTGCGCCTTGTAGCCGACGCCCATCATCGCGGTGCGCGCGAGATTGATGGTTTGCGGATTCGTCGCGTTCAGGAAGAACATGCCCGCCGCGTTGCCCGCGTTGAACTTCTTCTTGCCCATCTTGCGCAGCAGGTTGCGCATGTTCATCGTCACGTCGCCGAAGTCGATCTTCACCGGGCACGGCGTCACGCATTTGTGGCAGACGGTGCAGTGATCGGCGACGTCGTTGAATTCGTCCCAGTGCTTGATCGACACGCCGCGGCGCGTCTGCTCTTCGTACAGGAACGCCTCGACCAGCAGGGACGTGGCGAGAATCTTGTTGCGCGGGCTGTACAGCAGGTTCGCGCGCGGCACGTGGGTCGCGCAGACCGGCTTGCACTTGCCGCAGCGCAGGCAGTCCTTGATCGATTCGGAAATCGCGCCGATGTCGGATTGCTGCATGATCAGCGATTCGTAGCCCATCAGGCCGAAGCTCGGCGTGTAGGCGTTGCGCAGATCCGCGCCTTCGAGCAGCTTGCCCGCGTTGAAGCGGCCGTGCGGATCGACGCGCTGCTTGTACTTGCGGAATTCGCCGATCTCGTCGTCGGTCAGGAATTCGAGCTTCGTGATACCGATGCCGTGCTCGCCCGAGATCACGCCATCGAGCGAACGCGCAAGCTTCATGATGCGCGCGACCGCCGTGTGCGCGTCCTGCAGCATCTCGTAGTTATCGGAGTTGACCGGCAGGTTCGTGTGCACGTTGCCGTCGCCCGCGTGCATGTGCAGCGCGACGAACACACGGCCGCGCAGCACCTGCTTGTGGATCGCCTGGGCTTCGTCGAGGATCGGCTCGAACTCGCCGCCGTTGAAAATCTGCCGCAATTCGGCGCGGATTTCCTGCTTCCACGACACGCGAATCGTGCGGTCCTGCGCGAGGTGGAATACGGTTGCGTCGGGTTGCGCGTCGACCCGGTCGGCGAACCTCTCGGCGAGCGATTCGTAGCCGAGGCCGACCAGATAGTGCTGCGCCTCGCGCAGCGACAGGTCGAGCTTGTCGCGCACGAATTCCCAGCGGGTGCGCACGCGCGCGAGCAGATCGAGTGCCTGCTGCACGCGGTCTTCGAGCAGCTCGGCGCTCGGGATTTCGTTTGCGTCGTCGCTCTTGCCGAGCGGCAGCTTGCCGCCCTTGAAGAACGCTTCGAGCGCACCGACCAGCTGCAGCTTGTTCTTCAGCGACAGCTCGATGTTGATGCGCTCGATGCCGTCCGTGTACTCGCCCATGCGGTCGAGCGGAATCACGACGTCTTCGTTGATCTTGAACGCGTTGGTGTGCTTCGCGATCGCAGCGGTACGGCTGCGGTCGAGCCAGAAGCGCTTGCGGGCCTCGGCGCTCACCGCGACGAAGCCTTCGCCGCTCTTGCCGTTGGCCATGCGCACGACTTCCGAGGTGGCCTGCGCAACCGCGTCCGCATCATTACCGACGATGTCGCCGATCAGCACCATCTTCGGAAACGCGTTGCGCTTGCTCTTGGTCGCATAGCCGACCGCCCGCAGATAGCGCTCGTCCAGATGCTCGAGGCCGGCGAGAATCGCGCCGCCCTGACGCGACGTCTCGAACAGATAGTCCTTGATTTCGACGATGCTAGGAATCGCCTCGCGCGCCTGGCCGAAGAACTCGAGACAGACGGTGCGCGTATGCGCGGGCATCTTGTGCAGCACCCAGCGTGCGGACGTGATGAGCCCGTCGCAGCCTTCCTTCTGGACGCCCGGCAGGCCGGCGAGGAACTTGTCCGTGACGTCCTTGCCGAGGCCTTCCTTGCGGAACACGCGACCTTTGATGTCCAGCGCTTCGGTGCGCAGCAGCTTTTCGCCCGGCGCGTAGTTGCCGTCGAACCACTTCAGCTCGAACCGTGCGACTTCGATGTCGTGAATCTTGCCGAGGTTGTGCTCGAGACGCGTGACTTCGAGCCAGTTCCCTTCCGGGTCGACCATGCGCCACCAGGCGAGGTTGTCGAGCGCCGTGCCCCACAGCACCGCCTTCTTGCCGCCCGCGTTCATCGCGACATTGCCGCCGACGCAGGACGCGTCGAGCGAGGTCGGGTCGACCGCGAAGACGAAGCCGGCCTGCTCGGCCGCCTCGGTCACGCGACGCGTGACCACGCCCGCGCCCGAGAAAATCGTCGCGACTTTGCGATCGACGCCCGGCAGGTCGGTCATCTCGACCGCACCGAGCTGTTCGAGCTTTTCGGTGTTGATGACGGCCGAGAACGGCGTGAGCGGCACCGCGCCGCCCGTGTAGCCGGTGCCGCCCCCACGCGGAATCACGGTCAGCCCCAGTTCGAAACACGCCTTGATCATGCCGGCGATCTCGGCTTCGGTGTCCGGCGTGAGCACGACGAACGGGTATTCGACACGCCAGTCGGTGGCGTCGGTCACGTGCGATACGCGGGACAAACCGTCGAACTTGATGTTGTCCTTTTCGGTGACCTTGCCCAGCACCCTGGTCGCGCGACGGCGCAGATCGTAGGTCTTCTGGAATTCGCTGGCGAAATCGTCGACCGCGCGGCGCGCGGCCTGAACCAGCGTCTCGACGCGAGCGGCACGGTCGACGCCCGCTTCATCGCCGTGTTCGACCAGATCGGCGCGGCGGCGCTTCTCGATCTCCGAGAGACGGTGATGCAGCGCTTCGATCAGCATCGCGCGGCGCTTCGGGTTATCGAGCAGGTCGTCCTGCAGGTACGGATTGCGGCGCACGACCCAGATATCGCCGAGCACTTCGTACAGCATCCGCGCCGAGCGACCGGTGCGACGTTCCGCGCGCAATTCGGCGAGCACCGCCCAGGCGTCGTCGCCGAGCAGGCGGATGACGATTTCGCGGTCGGAGAACGACGTGTAGTTATAGGGAATTTCGCGCAGACGCGCTTCGGGATCGACGGCCACCGCAGCGGCGGCGCCGCGCGGATCGAAAACTTGAGGTGCGTTCATGTTTGGACGACTCGGTAGGTCAGCCTGACGCGCTCGTCACGAGGCGTCGGCGGACAATGCGCGTGGGGCGCAATGCTTGAAATCTTCTAGGGCTTCCAGGGTAGCGAGCACGACCGGCGGCCAACACACGGCGGTCGTTTCGCGGCACTCAGAGACAGCTACACGATCGCGCGTGGCGGACATGCCGCTCCGCCGCGGGGCACGATTCGCGCGGGACGGGCATTAAATGGGCGATCTGAGGCTGCCAGTGCATCTTCCGATCCTTATTCCAAAATGGAATTCTACCGCATCATTCCGCCACGCGTTGACGGCGGGAATCGGGGCGGCGGCGGGCGTTCGGGGGTTTTAGCGGCGAATCCGGCAGTGTTGCGCATGCAGTCGATTAACCAACCGGTCGGGTGGGGTAACTTCGGTCGCGGGACTCCAAAATGGCCGGGCAAGGGCGTTGCTGCCTTGCGCGCAGTGCGCCGAACGGCCAGTGCGGGCACCGTTGGCGCTATCATTGACCCTTTCCCGTCTTACATAGCGCACCGCGCCACCCGCATGGCTTCCCACGACTACCTGAAAAAGACCCTGACCGCGCGCGTCTACGACGTGGCGCGCGAGACCGAACTCGAACGCGCGCCGAACCTGTCGGCGCGGCTGCGCAATCCGGTCTATCTGAAGCGCGAGGACAACCAGCCGGTGTTCTCG
>DATAQT010000467.1:0-8708 GCA_036264535.1 Paraburkholderia sp. | reverse complement strand
ACGTTGGTGCCGGGCCGCAATTGCAGATGGTGCGACGCCTTCACGTGCGGCGTATCGACGATATCGATGCGGCGCGGATCGACGACGATCAGCTTCGCACCCTCGCGCACGCGCCGCTTCAGACGCGAGGCGAACACCGGGTGGCCGTCGGTCGGATTCGCGCCGATCACCATGATCACGTCGGCCTTGTCGACGGAGGCGAACGTCTGCGTGCCCGCCGATTCGCCGAGCGTGGTCTTCAGACCATAGCCGGTCGGCGAGTGGCACACGCGCGCGCAGGTGTCGACGTTGTTGTTGCCGAATGCGGCGCGCACGAGCTTCTGCACGAGGTAGGTTTCCTCGTTCGTACAGCGCGACGACGTAATACCGCCGATCGAATCGCGGCCATGCTTCGCCTGGATGCGACGGAATTCCGATGCCGCATACGAGATCGCTTCGTCCCAGCTGACTTCGCGCCACGGGTCGGTGATCTTCGCGCGGATCATCGGCTTCTTGATACGGTCCTTGTGCGTCGCGTAGCCCCACGCGAAGCGGCCCTTCACACACGCATGGCCTTCGTTGGCCTGGCCGTTCTTGTGCGGGACCATCCGTACGACCTGGGTGCCCTTCATCTCGGCCTTGAACGAGCAGCCGACGCCGCAATACGCACAGGTGGTGACGACCGAGTGCTCGGGCTGGCCGAGCATCACGACGGACTTTTCCTGCAGGGTCGCGGTCGGGCACGCGGCGACGCACGCGCCGCACGACACGCACTCCGATTCCATGAACGGCTGGTTCTCGCTGGCCGCGACGCGCGATTCGAAGCCGCGTCCGGTGATCGTCAGCGCGAACGTGCCCTGGGTTTCCTCGCACGCGCGCACGCAGCGATTGCAGACGATGCACTTCGACGGGTCGTACGTGAAGTACGGATTCGATTCGTCCTTTTTGTCCTTCAGATGATTCGCGCCGTCGAAGCCGTAGCGCACCTCGCGCAGGCCGGTCACGCCCGCCATGTCCTGCAGTTCGCAGTCGCCATTGGCGGGGCAGGTCAGGCAATCGAGCGGATGGTCGGAGATGTACAGCTCCATCACATTGCGACGCAGCGACTGCAGACGGTCGGTCTGCGTGCTCACCTTCATGCCGGCTTCGACCGGCGTCGTGCATGACGCCGGATAGCCGCGCCGTCCTTCGATTTCGACGAGGCACAGACGGCAGGAACCGAACGGTTCGAGCGAATCGGTCGCGCACAGCTTCGGCACGTTGACGCCGGCTTCGGCCGCCGCGCGCATCACCGATGTGCCGGCCGGTACGGTCACCGCCTGGCCGTCGATTTCGAGCGTCACGTCGACGTCCGAGTGGCGGGCGGGGGTGCCGTAATCGGTCTCGTCGAAGAATGGGTTGGCCGCGCGTGCCTGGGCTTGCGACTTGCACGCGCAGTTGCCTGAGCCGCAGCCGCCCCCCAAGGGGACTTCCTTCGGGGCGCCGGCGGGGGAGTTGAACTGATCGGACATGGTGAACTCCTGGGGTCAGGCCGCGGCCGCTTTGGTGGCGTGGTCGGCAGTGGGATCGGCGGCGAGACCGAAGTCTTCGGGAAAATGATCGAGCGCGGACAGCACCGGAAACGGCGTCATGCCGCCCATCGCGCACAGCGAGCCGGACACCATCGTGTCGCACAGATCGCGCAGCAATTGCACCTGACGCGTCGACGTGTCGCCCTGGCGAATCCGTGCGATCACCTCGACGCCGCGCGTCGAGCCGATCCGGCACGGCGTGCATTTGCCGCACGATTCGAGCGCGCAGAAGTGCATCGCGTATTGCGCGAGCTCGGCGAGATTCGACGTGTCGTCGTGCACGACGAGACCGCCGTGGCCGATCACCGCGCCGACCGCCGCATACGCTTCGTAGTCCATCGGAATGTCCCACTGGCTTTGCGGCAGATACGTGCCGAGCGGACCGCCGACCTGCACGGCGCGCGCCGGCCGGCCGCTCGCGGTGCCGCCGCCGAAGTCGTCGAGCAGTTCGCGCAGCGTCACGCCGAACGCGAGTTCGACGAGGCCGCCGCGCTTGATGTTGCCGGCCAGTTGGAACGGCAGCGTGCCGCGCGAGCGGCCCATGCCGAAGTCCTTATAGAACGCCGCGCCGCGCGCGAAGATGATCGGTACCGTGGCGAGCGTGATCACGTTGTTGATCACGGTGGGCTGGCCGTAGAGACCCGCGAGCGCGGGCACCGGCGGCTTCGCGCGGACGATGCCGCGCTTGCCTTCGAGCGATTCGAGCAGCGCGGTTTCCTCGCCGCATACATACGAGCCCGCGCCTTTCGCGACGAACAGCTCGAAACGCCGCCCGCTCGAGAGCACGTTGTCGCCGAGCCAGCCGGCTCGACGCGCACGGGCGATCGCCGTTTCGAGCGTCGCGATCGAGTGCGGGTATTCGCTGCGCACGTAGATGTAGCCGACGGTCGCGGTGGTCACGATGCCCGCGATGATCATGCCCTCGATCAGCATGTACGGATCGCTTTCCATCGCGAGACGATCGGAGAAGGTACCCGAATCGCCTTCGTCGGCATTGCAGACGATGTACTTCTGCGCGGCCTTCGTGCCGCGTACCGTGCGCCACTTGATGCCAGCCGGGAAGGCCGCTCCGCCGCGGCCGCGCAGACCCGATTCGATCAGCGCTTCGCAGGCCGCGTCGCCGTCGGTCTGCAGCGCGCGGCGTAAGCCTTCGAGGCCGCCGTGCGCGATGTAGTCGTCGATGGAGAGCGGGTCGGTGATGCCGATCCGCGCGAAGGTCAGGCGCTGCTGCTTCTTCAGATACGGAATCTCGTCGACCACGCCGACGCGCCGCGCATGCTCGCCGCCGTCGACGAAGCCCGCGTCGAACAATGCGGAGACGTCTTCCACCTCGACATTCGCATAGCCGATACGGCCTTCGGGCGTGGTGACTTCGACGAGCGGTTCGAGCCACAGCAAGCCGCGCGAGCCGTTGCGGATCAGCTCGATAGCAATGCCGCGGCGCGCGGCTTCGCTCGTGATGGCTTCAGCCAGTGCATCGGCGCCGAGCGCGAGCGCCGACGAATCACCCGGAACATAGACGCGCGTCATACCGGCACCTCCACGCATTTGCGGGCCGCGGCGAACAGCGCGTCGAATTTCTGCGGCGACACGCGCGCGTGCAGCATGCCGTTGAGCATCAGCGCCGGCGACAGCGCGCATTGGCCGAGGCAGTACACCGATTCGAGCTCTACCTTTGCGCCGTCTTCATGTCCGGCGTCGAAGCGGCAACCGGTGTGCGTCTCGATATGCCGCGCGAGTGCCTCGGTGCCCATGCTGCGGCACGCTTCGGCGCGGCAAAGCTGCACGGTGACGGGCGCGGCCGGGGTGGTGCGGAAATGATGGTAGTAGGTGATGACGCCGTGCACTTCCGCGCGCGACAGATTCAGCGCGCGAGCGAGCGGTTCGACCGTCGCGGGTGGCACATAGCCGAGTTCGTCCTGGATCGCGTGCAGGATCGTGAGCAGCGAGCGGCCCGGTTGCGCGTGACGCTGCACGAGCTGATCCGGCGCCGTGTCGAGAGAATCGTCCAAAGGGGGGCTCCTCCAAAGCAATATATGCACTTGTTATTCATAATACGTGCACCTATGCTTCGCTTATCCGATATGGTATTCCCGAAAGATAGGCGGGCCAACTGGCGCGTGCAATAGGAAAGAACCCAACATATATGGTCAGGATCGAATGTCAGGTCGAGCTGGTGGTGAAGGGTGCGGACGGCCGCGAGGCCAGCCTGTCGGACGTGGCGCCGCTGCTCGCGCTCGTCGACGAATCTGGCAGCATCGCGCAGGCCGCGGCGCTTAAGGGTTTGTCCTACCGGCACGCGTGGGGCTTGTTGCGCAGCATCGAGGAGCGGCTCGGCGGTCCGCTGATCGAGAAAGAGCGCGGGCGCGGCTCGGTGCTGTCCGAGCTCGGTCACGCGGTCCTGCGTTCGCAGCGGCTCTGCGGCGAGCGGCTCAACGGCAATCTGCAGGCGGTCGCGAGCGAAGTGGCGAGCGATCTGAACCGCTGGCTCGCGCCTCCCGCCGACGACGTGCGCATCCACGCGTCGCACGGTTATGCGGTGGCCGCGCTCGTGACCGCGCTGGTCGCCAATCATCTTCCAGTCGAGATCAAGTACCGCGACAGCGCGGACGCGGTCAGCGCGCTTGCGCGCGGCGAGTGCGATCTGGCCGGTTTTCATCTGCCGCTCGGTGAGTTTCGCGCGGCGTGCGCCAATACCTACCGGCGCTGGCTTGATCCGCAGCGCCATGTGCTCGTGCATCTGACGCGGCGCAAGCAGGGACTGTTCATCGGCAAAGGCAATCTTAAGCGTATCGGCGGACTCGGCGATCTCGCGCGCGACGACATCCGTTTCGTCAATCGCCAGCCGGGCTCCGGTACGCGGATGCTGCTCGATCTCGCGCTTCGGCAGCTCGGCGTGGACCCAGACCGCGTGAACGGCTATGCGTCGGCCGAACTGACGCACTCGGCGATCGCCGCGTTCGTCGCGAGCGGCATGGCCGATGTGGGCTTTGGCGTGGAGCCTGCCGCGCATCATTTCGGGCTCGACTTCATTCCGATTGTCGACGAGGACTATTACTTCGCGTGCGACCGCGTGCATCTCTCGCGCGCGCCACTCGCGACGGTGATCGAGCTGCTGCGCGGCAGCGCGTTTCACCATAGCGTCGAGCAACTCGCCGGCTACGATCCGCGCGACTGCGGCAGGCTCGTCGATCTGGAAGAGGGGCTCGGTGGCGCGCTCGCGTAACGCCGGCGTAAGAGCCTGTAATCATATAAACGGTGACGTTCAGCCCGCGTCGCTGCGCGGCGCGCCGGTTTCGGCTACTCTCTTGGCTTCGCTTCCGCTTTAACCGCGCGCCAAACCGCGCTGAACCGACATGAAAGCTCTTCTCCACGCATGTGCCGCCGTCGCCGCGGCTGGTGTGCTCTGTGCTACCGTCTCCGTCGCTTTCGCGCAAAACTCGCCTGGCGTGCCCGGCGGCATCCTGAACGACGAATTCAAAATTAACGAACATCCGCAGATGCCGTTCGCCGCATCCGCGCCGTCGGGGAAGTATCAGCATGGCAAGCGTTCAGAGGCGCGCAAGCGCGGGGACATGGGCGATCCGAACGGCTGTAATCTGCAGTGCCCGAACGACGAATAGGGCTTCGCTCGGGCTTGTCTCGAGGTTCGATCTTTGACACAACGCCGGCCCAAGGGTCGGCGTTGCGCTTTGCGGCGGTTGGATCTGGCCTATCTTTGCCAGCCGGTTCGGTTCCTCATGGCCTGGCGATGTGCCAGATTTGCTTGAAGCCGTCTCCTTTCGCATCGCCCGTCTGCTTGTCGGCCGCGTAGCGGTACAGCGGATGGCCCTTGTAGGTCCATTGCTGCTTTCCGTCCGCGCTCGGGATCAGCGTCCAGTCACCCGTCGGCTTGTCGGTCGGCGACGCCGTGGCCGCCGGCCAGTTGCTCATGCAGCCGCCGGTGCAGGCGCTGACGTCGGGCGTGGTGTCCTTGTCGAAGGTATAGAGCGTCATGCCGTCGGCGGTGACGAAACGGCCGTCGGACAGTTTGGGCGGATCGGCGAAGGCGCTCGCGTGCAGCGCGGCGAGCGCGAGTTGGGCCAGAAAAATGATTGTCTTGCGCATGACGCGGGCTCCCTTGTTGATGACATGGTTGACGAGCGACGAGGCGCTTCGAGTATAGGCAGGGGAGGCGGATTTGCCGGGTCGTGTCGTGAGTGCCGCCCAGTGATGGTGGGATCTGACTCTGACTCTCCCGCGGAGCATTGCGGCGGACGACGCCAAAATAAAAAACCCCGGCGGCGCGAAGCTACCGGGGTTTCTCGAGATCGTTCATTGCGAACGACCCAGGTGTTTGGTGGAGGCGGCGGGAATCGAACCCGCGTCCAGAAGTCCTCTACGACTAGTTCTACATGTTTAGTTCTGTCATTTAATTTAACCGCAGCGACGCGGACGAACACGCTGCGCTACGGCGATTCACTAAGTTTTCGACCCGGACGTCGTGACGCCGCCAAGGCTTAACTGACGTATATGACCTCTGTCGGTATTGCTACCGGTCTTGCGACACTAGCCCGTCAGTGAACTAGGCAGAGGACGGCGGCCCTTAGGCTGCCAGTGCGAACGTATCGTCGTTTGCAGTTACGTTTTTCCCATTGATTAACGAGGTGACGGGTCCTCGACATGCCCTAGCCGCTTCGCAACCCCTGTCGAAACCAGGTCGCCCCCGCGGTTCGTTGCTCACAGATGTGAGCCAAAGGAGATTTTACAATAGATCGACGGCCGCGTCGTGAGTCTTTGGGCGGCCGCCGAATAAGGCAACCTCGTCAGAAAGTGTGTCGGACGCGCCTTTCAACCGATCGGTCAGCTGATGTCGCGCAGCAGCGTCTGCAACTCGGCCGGCGATTGCACGACGTGCTGCGCGTGCCACCGTGTCGGCGGAATGTCGTCGCCGCAATAACCGTACGCGGCGGCGACGGTCTTCATGCCAGCGGCAAAACCCGCCTGCACGTCGCGCAGGTCGTCGCCGATGTAGACGACGCGCTCCGGCACGACGTCCAGCTCACGCGCCGCATGCAGCAGCGGCGCGGGGTGCGGCTTCGAATGCGGAGTCGTGTCGCCGCTGACCACGCAGCCGGCGCGTTCCTCGAGCCCGAGTTGCGCGACGAGCGGCTCGGTGAGCCGCGCGACCTTGTTCGTGACGATGCCCCAGCGCACGCCGCGCGCGTCGAGTTCGTCGAGCACTTCCGCGATTCCCGGAAACAGCGTCGTTTCGATGCACAGATCCGCTTCGTAGTTCGCGAGGAACTCCTCGCGCATCGACGCGAATTCGTGATGCTCGGGCCCGATGCCGAACGCGCCGCCGATCAGTCCGCGCGCGCCGGCCGAAGCGAGCGGGCGCAGCTTTTCGAGTGGCACCATCTCGAGTCCGCGGTCGTGGCGCATCTTGTTGACGGCGGCTGCAAGGTCGGGCGCCGTGTCGGCGAGCGTGCCATCGAGGTCGAAAAGTACGGCGAGGCAAAGGCCGAGCGCGTTGTCGTTGTCTTCGCGTTGGGGCAGGGGAGTTGGGTCGCTCATTGGTCGTTTCGGATGCGGCGGGTCGGGTCGGATTGGGCGGTTCAGGCGTCGCGGCGGCAGGCGAGCAGATAGTTGACGCTCGTGTCGGACGACAGTGCGAAATGCTTGCTGAGCGGGTTGTACACGATGCCCTTGATGTCGGCCGTGCGCAGGCCGGCGTCGCGAACGAAGCCCGCGAGTTCCGACGGGTGGATGAAGCGCGCGTAGTCGTGCGTGCCCTTCGGCAGCATTTGCGCGATGTATTCGGCGCCGATCACCGCGAAAAGATACGACTTCACGTTGCGGTTCAGCGTGGAGAAAAACACCCAGCCACCCGGCTTCACTAGGTTCTTGCAGGCCTCGACGATCGCGGCCGGCTGGGGCACGTGCTCGAGCATTTCCATGCAGGTGACCACGTCGTAGGTGCCCGGTTCGCGCGCGGCCAGCGCCTCGGCGGCGATTTCTTCGTAATCGACGGTGACACCGCTTTCAAGACTGTGAAGATCGGCGACGCCGAGTGCCTGCGTCGACAGATCGATGCCCTTTACATGAGCCCCCAAACCTGCCATCGATTCCGACAGAATGCCGCCGCCGCAGCCGATATCGAGCACCCTTTTGCTGGCGAGATGCGCGTGCGCATCGATCCAGCGCAGGCGAATCGGGTTCAGTTCGTGCAGCGGTTTGAATTCGGCGTTCGGGTCCCACCACCGATGCGCGAGGTCGCTGAATTTCTGTAGTTCGTGGGGATCGGCGTTGGTCATGGCGAAGGCTGCCTCGATGAAAGCGGTGAGCGGACGCTCGAGGATAAACCCTGAGTATATAGGGCGAGAGAAAGGGCGGCAAAAACGCGGCGGACAGCGGGCGCTGATGTCACGGGCTGCTAGCTGCTAGCGACGGGGCGGAGGGCGTTTCCGCCATCGCGCGCCATGCATCGCCGCGGCAGCTGCGCATAAAAAAAGCCCCGCTGAAGCGGGGCTTTCGATACTGCGGAAATTTGCTGCTTACTGCTTCGGCGTACCGACAACTTCGACTTCCACGCGGCGGTCCGGTGCGAGGCAGGCGATGAGTTGCTTGCGGTTCTTCTGGTTGCAACCGGTGGTAACCGGGTTGCGACGGCCCTTGCCTTCCGTGTAGATACGGTTGGCTTCGACGCCCTTGCTGACCAGGAAGGCCTTCACAGCTTGAGCGCGACGCAGCGACAGACGGTCGTTGTAGGCGTCCGAACCGATGCGGTCGGTATGGCCCGTAGCGACGACGACTTCGAGGTTGATACCCTGGATCTTCGATGCCAGTTCGCCCAGACGTTCCTTGCCAGCCGGCTTCAGGATTGCCTTGTCGAAATCGAACAGCGCGTCAGCTTGATACGTAATCTTTTCGCTGGAGATAGCTGGAGCCGGAGCGACCGGTGCCGGCGGGGTCGGAGCCTGAGCAACCAGAGCGCCGTCGCACTTGGCGTTAGCCGTTGCGGGCGTCCAGAATGCATCGCGCCAGCAAAGCTCGTTCGTGCCGTTCATCCACACGTATTCGCCAGTACCATTCACCCAGTTGTCGTTGGTAGCTTGTCGCGACGCCGGCACCGACTGCGCCATGGCGGATGCAGCCATAACTGCGGTAGCTGCAATG
>DATAQT010000435.1:0-9799 GCA_036264535.1 Paraburkholderia sp. | reverse complement strand
AACGCCGCGACGACGATCGTGCCGGGCTTCCCGACGGTTCTCGCGACCAACCTGACGGCGCTCACGTCGCCCAGCCAGGTGACCGGCACCGTCTATCCGTTCGGTATGTGGATTCCCGCGTCGAATCCGTCGATCATGTTCGTCGCCGACGAAGGCGACGGCACGCCGGGCGACCAGGTGAGCGGCAGCGGCGGCCTATGGGTCTATCAGAACCAGAACGGCACGTGGAAGCCGCTCGCCAACCTGACGACGGGCCTGAACCTCGGCACCGCTTACACGGTGACGGACACCACCGGCGTGTACGGTACGAAGGGCGCGAGCTATACGACCACGCCGGACGGCTTGCGCAACATCACGGGCCAGCTCAACAGCGACGGTTCGTTCACGATCTACGCGGTGACCTCGACGATCGGCAACAGCCTCGGCGCCGCGTTCGATGCGGGTGCCGACTCGAACCAGCTCGTCAAGATCACGGTGAGCATCAACGGTTCGACGGTGAGCTCGGCGCAGGGCTTCACCGTGATGCAGACCGCGCCGTTTGGCCAGGCATTGCGCGGCGTCGCACTCGTGCCGAAGTCCTGAGCGGGTTGGTTGCCTCCAAAGAAACGACCCGCCATCCGGCAGGTCGTTTTTTCTTGCACGCTTCCTAAGTAAAGGTCGTCGCGACGAACCGTCGTCTCACTTCAACGCGCCTGCAATCCCGCATTGAACCGCAACACGATCCTGCAACCCGGCGTGTTGTCGTGAATCTCCACGGCGGCCTCGTGCACCCGCGCGATCGCGGCCACGAGACTCAAGCCCACGCCATGCCCCGAAGTCGCCGCCTCGTGCCCGTTTCTGCTGCGATAGAACGGACGCAGGACCGCGTCGCGTTCGCCCGCCTCGATACCGGGCCCCGTGTCCGCGACCTGCACGACGGGCCTCCCTGCTTCAAGCGCCGCTTGCAGTACGACCGCGCCACCGCCGGGCGTGAACTTCAGCGCGTTGTCGAGCAGGTTCTCGATCGCACCGAACAGCAGGTCCACATCGCCACGCGCGAAAACCGGCTCGGACGCAAGCACCGCCACCGACAAACGACGGCTTTCCGCGACCGGTTCGTACAACTCGGCGACGTCGCGCAAGATGGTGTCGAGCGACACGTCGCGGAAGCTCGCGCGTCTGACATCCGCTTCGACCTCCGCGATCCTCAATAGCGCGGTAAAGCGGGTCAGCACGACGTCCGACTGCGTGATCGCGGTATCGACGGCGCTCGCGTAATCGTCGACGGTATGGGAGCGCCGCCGCGCGCGTTCGAGCCCCGCGCGCAGATGCGTCATCGGCGTGCGCAGATCGTGCGCGATGCCCGCGCACACGCCGCGGACCTCGCCCACGAGCCGCTCGATTTCATCGAGCATCCGGTTGACGATTTCCGCGAGACGATCGAGATCGTGATGCGTGCCGCGATCCGGCAGACGCCGGCTCAACTGGCCCGCCATGATCTCGCGCGCCGTCAGACTCATCGATCGGATGCGCCGGGTCGACATCGCGTGAAGCGCCGCGCCGCAGCCGAGGGCGAGCAGAATCGTCAGCGTGAGCCCGAGGCACAGTATCTTCACGAGCGTATGGTCGAAATGAATGATCTCGTCGATCGAGTGACCGACGACGATCCGCAGACCGCTACGCGTCGGCACGATGATGCCGCGGAAATGACTGTCCAGCGACGGCGGCCCGTCGTCCATCGACTGCGTGTAGTAGAACGGCCAGCGGTCGCGCTCGGCCGGCAACGCATTGATATTGCCCGCGAGCCAGCGGCCGTTCTGATCGAACACGCCATAGGGCTGGCTGCTCGCGATGTCGCGCCGGCTCAGCGCCGCGATCTCGGCAATCGCCTCGGCACGGCCGATCGAGCTGAACTCAGCCACTTCTCCGCGCAACCGTTCATCGACCTCGTGCAGCAGATAGCTGTGCATCATCCAGTAGAGCATCGCGAACAGCACGACCGCGCAACTGACGAACACCATCAGCAGCCACGTGACGTTGCTCGCCGGCAGGCGCGGCCAGCGCCTAGTCGCAGGCACGCAGGACATAGCCGACATTTCGAACCGTGTGGATCATGAGCGAAAACCGTCCGCTCAGGCTGATCTTGCGGCGCAGTTGACCGATATGCATGTCGATCACGTTGGTCTGCGCATTGAAGCGGTAGTTCCAGACCGCCTCGAACAGCATCGCGCGCGTCACCGGCTGCTCGGTATGCAACATCAGGTACCTGAGCAACTGGTACTCGCGAGGCTTCAGTTCGATCGGCTCGCCCGCGCGTCTGACCCGCCGCTTGCCCATATCGAGCACGAGATCGCCGACGCTCAGCACGAGCGGCTGCTCCGAAGCAGCGCGGCGGCGCAGCAGCGCATTGAGGCGCGCGGTCAGCTCGAGACTGTCGAACGGTTTGGTCAGGTAATCGTCGCCGCCGGTGCGCAGGCCGCGGACACGCTCGTCGACCGCCGAAAGCGCGCTCAGTATCAGCACCGGCGTCTCTTTGCCGACGTTGCGCAACGTCGACAGGATCGACAGGCCATCCACGTCGGGCAGCATCCGGTCGAGCACCACCGCGTCGAAATCGCCGTTGAGCGCGCGCAGCAGACCAGCATGACCGCTCGGCACGCTTTCCACTGCGAAGTCGTAGTCCTCGAGCGCGATGGACACTTCGAGCCGCACACGCTCGTCATCTTCGACGACGAGAACGCGGGGTCTGCGCCCCGCGGGGTAGTTGATCGCTGCTTTGCTTTCCAAGAGGACGTCGTTTCCTGTGATCGTGCGTCGCTGGGTGACCGGTGACGGCAATGGCGGGGGCGCCCGTGCGGGAGCGTCCCGTCCGGACGCGCAGCGTGACACCACGATGTTGCCGCTTGATGACATGCCCACGGTCGAGCCGGCAACACGCATCGGCACCGCGGATCGCGCCGTTGTCGGGCATCCGTAATGGCAACTTTAGATTCGTAAGATACCGATCACTGCACATTGACGGACCGTTGATAGCATCCTGCCTCGTTCGCCCTCCAGTTCATCGCCCCACTCGCGAAAGGATGCTGCACCATGCAACGGGTAAGTTCTCCCCATCGAAAGAAGCCGCTGACGCAGTTCGTTCTTGCCACGCTGTGCGCGGCCGGCGCACAGACCTCCCATGCCGAGACCTCGGGCGATCTCGGTTCCGTGCAAAGCACGGCAGTCTCCTCATCGAGCGGCAGTACGGCCGCCAGCAAAAACGTACAGTCCGCACCGGCACAGGCGCCTTCGCAAGGCTCGCTCACCGCAAGCGAACCGCAGTCGGTGATCAGCCGGCACTACATCGAAAACAGTACCGCTCCGACCGCGAATTACAGCGATATCGTGCAGATCGCGCCGAGTGTGTCGAACGTCGATCCGAACGGCTCGGGCTTGATGGAATCGCAGAGTCTGTCCATTCGCGGCTTTCAGGACGGCCAGTACAACGTGACGTTCGATGGCATCCCCTTTGGCGACACCAACGACTTCACCCATCATTCGACCTCGTTTTTCTCGAACCGGGTGCTCGGCAATATCGTCGTCGATCGCGGTCCCGGCGACGCTTGGCAGATCGGTTTCGCCACGTTCGGCGGAACGATCAGCCTGCAGTCGAGGGATCCGTCGGCGACGCCGGCATTCTCGGTGCTCGGCTCGTACGGCAGCTTCGACACGTGGCAGGCCGGTGCCGAGTTCAACACCGGTTATCTGCAGCAATGGGGCGATGCGCGCGCGATGGTCGGCTATACGCAGAGCAGCAGCGACGGTTATCTGACCAACGCGGACCAGCGCCGTCAGAACGTCTATTTCAAGCTCGACAAACCGATCGGCGACAATACGCTGCTCACGCTGTTCGCGACTTACAACAACATCCACCAGAACGTGTCGCTCGGCGCGACGGCCGCGCAGATCCAGCAGTTCGGTCCGAACTTCGGCCTGAGCGCGGATCCGGCGAGCCAGGCCTATGCCGGCTACAACTTCGACAAGATCAACACGGACTTCGAGTACATCGGCGTGAAGACCGAGGTTGCCGGGTGGGTGATCGACAACAAGCTCTATACGTACGGCTACTATCACAACGGCTTCAACGGGCTCGACCCGAACGGTGAAACGCCGAACGGCACGATCTTCGGCCCGAACAACGTGCCCGGCCAGGAGATGAACAACAACTACCGCGCGTTCGGCGACGTCCTCGCGCTCGAGCGGCAGTTCGGTCCCGGCAAGCTGCAGACCGGCATGTGGATCGCGCACCAGTCCAACTTCCGGGACAACTTCAATGTCGACTCGTCGCTGAACTTCGCGTTTATTTCGCAGAACTTCACGATGAACGACACGATGCTGACGTTCCAGCCGTATCTGCAATACGCCTGGCAACTGCAGAACGGTTTGACGATTACGCCGGGACTCAAGTACGTGTCGTTCAACCGCGGCATCGATACGCCGATGAACCAGAAGACCGGTGAGCCGCTCGACTTCAGCCACACGTGGGACAAGGTACTGCCGTCGCTGACACTGCATCAACAGATCACGCCGCAATGGAGTGCCTACGCGCAGTACGCGCAGGGCTTTCTCGCGCCGAACCTGAACGTGTTCTATGTCAACGATCCGACTATTTCGGGGCAGCCCGATCCGGAACAGACCGACAACTACCAGATCGGCACGACCTACAAAACGGGTCGTCTGACCGTGTCGGCCGACCTGTACTACATCAACTTCCGCAACGCGGTGACGAGCCGCACGGTCGGCAACAACGTGATCTTCTCGAATGCGGGCGGCGCGACCTACAAGGGCGTCGAAACCGAGGCGACGTTGTCGGTCGGCGACGGCTTCAGCCTGTACGGCAATCTGACCTTCAATTCGGCCAAACAGAAGAGCACCGGCACGTGGATGCCCAACGCGCCGCAATCGACCGCCGCCGCCGGCGTGCTCTACGAACGCGGGCCGCTCGCCGGTTCGTTGCTGATGAAGTTCGTCGGCCATCAGTACGGCGACACCGGCAACACGCAGCCGATCGGCGGCTACGCGGTGACCAACCTCGCCAGCTCGTACAGGTTCGACCGGCTCGCACCGTGGACCCACGACACGCGCCTCGGCTTCCAGATCGACAACCTCTTCAACCGCACCAGCATCAACGCGCTGGCCGGCTACACCGTCGCGGACAACACGCCGCTTTACTGGACCATCCCGGGCCGCGCGTTCGTCGCGACGCTGTCCACCGATTTCTGAACGGAGCCTCTTTCATGACTGTCGATACCCTGCTGCACCTCGCGAACAATTGTGGTGGTGTGTTGTACGTGATTGCCGCCATGCTGCTCGTTGCCCTGACGATCATCATCGAGCGCTCGTGGTTCTTGCAGCGCGCCTCGAGCCGCAGCCGCGCGGCGCTCGACCGGATCGACCGCCTCGAACCACTGAACGCCGTGACGCTGACGGCATGCGCCGAACAGTTCGAGGCGCTGCCGATGGCGAGCCTGCTGAAGGTCGCCGGCCGGCTTGCCGGTCAGACGTCGTCGCGCGAAGAACTCGACGCGTGTCTCGACGAAGCGAACATGCGCGAAGCGCCGAACATCGATCGCTTCCTGTGGGTGCTCGACACGATCGTCACGCTCGCGCCGTTGCTCGGCCTGTTCGGCACGATCGTCGGCATGTTCAACGCGTTCAAGGTGCTGTCGAATCCGGGCAACGCGCCGACCCAGGTCACGGGCGGCGTGGCCGAGGCGCTGGTTGCGACGGCCTCGGGCCTGTTCGTCGCGATGATCGGACTCGTGTTCTTCAACGGTCTGCACAATCGCGTGAGAGGCGTCGTCCATCAGCTCGAAACCGTGAAGGCGGCGCTCGTGAACCGGCTCGCGGCCAGAACGCATGAGCCGCTCAAGACGATGCATGAAGTGCCGCGCCCGGTGGCCGGCAAGTTCGCCTCGCAGGGAGTATGACGATGAAGTACTTCGAGGCGCGAAAGGCGCGCATCGAGATCATCCCGATGATCGACATCATGTTCTTTCTGCTGGTGTTCTTCATCATGATCACGCTGCACATGATCCCGAACGCGGGGCTGCGCACGCAGTTGCCGTCGAGCGCCACGTCGCAATCATTGCCGCCGCCGCAGGTCACGGTGACGCTCGCGACCGACGGCAGTCTGTCCGTCGACGGTCGCACGCTGAGCCCGGCGCAATTGACCACCCTGCTCGCCGCCCGCGCGAACGTCCCGCATACGGTCGTGACGATCGCCGGCTCGAAGCAGGCGCAGATCCAGCACCTCGTTTCGGTAATGGATGCGTGCCGCGCCGCGGGTGTATCGCAGATCGCGCTCGCCGCGCAGCCCGTGGCGAACTGATATGGCAACCGTACCCACCTCCGGGATCGTGCGCAAACGAACGCGCCTGTTGCCGGCCGCCGCTATCGCGCTCGTCGCGGAAGCGCTGGTGCTCGGCGTGACGATTGCGCTACTCACGCATACGACTCGCGTGCCTTCCGTGTCGCACGACGCGCCGCCGACGCTGCTGACGCTGGCGGCACCGGCTCCCGCGCCGCGACCGCCGCAGCCGCCACCGCCGCAGCCGCCTGCGAAGCCCGTGCCGCCTCCCTTACGGTCCGTCATACCGCTGCACCATGCCGCGCCCACGCCCGTGAAACCCGTGACTGCCGCGATGCCGAAGCCCGTGCCCGTGCCGACACCTGTGCCGGTGCAGCCCGCGGCAAGCCCGACCGAGCCGCCGTCCACGCCCGCGACGCAACCGCCGGCTCAGCCCGCACGGCAACCGCCCGCGCCCGCCGCGGCGCCGGTCGAGGCCGCGCCGACGCCAAGCTTCGAGGGCGCGCTGCGGGCGGCGATTCAGGCCGCGCTGCGCTATCCCGAATCGGCCCGCATGGCCGGCATGACGGGCCGCACACGCGTGGCGTTCCGGTATCGCGACGGCGTCGTGTCGGACCTCAGCGTCGTGTCGTCGAGCGGCATCGGATTGCCGGACCGCGCAGCGCTCGCGGCCGTGCGCGACGCGGCCTATCCGAAACCCGAGGCCGCCTTCATCGGCAAAACGCTGTCGGAGCAGTTGTGGGTCGACTTCAATCTCGACGACCACGAATGACGTCCCTCTTTCCCATCGATACGCGGTACTAACCTGAATCCACTCGAAGTGAAACTGAAAAATATCCTGTCCGCACTGATCGCCGGCGGCGTCGCTTCCCTGCTCGCCTGGTCGAATGTCCACGCGGCGACGGCCGTCAACGCAGATCAATTCGAAATCGCGAAACGCTATGGCCTCGAAGGCGGTGAGCGTTGGGATTACGTGGCGTACGACGCGGTTCGCCAGCACCTCTTCATCAGCCGCGACACGCACGTGCAGGTGATCGATACGCGCACCGGCAGACCGGTCGGCGAAATCGCCAACACCGACGGCGTGCACGGCTTCGCGTTCGAGGAGGACCGCAAGCTCGGCTTCATCACCAACGGCCGCGCCAATACCGTGAGCGTCATCGATCTCGACTCGCTCCAACTCGTCGACACCATCAAGGCCGCGGGCGCCGACCCGGACGGCATCCTGTACGTGCCGCCCTTGCGCCGCATCTTCGTGAGCAATGGCACGACGGCAGCGTCAGCGCAATCGATGTCGCGACGCGCAAGGTAGTCGCCACGATGAGCGTCGGCGGCAAGCCGGAGGCGCTCGCGGCGGACCGCCACGGGCATGTGTTCGTCAACGTGGAAGATCGGGCCGAGATCGTCGAGATGGACGGCCAGTCCGCGACGGTGCTGGCGCATTGGCCACTCGCACGATGCGAGTCGCCGACCGGACTCGCCATCGATCCGGCGAGCGAGCGCCTGTTTTCGGTGTGCGCCAATCACCGCATGATGATCGTCGATGCGACGTCGGGCCGTCGCGTGGCCGAGGTGCTCATAGGTGGTCACCCTGACGCGGCCGCGTTCGATCCGGTCTTGAAGCTCGCGTTCAGTTCAAACGGGGCCGACGGCACGTTGACGGTCGTGCATCAGGATGATGCGGACCACTACACGGTCGCGCAGAACGTGCCAACGCTGGAAGGCGCGAAAACCATGGCGCTCGATGCGCAGCAGCACCGGATCTATCTGGTGTCGTCGAAGTTCGGCGCGGCCGAAGCGGCCACGGCCGCCAATCCGCATCCGCGCGCAACGGTCATCCCCGGCACGTTCGAGGTGCTCGAAGCGCAGCTCAAAGCACGCTGACCGTCAGCATCGACGCGCGGCCAGCCGTTGATCTCATGGGCGGGTGAAAACACCCGTTGGCCTACATCAGGCCGTGCGCGATGCCGCTCGCCCCCGCCCAACGCTCCCTGTCGTTCGACACGCCGAAATCGGCGGCCTGTAGTGAAACGGTGGCCGAACTGGCCGTCGAACGCTTCGCACCGGCGCGCGCGAGGATGCGCTGCTCGTGCAGGTAGAAAAACTCGAGCTGGCGCGCGTCGGACGCTTTGCGTTCGAGCTCGAACACCTCCTCGAGCACGCGCCGCGTCACGTGAAAACGCTGAAGTCCACGGCCAAGCCGGATCTGAAAGACAACACCGTCGCTGTTATGCGGCACCGCTGCCCAGATAAGCGGAATGCTACTCATGAAGCCCCCGTAAGTCTGGATCTTCGTGTCAGACATATTGACGATTTCATCCTCGCACGTATAAATGCACGGCGCGACTCGTCAATATTTAAACAACCGTAATTCGGTATTTTCGCCACAGCGGCATGTGTTGCGACGCAACGGCCGTTGATTGCACACGCACCAATCCGGAGCGAATCTTTACTCGACAGCAGCCCGTCGATTGCGCCGCGCGCTGTTTCCTCGGTTACGATGCAATCCGGTCCGATTCCGTTTGCCACGTTCCTTTCGCCTTCTTTTCGGTCGCCGGCAATGCAGAAGAAACATTGGCTTTTGCATCGGGAATGCACACGTAAGGAATATGCGGTGACTCGCCTGCGCCTTGCCACGGGCCGCCTTATGCGCGCTGAATCAGAGACTGAGAAAACGCTCGCCATCTGCTGGATGAATGCGTGGGCAAGCGTCATCGGCGATGAGCACTTCCCTGACCTGGTCCACGACGCGGTCAGACCCAAGGCGAGGCGGCGGTTTCCGCGCAGGCCTCGCACCTGACATCCACCATCGCTCGATCTGAGCGCACCAGAACCGCGCCCCCTCTTCATCCGAAGAATGGGTCGGCGTTAAGCCCTCCGACCCCATTCATTTGATCGTATGGTTCGCCACCTCACAGACCGCCTGCGTCGTCTGCTCGCATGATCGCTTCACGACGCCTTCGAGCGTTCTGAAAGAAAGATAGCGAGAAAGAAAAGACGACAAAAAGGCGAGCGCGTCCCGCAACGATCGGGCTGCCCCCGCCGCTCAGGGGTACCCATGAAAGCTGCAAAGATAACGACGGCGATGCCCTACCTCGGCATCGGCTACGGCCTGCACCCGAGACCCAAAGGCTGGGGGCTCGTGGTCGACCTCGGTGTCGCCTACGGCCTTCCGAAGTCCTCGTACACGCTGTCGCCGGCACTCTCGCAGGCGGTGGGACCGGCGATGAGTCAGCAGATCATCAACACCGGATTGCAGCAACTGCGCGATAAGGTGTGTCGCCTTATCGAGGGTATCCGACGTTGCAGATCGGCGTTTCTTATCGCTTTTGAGGAGCAGCAGCGCACGAGATAAGTGGCAGTCCTTCAAATTTGCAGAAACGCTCGAGCGCACAATCGCACATATAAACGAGCCAAAAGAAAGCGCGACGGGACTTGTGCTTTTCTGGTTATTTATCGAGATGAAAAGAT
>DATAQT010000422.1:0-31814 GCA_036264535.1 Paraburkholderia sp. | reverse complement strand
GCATTGCGTGCGGCGATTTGACCGTCTGTCCGCCGGCGCCAGCAGCATGTCAACGACGGTCCTGAACGTACTGCCGGTCGTGCCGTCGCCACTAGCGGTGGCGCCACGCCGTTGCACAAGAGCAAAGGTCATGCACGGTCGTCCAGCGTTCGCAAAGGTGATTGCCGCGGTTGTGACCGCAACTGCATCGGCGTGCGTTCCCGTCCATGCCGATGAGAAAGAGCCGCTCAGTTTCATCGATCCGACTGACGGGCAACTGGACATGAGCGATTTCCTGCTTAAGCACAGGGGTGCGCTGCCCGTGCCCGTCGTAATCACCGAGCCGGCCGTGGGTTATGGCTTTGGCCTTGGCCTGCTGTTCTTCTCCGGGCCGATCGCCGAGGAGGCGGCGAATTCAACAGGCGAGCAGCCCAACCGGATTCCGCCGAACGTGACGGCACTGGGGGGCGTCTACACGCAGAACGGCAACTGGGCCGCGGCTGCCGCCCACTTTCACACTTGGGACGACGACCAGTACCGTTACCTCGGTGCAGTGGCAAAGGTTGATCTCGACTGAAGCGGAGTTGCGCTGGGACGTGACGCCACGGTGGTCGCTACTGGGCTTCACCGGCCTTGGCAAGGCATATGGACGGCTGGAAAGCTTTTCGCAGGCACAGAACGTAACAAGTGTCGGCGCAGGGTTCCGCTACCTGATCGCCCGCAAGCTGGGGATGTCCATTGGTATCGATGTCGCTCACAGCAAGGACCAGAATGCGTTCTACATACAGGTCGGTAGTGCGTGGCGGTGAGTCCAGCAGCCGGCGGCATGACGGACTGCTTCGATCGGGAATATTGACCCATGTAGTACACATGTCGCGGTTTGGGGGGCGACGAGTAAAGTCACGCGAGGGGCAAAACGAAATCGAAGCGAAGCTCACGGAAAGTTCTATTCTTAGGACAGTACGGGTCAATGTAGTGGTGCGCGGCGAGCTCAAACGACGGGCAATCGTCGCACCGAAAACCTTCGACGCGTAGCCGTCATACAAGATTTCGCTTTCTTCCTTGAAGGAGACGAACGTGCAAGCTTCCGACATCATGACGACTTCAATCATTTGCGCTGGTCCCGACATGTCCGTACGCGACGCCGCGGGCATGATGGTGTCCGCTGGCATCAGTGGGATGCCCGTGATCAATGAGTCCGGCAGGCTGGTCGGTATGATCACGGAAGGCGATCTGATGCATCGCACGGAGATCGGGACCGGCGTCAGACAGCGCGCGTGGTGGCTCGAAATGGTGGCATCGACGACCGAGTTGGCGAGCCAGTATGTGAAAGAGCACGGGAGCAAGGTCAAGGATGTGATGAGCACTGACATATCGACCGTGACCGAAACGTGCCCGGTCGCTGACATTGCAGGACTGCTCGAGCGTCGGCGGATCAAGCGTGTGCCGGTCATGCGCGACGGCAAGGTCGTGGGCATTGTGAGCCGCGCCAATCTGATTCGCGCGCTTGTGACCTTAGCGCCCGCGGTATCGCCTGTGGCGGAGAGCGGCGATAACGCGATCCGCGAAGCCGTCATCGCTGCGATGCAGGGCCAGCCCTGGGCGCTCGCGCGCGAGAACGTCACCGTTGAGGACGGGACGGTGCATCTCTGGGGCCCGCTCGTCAGCGCCGAGGAAGGCAACGCCATTCGCGTCGCGGCCGAAAACGCGTCGGGCGTCAAAAAGGTGGTGACGCACTTCGGGCGTCCGCCGGCCGTTCCGTCGCCGGGCTAGCGAAGCCCGGCCAGGATCCTCTGCCTCGAACTCGGCATGCCACCGATCCATCTCAGCGTCATCGAAGCCAGCACCGCGCAGCATCGCAACCCATGCGTCCTTGCCGCGCGTGCGTCCTCGACGACGGAACGACGGCTGTGCCAGTAACGTGGCAATCGCTTTCTGGCGATGTCTCAGACGCGCGACTTCCTCCGTCAGCACCTTCAATTGCGTTTCAAGGATCTGGGCGGCTGCGTCTCCCTTATTCGCGAGTACGTCGCGTATTGCGGCCAACGGCAGCCCGGCGGCACGGTAAGCGCGGATCGCGCGCAGTCGCTCGCGCTGCGTCTCGTCGTAAAGCCGATAGCCCGCGGAACTGCGTCCGGACGGCACGAGCAGACCGAGCGCTTCGTAGTGAAGGAGCGAGGAGCGCGCGAGCCCTGCTTCGCGAGCCAGTCGTCCGAGAGTCAGTCGTGTCATGACGGCAAGGGAAGTCGATCGGGTGAGAGAAAGCGATAGCGCGCATCGGAGCGGGCCAGTAAATCGGGCGAATAGTGCGCGGCGATTAGCGTGCGGCAATCGCCTGAAAAAGCCGGTGCGCGCGCAAGAAAGTCTTCAAACGACAACGATGGATCCGCAGCCCCGGCGCGCGCCATGAGCCGGATCAGCGCTTCCGTCATTGTACGGTGGTAACGATCCGGTACGCCGAGGTGTGCGGCATATCGCGCGATGCCGGCACAGGTCCGCTCAATGGCCTCGTCCAGTGGGAAGCGCTGCAAGTGAATCCATGTCACGCGCAGATGGTTGCAGTGATTGAATGCAGACGGTGGCAGCCGGCAGGCGAGAAAGGCTTCGAGGAACTCGTCGTCGGTGAAATCGCGGGTAGTAGTCATCTCGATCGAAAGGATGTCTGTTGAACATGATCTCGATCGTGGAGGTGACTACGGTAGTAGGGTCAAGCGCATTCAGTGATCAGAGCCGGGTAGTCGTATACCGCTCCGGTCGATGTGTCCGCCTCTATTTCCCCAGTGATCGCCTGACCGTCGTCACATCGCGTGTCGTGACAGGTGCCGCCGTGTTGCCCCATGTGTTGCGTACGAACGTCAGCACGTGCGCCATTTCGGCGTCGGTCAAATCGCCCTTGAAAGACGGCATTTTCTTCGGCTGCGGACCCGCTTCCGTATGCGGCGCTTCACCGCCCTCGACCAGCAGCCGGACGAGCGAGTCCGGATTCGCGCTCAACACCGCGGGGTTGCCTGCGAGACGCGGATATCTGAGCGCTTCGCCCGATCCGTCTGCGTGGTGACAGCGGGCGCAAAATCCCCGATAAATGCCGGCGCCAGGCAGCTCGAGCTCTCCCGCATCGACAGCGCGCACGGTCTGCGCCGCGATGCTCCGATCGTCGTAGTGTCCAGACGGCGCGCGTGCAGGTAAGCTCTTCAGATAGTGTGCGATGGCCTGCAAATCGTCGTCAGACAGATACTGGGTACTGTCCTCGACGACCTGAACCATGCTGCCGAACGACACCAGTCCACCGCCATGTCCGCGCTTCAGGAAAGCGGCGATCTCGTCCTCTGAAAAGCGGCCAAGGCCCGAGGCCCGATCGCCGGTCAGATTCGGTGCGAACCAATGGTCGTTTTCGCCACCCGTCAGATACAGGCGCGAATGCTCGCTGTAACCGCGCTCCTCATAAGCAGGCCCGCGCGGCGTATGACACGCACCGCAATGTCCGAGCGATTGCACGAGATAAGCACCACGGTTCCATTGCGCGCGGCGCGCCGGCTCCGGTACGAACGCGCCGTCAGGCGCAAACGTCAGACTCCATAGCCCCAGCATCCAACGCTGATTGAATGGAAACGGCAAAGCCGTGCGCGGCGGCACCTGCGCAACGGGCGTGACGCCGTGCATGAAATACGCGTAGAGCGCGTGCATATCGTCATCGCTGATCTTCGCGAACGATGGAAAAGGCATCGCGGGATAGAGCCTCCGGTTGCCGGGCGCCACGCCCTCTCGCACGGCCCGCTGGAAATCGTCATAACTGTAGCGTCCAATGCCCGCCAGGGGATCGGGCGTAATGTTCGACGACCAGATCGTCCCGAACGGTGAATTGATCGCGAGGCCGCCCGCGAATGGCGCGGACGGATGCAACGGTTCCTTGCCCGACGGACCGCCCGGCGGCGCCGTATGGCAGCCGGCGCAATCGGCGGCTTTGGCGAGGTACTCGCCTTTCGCGATCAGCGCTGTCTGCCCGCCATCGAGCGGGACGCTCGATGCTGGCGCATCGGCATGAGCGCTCGCGCTGGCATTCGCGACACGCGGCATCTGACCGGCCGCAACGAACATCACGCCCGCCACGACTGTGATACCAACGGCGAAGATCGTTCGCTGCTTCATCGTCGTCACCATGGCCCGCACCGCGACACCATCGCCACCGCGATCGAGGTGGCAACCAGTCCGAACATGAAGATCGCGCTGCACAGCAAGCCGATCCGCGCGAGAAACGTTTCGAGTTCGGCAACCCGGCGCTGGCGCCCCTGCAATGGCTGGCGCAATTGCGCGCGTGTAAAAGCAACGGTCCTCCAAGCGACGACCATCCCCGCGACGCCGACAACGAAACAGACGGTACTCAACGCGATCAGCGCGGTCATTACCCACCACGGCGGCATCACCGGATGATTCGGATCGGAAAGCGCGCAGGCCTGCGCGGCCAGCACTTCGCCAATCAGCATCTGCGCAAACCATGCGAGCGGCGTCGCGAGCACGGCAACCAGCAGCCGCCCTCCATGAAAGCGCGGGACCTTATGACGGCCAGCGTGTTCCGGGCGGTGCCCGTGGTCGCCGTCGTTTCGCCGCGTCTGTGCCGAAGTACCCGTCATGCTCGCGCCCTCAACAGATAAGGCGACAGATAGAGCGTGGAGAAAATGAAGAGCCAGACGAGATCGACGAAGTGCCAGTACAGCCCGCCAATAGTTAGCGCGAGGCAGCGCTTTTCGTCGAAGTAACCGAGTGCAGTCCACAGCAGCAGCAGCGTGAGCACGACCAGACCGACGATCACATGCGCCATGTGAAAACCCGTTATCGTGAAGTACAGCGATCCGTACAGATGCGCGGTCGGGCCATACGGATGATTGCGCCACTCCTTGAGCTGAATGCCGACGAACGTCACGCCGAGCACGAGAGCGACGCTCATCGACATCACGGCCCAGTGAATGCGCCGCCGTTTCACGCAGCGCTCGCATAGCCAGACGAAAACACTGCTTGACAGCAGGATCGCCGTATTGGCTACACCGAGTCCGAGCTTCGGTAATCCTTCGGGCGGCCAAATATTGCCGCTTTGCGACGCCAGGTACAGATAAGAAAAAATCAGGTATCCAAATAGTGACCCTTCCGTCACGATCAGCGCGAGGCAGCCGAACCAGCCGCCCGAGCGCTGCCCCGCACTGCCCACCGGCAGGCGCACCGGACTGCCATAAGCCTCGTTTCGCAGCGCGTCGTTCATGTCAGCTCCCGGCATCCTGGACGTGCTGCGGCTCGCGCTGAATCAGACTGCGTTCGGGCCATAACCAGACGATAATCGACGCCGCACAACCGACCAGCATCGCTGCCGCGAACCACCATTCGAGCAACGCAAGTCCCGCGAAAAACAGCGTCGCGAACACGCTCAGCACGAAGGGCGTGCAGGTGTCTTCCGGCATCTTCAGGATCACGTCGGGTTGCGCCTCCATGACCGTCGTGCCGAGCGCTTCCCTGCCCTGATCGAGTATGAAGCCCTGTTCCAGCGACGATCGAGCCTCGTGCCGCTCATCGTCGTCCCGCCCTTCCCATAGCGGATGCCGGCTCGCGACGGTTGGTACGACGGCAAAGTTGTACGGAGGGGGTGGCGAAGTCATCGACCATTCGAGCGTGCCGGCGTCCCACGGGTTGGCACCCGCCGGCGCCCCATGCCGCGCGCTGTACAGCAGATCGCACAGGAAGATCAGGACGCCTGCCGCGAGCACGAACGACCCCGCGGACGTAATCAGGTTCACCGTGCTCCAGCCCATATCGGGCGCGTACGTGTAAATGCGGCGCGGCATGCCGAGCAGTCCCGCAATGTGCATCGGAAAGAACGCCACGTTGAAGCCGGTGAACATCACCCAGAAAGCGAGTTTGCCGATTCGCTCACTCATCATGCGTCCGGTGAACTTCGGAAACCAGAAGTACACCCCGCCGATAACCGGGAACACGTTGATGCCGAGCAGCACATAATGCAGATGCGCGACGACGAAATACGTATCGGTCAGTTGCCAGTCGAACGGCACAGCCGCGGTCATCACGCCCGATACGCCGCCAATCACGAACAGCAGCACGAAGCCCGCGAAGTAATAGAACGGTGCGCGGAACACGGGGCGCCCGGACCAGATCGTCGCAATCCATGCGAACGTCGCGATCGCGCTCGGTATGGAAATCGCCATGCTGGCGGCACCGAACAGCGACAGTGCGAGCGCAGGGAGCCCGGTCGCGAACATATGGTGAATCCACACGACAAAACCGATCAGCATCGTCGCGACGGTTGACAACGCGACGGGTCCGTAGCCGACGAGCGGCCTGCGGCAAAACACGGGGAGTGCATCGGAAACGATGCCCATCGCGGGCAACACGACGACATAGACCCACGGGTGCGCAAAGATCCAGAACAGGTGTTGCCACATCAACGCGCGGCCGCCGTTCAGCACGTCGAAGAAATGCGTGCCGATGCGACGGTCCATCCACAGCATCAGGAACGCGAGACTCACGGACGGCACCGCGACGAGATTGCCGCAGGAGGCGGTCATGGTCCCCCAGACGAGCACCGGGAGGCGATCGAGCGACATGCCGGGCGCACGCATGCGCAACAACGTCACGACGAAGTTGACCGCGCCGACCGTCGTCGAAATGCCGAGGAGGACCATGCCGAGCGCGTACACGTCGATATTCGGCCCGGTGTCGTACTGGAGGCTCGACAGCGGAACATAGTTGAACCAGCCCGCATCGGGCGCTTCGCCGAGCGGAAAACTGGCATAGAGAAAGATCGCGGCGAACAGAAAGATCCAGTACGAAAACGCATTCAGGCGCGGAAACGCCATGTCACGCGCGCCGAGTATCAGCGGCCATAGGTAATTCGAGAAGCCGGACAGCACCGGTAACGCGTACAGGAAAATCATCGTCACGCCGTGCATCGTGAACAGCTGGTTGTATTGCTCGGGTGTCAGCAGCGTTGCATTCGGTTGTGCGAGCTGCACGCGCATGATCAGCGCTTCGACACCGCCCGCGATCAGGAAGACGAATGCCGTGACCAGATAGCGCAGACCGATGCGCTTGTGATCGACCGTCGATAGCCAGCCGCGCCAGCCTGGCGGCGTCTCCCAGAGTTCGCGCAGCTGCTTTTCCGCCGTGCTGTCGGGCGCGATTTCGCCCCACTGTAGGCGCCGGTCCAATCGCAGCCGCGCAGGAGTCGAAGAAGGTGTGGTGGTGTCGGTCATCGGCGAGTGGGTTACCTGAGCGGGGAAGTCAATGCAGCGTCGCGAGATATGCGCTCAGCGACGCCGTCTCGTTCGGTGTCAGCACGATGTCTGGCATCAGCGAATCAGGCTTGATCCGCTGCGCGTGACGAATCCAGTCGAGTTGATGCTCGGGCGTGTTCGTCAACGTGCCCGCCGCGATCAGCCGTCGCGAATCGAGATGGGTCAGATCGGGCGCCTGGGTGCCGTCGGCCGACGTGCCTCGCACCGCATGGCAGCCTGCGCAGTGCGCGTGGAAGACTTGTGCGCCATGCGCGACCACGGCGCTGTCCGTACCGGTTTCTGACGCGGCGGACTGGGCTTGCGCGGCGCGCCATGCGTCGAAACTCGCGCGGTCCTGCGCAATCACTTCGAACGCCATATGCGCGTGCTGCGCGCCGCAAAACTGCGAGCATTGCCCGCGGTACACGCCGGGCGTGTCCGCCTGAATCCATTGCTCGTTGATCTGTCCGGGAATCGTCTGCGTTTTGCCTGCGAGCCGCGGCACCCAGAATGCGTGGATGACGTCGGCGCTTTTGAGGACGATCTTGACCGGCTCGCCGACCGGAATGTGAATCTCGTTGGCTGTGACGAACGCGGGGCTGCCGTCCGCGTCGCCGTATTCGACTTTCCACCACCAGTCATACGCGGTGACGGTCAGGATGACCGTGGGTGCGTGCGGCGGGGCCGCGACGGATTCGAGCGTAACCAGCGTGTACGCGAGTGCCGCGATCAGACAGATCGACGAAACCGCGGTGCCCATATAGACCCAGCGCAGCGCGTTTTTCTCTCCTTTCCCAAGACTCGCATCGCGCCTAACGGGACGGCGACGCGCGATCGCAATGCCCAGCAGCACGCCCACGATCACGATCACAGCCATCGACAACGCGCCCAGCGCCCAGCCGAGATGCATCGTGGGCGCCGCGGCAGGACCCGCCGCGTGCAGGAAATAATTGAGGGGCGCCCCCTGCGCGTTGGCGTGAACGATGGTCAAACCGGCCGGCAGCGCAATGGAAAGAGCAGGCCTGACGCGATCGCCCGCGGCTTCTCCGTCCCGCCTCGCGACAACCGGTCTGCATTGCATCGGCATGCTCCTCGTTCCGCTGCTTGCACGTCGGCAAGTCAGGCTCCCAGCCTCACGCAGCAAGAAATGGGCACGCTCGCCGACAAACCGGGAGAAGACAGACGGGTAGCGAAACGCGGCACCGCGTGCGGCTGTAGGTTTTACTCACAATGTGATATTTACAGGGATCTGGTCGCGGCGCCCCGGTCGTTCAGCTTTTCCCGTTGGGAATCACCGCCCCCAATACCTGTCGCGCGGTATTGGCAATCACGCTGCCCTCCCTCGGATCACCTTCCATCAACGTGCGCGCAAACGCCTTGGCTTGCGCCAGCGTCACATGCGGCGGCAATGGCGGGACTTCCGGGTCCGTCTTTACTTCGAGCACGACGGGCCGCCTCGCGGCCAGCGCGGCCTCCCATGCGTCCGGCAACTGCTCCGCCTTGTCGACATAGATACCGGTAAGCCCCACCAACTCCGCGAACCGGTGGTAAGGCACGTCCGGCACCTGCTGCGAAGCGTTGAACTTCGGGTCGCCTTCCATCACGCGTTGCTCCCACGTCACCTGGTTCAGATCCTCGTTGTTCAGCACCATGCAGATCCAGCGAGGATCGGCCCACTGCTGCCAGTATTTGGCAACCGTGATCAGTTCGGCCATGTTGTTCATTTGCATCGCGCCGTCGCCGACCATCGCGATCACAGGCCGGCCTGGATAGGCGAACTTGGCGGCGATCGCATACGGGACCGCGGCGCCCATCGACGCGAGGCCGCCTGATAACGACGCCATCATCCCGCGGCGGATCTTCAGATCGCGCGCATACCAGTTCGCGCACGAACCCGAGTCGCTCGTCAGAATGACCTGATCGGGCAGACGCGGCGACAGCTCGGTAAACGCGAGCTGAGGGTTGACGCCCCTGGTTGCGGGCGCGTGCGCGCGCTCGTCGAGCGTTTCCCACCAGCGCGACGTCCAGCGCTCGATGCGGCCTCGCCATGCGTTGCTGTCCTTTTGCTTCAGCAAGGGCAGCAACGCCCGCAACGTGTCCGCGCTGTCGCCGACGAGATTGACTTCCATCGGATAACGCAGGCTCAGCATGTCCGCCTTGATGTCGATCTGCACGCCTCGCGCATCGCCCTCTTTCGGCAAGAATTCCGAGTACGGAAAGCCTGAACCGATCATCAGCAGCGTATCGCACGACGTCATCAATTCGTAACTGGGTTTCGTCCCCAGCAGACCGATGGAACCGGTGACCCATGGCAGGTCGTCCGGCAGCGCGGCCTTGCCGAGCAGTGCCTTGGCCACGCCCGCACCAAGCCGGTTCGCCACCTCGATCACTTCGTCGGTGGCCTGCAATGCGCCCGCGCCGACCAGTATCGCGACCTTGTGTCCAGCATTCAGAACGTCGGCGGCCCGTTGCAGGTCTTCCTGCATCGGAACGATCTTCGGCCGCGAATAGCCGACACCGGAATGAGCGGTGCCGTGCTTGCGCGCGGGCGGCTCGTAGTCGAGATCCTGCAGATCGTTGGGAAAAATCAGCGCGGTCACGCGCCGTTCCGCCAACGCAATCCGTACCGCGCGGTCGATCATGTGCCGCACCTGAGCGGGCACGCTCGCCTGTTGTACGTAGGACCCCGCGACATCCTTGAACAGCGCGGCGAGGTCGACTTCCTGCTGGTAGTGCGAGCCGAGCGCCGCGCGTGCCTGTTGGCCGACGATCGCGAGCACGGGCATGTGATCCATCCTCGCGTCGTAGAGACCCGTGATCAGGTGCGCGGCGCCCGGCCCGGACGTCGCGATACACACTCCCAGTTCACCGGTGAATTTCGCATGCGCGGAGGCCATGAACGCCGCCATTTCCTCATGCCGCGCCTGCACGAATTCGATCTTCCCTTCCGCACGGTTCAACGCACCAAACACGCCGTTGATGCCGTCGCCCGGATAACCGAACATCCGCTTCACGCCCCACTGATGCAGCCTGTCCACGATAAAGTCGCCGACCGTCGTTGCCATGAGAATCTCCCGCCAAAAGAAGTGACCTGCGATGCAGAGGCAAAGCAGCAAGAGTCGCGCCCCGCCTCCGAATGAAATCCGTCCGTAAGGCATAGCGCTTGCTGAATCGGTCGTTAGCAGAACAAACCGGCTAACCGATCGACCCAGCGCGCGACGACCATGCACAACGACGCAATCCCTCACCCGACGATGGATCGTTCCGCCGCCGCTCCGATTACCGGGATCACGGCGCACGCGTACACGATCCCGACCGATGCGCCCGAGGCCGATGGCACCTTCGAATGGAACGAAACGACGCTCGTGGTGACGGAGGTCGAGGCTGCCGGCGTTCGCGGGCTCGGTTACACCTACAGCGACGCGTGTGTGGCGACGCTGATCCGGCACACGCTGGCCGACGCGCTGCTTGGCGAAGACGCGGCGGCGCTGCCCTCGCTGTCGAGGAAGATGCAGCGGCGGGTACGCAATCTCGGCCGCGAGGGTATCGCCGCCACTGCGATCTCCGCGCTGGATTGCGCGCTGTGGGATCTGCATGCGAAACGCCTGGGCGTCCCGCTCGTTACGCTGCTCGGCCAGTCGCGCGAGCGTGTGCCGGTGTACGGCAGCGGCGGCTTCACGACGTACACCGACGCGCAGATGACCGCGCAGTTGAGCGGCTGGGTACAGAACGACGGATGCCGCTGGGTCAAGATCAAGATCGGCAGTGACGCAGCGCGCGATCCGTCGCGCGTGCGTTGCGCGCGCCGCGCGATCGGGCCCGACACCGGTCTTTTCGTCGATGCGAACGGCGCGTTCGACATCACGACCGCGCAGCGTTTCGCCGCGGACTTCGCGAGCGAGCGCGTGCAATGGTTCGAAGAGCCCGTGAGCTCCGACGATCTCGCGGGTCTATCCGCGATCCGTAGCCGCGCACCTGCCGCGATGGATATCGCCGCGGGCGAATACGGCTACACGACGGACTACTTCCGGCGCATGCTCGAACGCGGCGCGGTGGACGTCCTGCAGGCCGATGCGAGCCGTTGCGGCGGCATCACGGGGTTCATCGAAGCCGCGCATCTGGCGTCCGCCTTTCATATCCCGCTGTCCGCGCATTGCGCGCCCGCGCTGCACCTGCACGTCGCCGCCGCGGTGCCTGGGCTGCGCCATCAGGAGTGGTTTCACGACCATGTGCGCATCGAGTCGATGCTGTTCGAAGGTGCGCCGCGCGTCATGCAAGGCAGCATCTCGCCGGATCTGTCCCGTCCCGGTTGCGGCCTCGAATTCAAGCGTGAGGAGGCGAAGCGCTTTGCGATCGACGTGCCGTGAAAAGACGGCCCCGCAACGCGACATTGCCCGATTGCTCAGGAAGTGACTGCTCAACTGATCCGCTGACGATGAAACAAACACCCTTGTACATGCTTGGCGCGCTGTGCGCGGTTTCAGGCGCAACTGCGCTGGCGGCAAAGAGAAAAAGTGGCGGGGACCGCAATCACGCACGGCCATGGGCACGCTCGCCCCTAGCTTTACCGGCGATGCCCACCGCAGAGCACGAACACATCAAGGCCGCGCGCGGTTTCAATCACAGCTCGGCGTTGCTCGCTTTTTCCGCGCTGGCCGACAGCGCGGTCGAGCACTACCGGGGCTCGTTCGACAACAACGCGATGTACGCGCCGCTCGTCGCCGCGACCTGCTCGCTGCTCGCGGGTCTGCATGGTGGCACTGACAGGACCGAGGCGTCCCACTCGGTCCGGCACGCGGTCTATCTCGCGGCGGTATCGACCGGCATCGCGGGGACGGCGTTCCATCTGTACAACGTCACCAAACGCCCGGGCCGATGGAGCTGGCACAACCTCTTTTACGGCGCGCCGCTCGGCGCCCCGCTGACGTTGCTGTTGTCCGGCGCGTTGGGCGCGGTCGGCGAACAGCTGCGCAACGAGCCTGCCGACGATCCGCAACTCTTCGGCATGCCAGCGGGGAAAGCGCTTGCGCTCGCGACGAGCATCGGTCTCGCTGGCACGGTCGCCGAGGTCGCACTGCTTCATTTTCGCGGGGCGTTCCAGCATCGCGCGATGTATGTGCCCGTCACGGTTCCACCGGTCGCGGCCGTGCTGCTCACGCATGCCGCGCTCTGCGGGCCGCGCCCGCGGTGGTTCACGCGGCTCTGGTTGCGCCTGACGGCGACGCTCGGTCTGGCCGGCTCGCTGTTCCATGCGCGCGGCGTCGCGCGCAGCCAGGGCGGCTGGCGCAACTGGTCGCAAAACGTGCTCGCCGGTCCGCCGTTGCCGGCGCCGCCGGGTTTCACCGCGCTGGCGATGGCCGGTCTCGCGGCCTTGCGCATGAGGGAGACAGAAAAATGAACCGCGGCCATTTCGTCCCTGCCTATCCGCAGTACAACGTACTCGACAAGCGCGACACGCCGTCCTGGGACGACGCGACGCGTACCGTCATCGACGATCGCATTGGCACTCCCGACGAGCCCGCGTGGTGCGGTGCGGCCCAATGGTGCACGCTGCATGCGCTATGCGATGCGATCGTCCCGCAACCGTCTGACCGCCCACGCGTACCGCTCGCCGCGCTGGTGGACCGCAAGATTGCGAAAGGCCGAAGCGACGGCTATCGCAACGCACAGCTTCCGCCGTTGCAGCAGGCCTGGCGCATCGGTCTCGCGGCGCTCGACGACGAATCGCTTCACCACTATCGCGCGGGTTTTGCAGACCTCGACGAACGTGCGCGCGTCAGCGTGATTCACGCGATGGAGCACGGTACGCTAACGCGTGATGCGTGGCAAAAAATGAGCAGTGGCCTGTTCTTCAGGGAACGGGTTCTGCACGACATCTGCACGACCTACTATTCGCATCCGTCGACATGGAGCGAGATCGGTTTTGGCGGCCCGGCAAATCCGCGTGGTTACGTGCGCATGTACTTCAACCGTCGCGACCCGTGGGAAGCCGTCGAAGCGGCGCACGACGAAGTCGCGGGGATGGCCGGATCGAAGGAGACAAAGCGTGCTCGATGACGCCCTTCGCCACCCGCGCGGCAAGGACGGCCGCGCGCCGGACGTCTTCACTCGCGGCGGCTGGCTGCCGATGCGCGAGTATCCGCGTCATGAGGAAGTCGACTTCGCGATCGTCGGCACGGGCGCGGGCGGCGGCACGCTCGCGTGCCGGCTCGCCGAACAGGGATTCAGGGTGGTCGCCTTCGATGCCGGCGCATGGTGGCGGCCACTCGAAGAGTTCGCGTCGGACGAGACGCATCAGTCGAAGCTGTACTGGACCGACGAGCGGATCGTCGACGGCGACGACCCGCTCGTGCTCGGCGCGAACAACAGCGGCAAGGCGGTCGGCGGCAGTACCGTGCACTTCGCGATGGTGTCGCTGCGCTTCAGGCCGGAATGGTTCAAGGCGCGCTCGCTGCTCGGCTACGGCGCGGACTGGCCGCTCGACTGGCGGGAAATGTGGCACTACTACACGTACGTCGAAGACGCATTGAAGATCGCGGGTCCCGTCAGCTATCCGTGGGGGCCGAAACGGCCGCGTTACCCCTATCGCGCGCATGAAATGAATGCCGCCGCGCTGGTGCTCGCCAAAGGCGCGGAGGCGCTCGGAATCGCGTGGAGCCCGACGCCGCTCGCGACCGTGTCGGCGCCGCGCGGCAACGCGCATCCGTGTGTCTATCGCGGCTTCTGCGTATCAGGCTGCGCGACCAATGCAAAACAGAGCGCACTCGTCACGTGGATTCCACGCGCCGTCAAAGCAGGCGCCGAAATCCGCGACCTCGCGATGGTCGGCCGTATCGACGTGAACCGTGAGGGTCGCGCGACCGGCGTCGAATATCTGCGCGAAGGCCAGTGGCAATTCCAGCGCGCGCGTCATGTGGTCGTCGCGGGCTACGCGATCGAAACGCCGCGTCTGCTGCTGATGTCGGCCAACGCGCAGTTTCCCGACGGACTCGCCAACCGTTCGGGCCTCGTCGGCAAGAACCTGATGGTGCAGTCGAATCAGGCAGTGTGGGGCGTGATGGACGACGAAATACGCTGGTACAAGGGGCCCCCTTCGCTCTCCATCACCGAACACTGGAACTACACCGACAAGGGCAAGGACTTCTTCGGTGGCTACGCGTATATGAGCCAGGGACCGCTGCCCGTGGTATGGGCGCAGACGCAACTGGGACGCGGTCTGTGGGGCCAGCCGCTGCTCGACGAAATGCAGATGTACAACCATCAGGCCGGCCTGAAGATCGTCGGCGAAACGTTGCCGCAGGAGCGCAACCGCGTGACACTCGCCGACGAGAAGGACCAGTACGGTCTACCGGTTGCACGCGTGAGCTGGAGCTATTGCGACAACGACCGGCGGCTGATCTCGCACAGCCTGGCGTTCATGACGCGCGCGCTCGAAGCGGCGGGCGCAAGGCGGATCTGGGCGCAGCATGACGATACCTGCCATCTGAACGGCACGGCGCGCATGGGCGACGATCCGCATACGAGCGTCGTCAATGCGGATTGCCGGAGCTGGGACATTCCGAACCTGTGGATTTGCGACGGCTCGGTGTTTCCGACTGTCGGGGGCGTGAATCCGTCGCTAACCATTCAGGCGATCGCCTGCCGCACGGCGGACCGGATCACCGCGCTGGCAGCGCGGGGCGAACTGTAGACGCGCGGGCGCGGCCGCACGAACATCGGGGAGACGTCAGCCATGAAGAAAAGCCAAAAGCCGCAAACGGTCGTGATCACCGGTGCAACCGCAGGCGTCGGCCGCGCCACCGCGCTCGAATTCGCGCGACATGGCGCCGACGTCGCGCTGCTCGCGCGCGACGTCGATGCGCTTCAGCAAACCGCGCAGGACGTTCGCGCCGCAGGCGCACGGGTGCTGTCGATCAAGGTGGACGTCAGCGATGCCGACGCGCTCGATGCCGCCGCGGCCTCCGTCGAGGCGCGCCTTGGGTCCATCGACGTCTGGGTCAACAACGCGATGGTGACGGTGTTCGCCCCCGTCGACGCGCTTTCGCACAAGGATTTCGCGCGCGTGACCGACGTCACGTATCACGGTTTCGTCTGGGGCACGATGGCCGCGTTGAAGCGGATGCTCGAACGCGACCGCGGCGTGATCGTCCAGGTGGGTTCCGCCCTTGCCTATCGCTCGATTCCATTGCAATCCGCGTATTGTGGCGCCAAGCACGCGATACGTGGCTTCACGGATGCGTTGCGCTGCGAATTGCATCATCGCCGCAGCCGCGTGCACGTGACCATGGTGCAGATGCCCGCGTTGAACACGCCCCAGTTCGACTGGGCCCAAAACAGCATGCCGCATGCGCCTCGGCCGGTCGCCCCAATCTTTCAGCCGGAGGTCGCGGCACGGGCAATTTACTGGGCTGCGACGCATCGGCGCCGCGAAGTGTGGGTCGGCTCGTCGTCGATCAAGGCGATCGTGGCCAATCAGTGGATACCGGGCTGGCTTGACCGTTATCTCGGGCGCACCGGCGTCGATGCGCAGCAGGACGATACGACTGCCAGTGGAGCGCGGCGCGTGTCGAATCTGTGGGAGCCCGTCACAGCCTTGCATCGCGTGCACGGCCGGTTCGACACCGAAGCATCTTCGTCCAGTCCCGCGTTCTGGCTGGACACGCATCGCGGGGTCGCGATGCTCGCGATCGCCACGCTGGCCACGCTGTGCGTGCGCGCGCTGCGCCGCCGGATCTGATCATGGCGTTGCGCCTCGAAGACTACGCGATGCTCGGCGACGGTCAAAGCGCAGCGCTTTCCGGCATCGATGGTTCGATCGACTGGCTGTGCTGGCCCGCGTTCGATTCGAGCCCCTGCTTCGCCGCGCTGATCGGCGAGGAGGAGAATGGCTTCTGGCGAATCGCACCCGATGCCGGCGTCATGGCCGCACACCGTCGTTATCTGGACGCGTCGCTGGTACTGGAAACGACTCAACAAACCGCCGATGGCACGCTCGAACTGACGGACTGGATGGAATGGGCCGCAGCGCCGCCGCGACTTTGCCGGCGCGTGCGCTGCGTATCGGGCCGCGTGCGAATCACGAGCCAGCTGGCGCTGCGCTTCAACTACGGACGGGCGCTGCCGTGGCTGCGCCCATTGGACGACAGAATCACAGCGGTGAGCGGGCCGTGGTCGGTCTGGTTCGATACGCAGCAGGTCTCGTCCATTCGCGATGCGCGGATATACAGCTCGTTCGAACTCGCGGCGGGCGAGGTTTGCGATTTCGTGCTGACCTGTACCCGCTCTCACGAACCTCCGCCCCGACGTTTGCTCGCCTCGGAGTCGCTTCAGGGCACCCTCGCGTTCTGGCAAGAATGGTCCGCCGGGCATCCGGCAAGCGGGCCCTATGGCAGCGCCATCACGCGCTCGCTGGTCACGCTCAAAGGGCTGACGAATCGTCTGACCGGCGGTATCGTAGCGGCCCCAACCAGTTCATTGCCCGAGCGCATCGGCGCCGACCGGAACTGGGATTACCGCTATTGCTGGCTACGCGACGCGAGCTTCACGATGTTGGCGCTCGCCGAAAGCGGAGTCAGCGAAGAAGCACAGGCGTGGCGGGACTGGCTGGTGCGTGCAATTGCGGGCCATCCGGCGCAGACCCAGATCATGTACACCGCGGATGGCGAGCGCCACATCGTCGAGTGGGAATGTTCGGCGTTGCGCGGGTACGGAGGTTCGTGTCCGGTACGTTTCGGCAATGCGGCCGTGAACCAGTCGCAGCACGACACTTACGGCGAAGTGATGAATGCGCTCTATGTCGCGAGACAACACGGCTTGCCGCCCGATGAGGATGCATGGCTGCTCGAACGCAGCCTGATCGATCATGTCGCCGCCGTCTGGCGCGCCGCCGATAACGGCCTGTGGGAGTTTCGCGGTGCCCAGCGGCACTTCACGTTGTCGAAAGTCATGGCCTGGGTCGCGGTGGATCGTGCGATTCGATGCGCGGAGGAGTTTCATCACCAGGCTCCGATTGCCAGATGGAGAAAACTTGCGGCTGCAATCCGGAACGACGTGCTGGCGCATGGTTTCAACCAGCATGTGAACGCATTCACACAGTCTTACGGCAGCGAACGGCTGGATGCGAGCCTGCTGCTGTTACCGCTGTTCGGGTTTCTTTCGCCGCACGACCCTCGCATGCTGGCAACGGTGAATGCGATCGAACGCGAACTGATGGTCGATGGGCTCGTGTTTCGCTATCGAAGCGATCTATCCGGGAAGGCTCCGCACGAGCCGGACGAAGGCGCGTTTCTCGCCTGCACCTTGTGGCTCGCGCAGGTGCGGCACATGCAAGGCCGTCGCGACGACGCATGCACGCTGCTTGAACGGGTGCTGGAGTTGCGCAACGACGTGGGACTTCTCGCGGAACAATACGACGTTCAGGGGAAGCGCCAATGCGGGAATTTTCCGCAGACACTCTCTCATGTCGCGTTGATCAACACAGCGATCATGCTGGGCTGATGCATGGCACGCGCCCGGCTGATCGCGATGTCCACTCCGAGATAGACCGTCGCGTCAGTTAGCTGGGGGTTCGCTATCGGGCTTCTCTGCAGCGTCATCGTTGTCCCACGGCGGCACGCCCGAGAACGCATCGACCAGAAAATCGATAGCCGCACGCACTTTTGCGCTCACGTGGCGACGACTCGGATAGAGCGCGAGCACATCGATATCCGGCAAGCGGTAGTCAGGCAATACCTGAACGAGCCGGCCCGCGCGGAGATCCTCGCCAATCAGAAACGTGGGCTGCCAGATCACGCCCTGCCCCGCGAGCGCCGCCGCGCGTGCCGTGTCGCCGTTGTTGCTGTGCATGTGACAGTTGACCTCGACAGCATGAGTTTTGCCGTCGCTGTCCATCAGTTGCCACTCATCCGCCGTGGCGGCATACGTATAGCCGATGCATTGGTGTCCGAGCAGGTCCGCCGGCCTCCCGGGATGTCCCCACCGCAACAGATAATCGGGAGAAGCACACAGGATGTTTCTCGATGTCGCCAGCTTGCGGGCCGCATGATCGACCGTGCCAGCGCGCGAGATACGAATGGCGAGATCGAAGCCCTCCTCGACGATATCCACGACGCGGTCAATGAGCGTGATGTCGAGTTCGACGTCGGGATACTGCTGCATGAACTGTGGCCACAGCGGCGCGAGATGCCGGATGCCGAAGCTGACTGGCGCGTTGATGCGCAGCCGTCCGCGCGGTTCGATCGACGTCGTCGACACGAGTCCTTCCGTCTCGGCAACGTCTTCGAGAATTGCCTTGCATCGCGAATAGAGCGTTTCACCGCCTTCGGTCAGAGACAACCTGCGTGAGGTGCGATTCAGAAGTCGCGCACCAAGATGCGCCTCCAGTTCATTCACATAGCGGGTCACGTTCGCGGGGGAGGTTTCGAGCGCATCGGCCGCGCGCGCGAAGCTGCCTCGGTTGACGACGGCCACGAAGACCTCAAACGCGCGCAGTCTGTCCATGTCACGCCCCATCATTCACAAAAAATAAATGATACCGCCATATTTTTGGTCTTTCGATAACAAGAACGAAATCCTATAGTTCCTTTCAACGGGCCGACGCATGGGGCATCGGCCCACGATGAAAGCAACCGGAGATTGAATATGCAACGCTTGACAGGAAAAGTCGCCATCGTCACTGGAGCCAGCGCAGGCATTGGTCGCGCCGCCGCAAAGTTGTTCGCCGCGGAAGGGGCAAAGGTCGTCGTGGCGGCACGCCGCGAGGCCGAACTCGAGACGCTCGTGGCAGAGATCGCTCGCGATGGCGGCACGGCTGTCTCGCTGGCAGGGGATGTGCAATCCGAAGAATTTGCCAAAGCGCTGGTCGCGCTTGCCGTCAGCCGCTTCGGCCGTCTCGACATCGCCTACAACAATGCGGGGACGCTCGGTGAAATGGGACCGTCCACCGGGGTCTCGGAAGCAGGCTGGACCGCGACGCTGGCCACCAACCTGACGAGCGCGTTTCTCGGCGCCAAGCATCAGATTCCAGAAATGATCAAGCAAGGCGGCGGGTCGATCATCTTCACCTCGACGTTCGTCGGCTACTCGTTCGCCTTCCCGGGGAGTGCCGCCTATGCCGCGAGCAAATCCGGGCTGATCGGACTGACGCAGGCGCTCGCGGCTGAATACGGCCCGCAGGGTGTGCGCGTCAACGCGATCCTGCCGGGCGCAGTGGACACGGAGATGTATCGTGGCATGAACGATACGGCCGAATCGCAGGCGTTCGTGACGGGCCTGCATGCGCTCAAGCGAGTGGCAAAGCCGGAAGAGCTCGCGCGCTCGGCGCTCTACCTCGCTTCCGACGATTCGTCCTTCGTGACGGGTACGGCCTCGTTGGTCGACGGTGGGGTTTCGATTACGCGCACATAAGCGTTTTTGAAGGCGGCATCTGCAGCGATGCAGATGTCGCCGGATGAGCCGGACCCGGCGTTATTCAGGTTCCGCGTTATAACCCACGACAAAACCCATCTGGTAGGCCTGTTCGAGTGCATCAGCGAGATTCGATACCCGCAGAAACTGCATATCTCCGAGCTTTCGCCCGGTTTCTTCGAGCGAATTGATTTCGAGGTAATGGCTGGCTATCGCAACCAGTGCGGGCCGGCAGGGATCATCCGGAATGCTGTTTTTCATGATTCGCTCCGGCTTTCAGTGAGAATGCGAACGGTTGCTCAAAATCTCGTCGGCTGCGGTTCGCACCCAGTCCTGTTCCGGACGACACTTCAAAACGGGCTCCGTGGTTTTCATCTGTTCTGCCCTCGCCACTGTGTGCCCCATCAATAGCCCGACGTCATAAGCCCGCTGGAGCGCGTTGGCGAGATCCGCAATCCGAACCAGCCGAACGTCGGTTGAGATCTTGCCCGACTCCGTGAGCGAACTGATTCCGAGTTCCTCGCTTGCGATCGCTTCCAGTGGCTCCAGGTGAACCGCGTTTTCAACTGCCTTATCCATTACGACCTCCGCATACTCATCGTTAACCCTTACTGAATGTAAGTATAAGAGCGGGGAGCGGATGCTCATGCGACCGGACGTCACACTTCGAGGTAGTGGTCGTTTAAATAGCGGGTATACCCATCAGCTTCCTTCGAGTCAGAGGCCGACGTGGTCTGGAAGTGTGAGTTCGCTGATCGAGGAAGCTGCCGCCCTGCGCACAAGACCGCGCCCATTTACCCGAATTCGTCGTGTTGTGGCAGTTGGTCGGTAATGGAATACCACGCTGCCTTCGAACCCACAAAAATATGGGCAGTGGGAAGCAACGTGGGCGGGTCCGTGAGGGTTCCCAATGTAACGTGAACGTATTCCCCTTGACGAACCACCGAGAACATCAGGCTTCCGCAAATTTTGCAGCGCACATCGTGCTCTGCCCGCTCATCACCGAAAATCATCAGGCTGTCTTCGCCCTCAGTGATACGCAGCTTGTCGCGCTCGATCCCCGCGAATGGTTTGAACGCCGAGCCGGTCGCACGGCGGCAGTTTGAACAGTGGCAATTCAGCGCATAGACGAACTCGTCTTTGACCGAATAATGGACAGCACCGCAAAGGCATCGGCCGGCAAGCAATGGTTTCATAGGTGCTTTTAAACAGAAGGCACTTCGCCAATTGATTAGAAAGTAACGCCCCCGTGATTATTGGCGAGTCGAAAGCCGATGTCGAACCCTCGACCCCGGCCGGACCCGGTCGATGCCAGATGGATAATTCGCATCACCGGGTACGGGCCCGTCCCGCGATCCGTGCCGCTAGCGCCTGAAAATGACCTGCGCCGTGCCGACCTCGATCGGAGAGGACGTGTGCTGGTGGACGATCTTCCACCCATCGGCCTGCTGCCTGAGCGTCATGGTCAGGCGATTGTCCATCGAGCGCAGTTCCAGGCCGTCGGCATCGACGGCTCTGTATGTCGCGAAAGCGTGAACAACGGCGAGGTCCGCTGCGACGATCGTTTGCGCATCGAGGAAATCCACGATCACACGTTCCGTACCCAGCGAGCGGAACCAGCCCTCGGCCACGGCCCGCCACGATGCGATGCCGTTATGCGACCATGCGCCCCACATGTCGAAGACCACCGTATCCCGGTCGTAGAGCGCGACGAACGAGTCTACGTTTTTTGCGAATACCGCGGCTGTGTAGTCCTCCAGGACTTGCAGGATTGGATTGGCGAGTTTGTCCACGGTGTGTCCTCCTGAGCTGGATTGCGATGGCGGCCAGAACCGGAGCAGAACAGCGAATCCGAGGTTCCTGACCGATTGTCTTGCCAGACGACGATCGACCAGCCACCGGATCGACATCCAACCGGAAAAACCTTCAATTCGCCATTGCGTGGCGAAGACCGGCTCTCACTCATGCTCGCCCGCTGCGCGGACTACTGGGCGACCTGCTGACGCTGATACTCGTTGTGCTTCATCTGCATGTAGTCGGCGCGACTGACCTCGTGCAATTGCCGCGGATACTGCTCGGTGGCATCGAACCAGTCGGCGAGGCGTTTGTCGAGGCGAGCGTTGGGTGGGCTGGAAAGCGCGCCCAGATAAGCATCGATGGCGAGGTAATAGCGCATCGTATTGCGCTCCACCAGACCGCGCACGCCGCCGACGTATCGTGGCTCGCTCGCCGACGAATCGGGCGTGGAGGAAAAGCCGACCTTGTCGCTGCCGATCGTCGCCAGATAGGTTTTCATGGCAAGCCGTCCCGCCGTGCCGTATCCGTAGGCGTAAGTCAGATGGATAAAGGTGCGGTTATCGCCAACGGGTATCGCCTCGAGCACGATGCGGTAGTCCTTCGTGCTCAGCGGACCCTTGGCGGCGCCAAGTTCCACGCGAAAATAATCTGGAGTGCTAGCTACCGGGCGAAAGTCGAATTGCACTCGGTACGACGAGGAAAGAGATTCCTCGGTTTTCTTGCCGATGTTCACGGCGAGCACCGTACCGTTTGCGCCAGTCGAGGCATGGCAGTACTTGGTGTTCAGATGCAGGATCAGCACGTCGCACCAGTTGGCCGGGCCTTGGGCCGGGTCGGTGAGCGCGCCTCTGACCACCTCGAAAGGATGGTTGAGCACACCATAAATATCGCCCTTGAGCGACGACGGCAACTCCTGCGATTCGAGGTACAACGGTCGATGAAACTGATTGTTCGCGAGTTGCTGCGTCAGACTCTGATATTTGTCGCGCAGGCGAGCCGCGCTGTCGTCCGTTTGCGCGAAGGCGCTGTGGCACAAGAAACAGAACAGCGCCGTCATCACGACCATCCACCACGGTCGCGGCCGCCGGTTGCCGGCTGGGGATCTCGCAAGCCTGCTCATGGTTCGTCTCCTACTTTGGCTCAGGTTGCGGCGCTCCGGATGTGGATCTGATCGTGGCGCCCTGGTTGAAAATACGGGTCGCAGAATGCGTGCCCTCATCGCTGGCCTGGCTCCCATTCCGGGCTGTAACCGCCGAGCGCCGGGTGATACATCTCATCGCCCGAGTGCTGGGTGAACTCGACGTTGAGCCGGTGCTCGTGCAAGCCCAGAATCTCAACGCAGAGCGCGCAGAGGGCTTTGGCCAACTCCATGCGCAACTCCGGCGGTCGCCCTCTTCTGATATCGAGCATCATCACGGCGACAGGCACCGGTTCCCCGTCCTCCTCCGCAATCCGCCAGACGCTGCCTGGGCCGAGTTCGCGGATGGCGACGCTGATCCGCCTGACATCGACCGACATCATCCGGGCATAGGTTTCACACATTTTCGCTGCGAGCAGTCTTTTATTCTCCGCCGAGTAGTGATCGTTTACATCAAGCTGTAGATAAGGCATGGCGTCAATCTCCGAAGAAAGTGCTTCGCACGCGCAAACTGTATGCTGCGCCATGAGATCGATCAAACCCCGCGGCGCTGTCCGAAGCGCTTTCGCGTAGGGCGGCACGCCGCGCCGTGATGCCGGAATCCGCATGTTCGATGCGGTTTCCGGCCAAGACCCGCCCTTTTCGGCTCCCTATACTCGTTCGACGATGCCCGGCGCCACGGCGCTCCCCTTTCTGGAAGCATGCTATGCCGACGATTCCCGCGCGGATTGAGCGCCTGCCTTATTCGAGCTTTCATCGGAAACTGCTGTGGATGGGAGGACTGGGCTACGTCTTCGATGCGATGGATGCGGCCGTGCTGGCCTTCATGCTGCCCGTGCTGCGCAACCAGTGGCATCTGAGCAGCGTGCAGACCGGCGTGCTCGGCAGCGGCACCTTCATTGGCTACTTCTTCGGCGCCGCGCTCGCCGGCATCCTCGGAGACGTGATCGGCCGGCGCAAGGTGATGGTGTGGGCACTGATCATCTACTGCCTCGCCTCGCTCGTCAGCGCCACCGCGCAGGATTGGCCTTTCTTCATGGCGACGCGCATCGTCGCCGGGGTCGGCACCGGTGCCGAAAGCGCGATCGTCGCGCCGTTTCTCTCGGAGTTCTGCGCGCGCAAATATCGCGGCACCTTCACCGGCAGTCTGGCGGCATTCTTCTCGTTCGGCTTCGTCTTCGCCGCGATCCTCGGTTATCTGGTCATACCGCTGGCACCCGACGCCTGGCGTGTCGTCTCGGTGATCACCGCGCTGCCGATCGTCATGCTGCTGTGGTGGCGCCGCGCGTTGCCCGAATCACCGCGCTGGCTCGACAGCCGCGGCAGAAGCGCCGAAGCCGCGGTGATCGTCGAGCGGATGGAAGCGGTGGTGCGCGCCGCCGGCTTGCCACTCCTGCCGGAACAGGCGCTCGAAACGAACATTCCAGCCCCCGTCGCGAGCGGCACGGCACTCTCCAAACTCAAGGCCCTGTGGTCGCGCCAGTTGGCGGGCATCACCGCGATGGCCTGGTTGATGTGGCTGTCGATCACGTTCAGTTATTACGCGTTCTTTACGTGGATTCCCGGTCTGCTGGTGCAAAGCGGCATGACGATCACGCGTAGTTTTTCGTATTCGCTGGTCATGTATCTCGCGCAGATTCCCGGCTACTTTTCGGGCGCGTGGCTCAATGAAAAGATCGGCCGCCGCGCGACCATCGTGACGTACATGGCGCTGGGCGGGTTCTCCGCGTTAGGGCTCGCGCTCACGCACAGCGATGCCGAAATTCTGACGTCGGGCTTCTTGCTGTCGTTCTTCATGAACGGGACTTATGCCGGCGTCTATGCCTACACGCCCGAAGTGTTCCCCACCGAGGTGCGCGCGACCGGCATGGGCGTCTCTTCGGCAATCGGACGCCTCGGCGCGATCGCCGCGCCGATCCTGGTCGGCTATCTCTACCCGCGTTTGGGCTTCGGCGGGGTCTTCGGCGGCACGACGCTGGTGCTGATCATCGGCGCGCTCGCCGTCCTGATCATGGGCGTGCCCACCCGCGGCCGGTCGCTCGAAGAAATTGCCGCGATGCGTCTGGAACGCTGAACCGCTCACAGCCGGCGCAGCGCGCTCGCGCGCCGCAAACCGAGGACGAACCTATGGACCGCATCCTGTTCAAGAACGGCGCTTTGCTCGATCCGCTGCATCATGCCTTGCAGCCGGGCCACCATCTGCTGGTCGAAGGCGACACGATCAAGGAAGTATCGCCGCAGCCGATCGAGGCGCACGACGCCCAGGTCATCGATCTCAAAGGCAAGACCATCATGCCGGGCCTGATCGACCTGCACGCGCACATGGTCGCGACGCAGTTCGATTTGCCGAGCCAGGTGAGCATGCCAAACGTATTCGTCACCCTCAAGGCGCTGCCGATCATGCGCGGCATCCTGCGGCGCGGCTTCACGACCGTGCGCGATGCGGGCGGCGCCGGCTTCGCGCTCAAGCAGTCGGTGGAAATGGGCCTCGCGCAAGGGCCGCGCCTGTTCGTTGCCGGGCGCGCGCTGAGCCAGACCGGCGGCCACGGCGACGGGCGCGCGCGCACGGACTTCATGCCCGGCGACGCGCCTTGCAACTGCTGCGTGCGCGTCGGTGCGCTGAGCCGGGTCGTCGACGGCGTCGACGCGTTGCGCCGCGCCGTGCGCGAAGAACTGCAGATGGGCGCCGACCAGATCAAGATCATGGCGTCCGGCGGCGTGGCCTCGCCGACCGATCCGGTCGGCGCGCTCGGCTACTCGGAGGACGAGATCCGCGCGGTCGTCGCCGAAGCCGAGGCGCGCGGCACCTATGTGATGGCGCACGCGTACACGGCTGAATCGATGCAGCGCGCGGTGCGCTGCGGCGTGCGCACGATCGAGCACGGCAATCTGATCGATGCGCCGACCGCCGCGCTGATGGCCGAGCGCGGCGCCTACGTGGTCCCCACGCTGGTGGCTTACGAGGCGTTGCATATCGAGGGCGTGCGCTTCGGTTTGTCGGCCGGGAGCGCGGCCAAGATCGACATCGTGCGTGAAGCCGGCTTGAAGTCGCTCGAGATTTTCAGGCGCGCCGGGGTCAAGATGGGCTTCGGCACCGATCTGCTCGGACCGGGCCATCGTATGCAAAGCGACGAATTTGCGATCCGCGCGCAGGTGCTGAGCCCCGCCGAGATAATCGGCAGCGCCACCACCATCGGCGCCGAAATTCTCGGCATGACGGGTAAGCTGGGACGCCTCGCGCCGGGTGCCTATGCCGACGTGCTGGTGGTCGACGGCGACCCGCTGCGCGACTTGAGCTGCCTCGCCGGCCAGGGCGAGCACATCCCGCTGGTGATGAAGGGCGGGCGCGTCGAGTTCAACGAACTGCATTAAACCGGCGCGGCCGCCAAATGCCCCTGAAAGTCCTACACTGATAGCCAGTACCGCGAGAGACGAACCAGTATGGTGCGCGCACGCCCCAGACCAGCAGTCGCACACGGGCCGCGCGCAACGCGTGCATCGCGAACAACTGCCTGATCGCACAAGAGGACTGCCATGACGTTCCGATCGAATACGCGCATTTCCGTTGCCCACCGTTGTATGTGCATGGTTGCGGCGCTCGGCTTGTCCGCCGCATGGATTCCCGAGTGCGGCGCGGACGACGCCGTCCCGGCGGCGAGCGCGCAAGCCGTCCCGAAGGGCGCGTCGGTTGACAGCGAGAGCGGCACCATCAGCCTGATCGACCAGAAAAACGCGATCATCGTCGTGACTGTCCCGGGCCACGAGGATCTCAGTTTCAACGCCAAGGATCACCGCGACGCGCTCAACGCCGTCAAAGTCGGCGACAAGCTCACGGCCAGCTACCTGGAGCCCTACGTCACCGAACTGTCGGTCGCGAAAGGTGAAGCGCTCACGCGCCTGAATCGCACGGTCAAGGTGACCCAGTCTTCGCCTGGCGGCGAACTGGAGCAGTTTCAGGCGCTCAGAGAGTTCCGGGGCGTGGCCGAAGTCACCGGCATCGATCACACGCTCAACCTGCTGACGGTCGAGGACAAGGCAGGTGCCGTGCATTCGGTCCGGGTCAGCCGCCCCGAACTCGTCAAAGTGATGCAATCTCTCAAGCGCCATAGTCACGTTCGGATCGCGTACGAATCCGAGTCCACGGTGGTCGTTACGCGCTAGATTGGGATCACCGTGACGCCGACGATGCAGCGCATCGAACGCTCGAAGCAGCGTGCGCTGCAGGCATGGCTCGAAAGACCGCGGTAGCTGAAGAAGAATCCAGGCGGCCTCGATCAGGATAAATCGAATGGGGGCGCCGAAGAATCGCTGGCACGGGAGGTGCCATGAACCTGCGATGGTCGGCAAACAAGCTCGGGGAAGCCATGGTCGGCCTGGGAACGGTGTTCGCACCGTTGGTGGCGGGCTTTTACTTCGTTCATCTGTCGTATTCGCTTCTGTCACCGCGCTCCGACGCGATCGTCGATGCCGTGACGATGTTCGCTCTCGCCACGCTGGTGCTCGTCACCTCGCGCCGCATGTATCTCGTCGTGCAGCTCACGGCCCTGGGCGCCCTGCTGTGCGTCGCCGTGTGGACGTATAGCGACATTTACATGCGGCTCGGCATTGTCGAAGGGGCATCGAACGTCGTCCACGACCGGGAAAGCTGCCTGTATTTCAGCATCATCACCTTCACGACCGTCGGCTACGGCGACTACCACCCCACGCTCGACGGCCGCATGGTCGCCGCCACCGAAGCGCTGACCGGCTATGTATTTTTTGGCGTATTCATTTCAATGATCTCGACCTATGTCGCGATGAATCGGGACCGGCGACGAGAAAGCACCTGATCGGGTTGGCACGCAGCGGGTTCAGCTACCGCCGCCAACCAGCCGATCAGCCGATTTCGCCAGCAGGTCCCGCAGCTTATCGAGCGACAACGGCTTGCTCAGATGATGGTCGAAACCCGCGGCAAGCGTCTGGCTGCGGTCCGAGTCAGACGAATAGCCGGTCAGCGCGACGAGGATCGTCCCGTTCAGCTCAGGATTCGCACGAATTCTGCGTGCAACCTCGAATCCGTCCATGTTGGGCATCGCCACATCGACGATGGCGAGCTCCGGTCTGGTTCGTGTGATCAGCTCGATGGCCGCGCGACCGTTGTCGACCGCGGACACGCGATACCCTTCGAGGTCGAGCAGCATGCGCAGAACGTGCAACGCGTCCACGTTGTCGTCCACCAGAACGATGCGCAGCGGTCTGAACGCCCCGCCCTGTTCCGTGGTCTCGACAATCGAGGCTTGCGGCTGCGTTCGCAGTATCGGCAAGCGCAAGGTGACCCGGGTGCCGCAGCCCGGCCCTTCGCTGTGGATCGCGATCTCGCCTTCGTGCAGTTCCACCAGTCGTTTAGCGACGGCGAGACCGATTCCGAGCCCGCCTTCCGAGCGCGCGCTGCCGCTCGAGCATTGCGCGAACAGATCGAAGACATGCGGCCCGACCGCGGAATCGATGCCGATGCCGTTATCGGCGACGTCGATCTCGAGCATCCGCGCGTCGCGCGGATCTCCGGCGCGAACCGACAGCTCGATGACCCCACCCGCCGGTGTGTACTTCACCGCGTTCGACAACAGATTGCCGAGCACCTGACTGAGCCGCACAGGGTCGGCGCGCACTGGAATCGCGCTGTCCAGACCGGTCAATTTCAGCGTGTGACCGCGCGATCTCAGGTCGTCGTCGATCGTGGTCACCGCGTCCTCCACGATCTCGGAGAGCAGCGTGTCGCTGCTTCGGATCGTCAGCTTTCCGTATTTCAGACGCGCGGCGTCGAGCAGGTCGTCGACGAGGGTGCGCAGATGCTTCATCTGCCGTTGCGCGATGCCCAGCACGGCGTCGGCTTTGTCGTTGTCGGCGAGCAGGCGCCGCGCCGCGGTGATCGCGCCGTCGATCGGCGCCATCGGGTTGCGCAGCTCGTGCGCGAGCATCGCGATGAACTCGTTGTGGCGACGGTCGTTGTCGGCGCCGTCGTCGCGAACGTTGACCATCGTCACGGCCGCGCCCGCGACGGTCGCGAGATCGGACAGCACCCGCGCGTCTTCGCTGTCGAAGCGGCACGCGGGATCGTGCGACATCACCCAGATCGCGCCGAGGTGACCACTATCGCCTGGAATGGGGACGACGATCCCCTCGGGTACATCGACGCCTGGAAAGTTCAGACAGGCGAACTCCCGTTGCGGGTTGACGAACAGGCGCACCGTGCCCGCTTCGAGCGTGACGCCGCATGGACATTCGTCCCAGGCGGTCGTGCGCCCTTGCAGACCGGCGCAAAGGCCCGCCACCGCGAGCCAGCGGAAGCGCCGGCTATCGGGTGGCCCTTCCACCAGACTGATGCCCGCGCTGCCCGCACAGCACAATGCCAACGCCTCGTTTGCAATTGCATTGAGCAGATGTTCGCGCGAGCCGGTCTGGGCGCGCGCGAGCCGCAGCAGCGCCTGGTTTTCTCGCGCGTAGTCAGCCACTTTGGCTGGACGGCTCGCTAATTCGCTGGCACTGGGAGCCATGATGTTCCACCGACGTTGACGGATGCCCGCGCGCACGGCGGGCGTACTGGACGGTACTGCTGTCGACGAGTGTAGATCAGTTGAGACGCGCGGTCCCGGCTATCGCGGGCGCTCGACCGTCTTGCGTGGCGATATCGACCGCGGCCCGCAAGTCTTCCGGATGAACCATCAATTCGCGGACTTCGCGCAGCGTCGCGTACTGGTCGAGCACGGCCCGCCATCTCGGCGATTCGAGCAACTGACGCCACACCGGTTCGAGATCCGCGCAATCGGCGTCGCGCCCGTCCGCCAGTGCGCCTGCGAATTCAAGGCTGGCGTGGGCCGACAGCAGTTGCATCCGGCTCGCGGGACTCAGCACGCGCGGCGCCGCTTCGACGGGTGCGTCGCAGCAATAGAGCACGGTCCTGCGCAGAGCGGCCCCGTCGCCAGTCAGCGCGGCGAGCGACGCGCCGCTCAGCCGCACCGCCCCTTGCTGGGTCCGAAACGAGTAAGCGCTGTGCGGGTCCGCGTGCGCGAGCAGCGTCAGTCCGCGCATGAGCCGCGGCAGATCGGTGGTGGCCGCATCGACCGATGCCTTCGCTTCGACGAGCAGGCACACATCCCACATCGTCGCGTCGGCTGGCGGCTTCGCCTGGCTCAGCAGCACCACGTCCCATTCGGTTTTCGCGCGCTCGTGGCTCGCGGGTATCGCAGCGGGCACGCGCATCGAGTTCACGACACGGTACGTCGCGAACGCCTGCGCGTCGTTCAGGCGCCGCGCGAGTGCGTCGAGCGCATCGGTGGCCGATGCTTCGACCGCGGCGCCGCGCTGCTTCGAGCTCAAACCTCGCGCGACGGCGATCGAGCTTCCGGAGCGCGGCCCCTGGCGATCCCACAGCGACTGGTAGCGACGCACGCGCTCGTCGAAGGTGAGCGCGACGAGGCGCTGCAACCGATGCAACGCCGCGCTCTCCAGCAATTGCGCCAGGCCGCGTTGCAGCGCCGCCTCATGCGCGATCGACGGCGTCTCGATGCAACGCTTGAGGGCCACGCCCAGCTCCGGCCACGCTTCGGCGAACGCGAGCGCGTGTAGCCGCGCCAACGCATCGCGTTGCGGGCCGGGTAGCAGCCGCTGCTGTTTGGCGGGATGAGCGATCGCGTTGACGGCCGCGTAAATCAGCCGGCGATCCTCGCTCGCGTGCGCGGCCAGCGACGCATATTCGCGCACCACTGCGTTGCGATGCCGTAGCAGCATCGCCTGAAACACGGGGTCGCCGGCTTCCTCGCGCATCGCCTCGCGAATCATGCGCGCGAGCGCCTCGATAAAGAGCCGCTGGTTCGCCACATCCGGCGCCTCACCACGCGCGAGCGACTCGCGCGCCTGTTCGATCGCGAGCGCGTGCACGGTGGCGGGACTCGCCTGCTGCGTCGGCGCGCAGACCGCCGCGAGCGCCGGCAGGCGATACCGGCGCGCGACAGTGTCGAGCATCTCGTCGAGCAACGAAGGCGATGACTTCACGGACATAGCAATATGTCGATAAGTTGGCGAAGTAACTGTACATGAAGGTTCGGTGCCGCGCGGGGTGCGTGCCGCCTGCACTGCTAGACGGCAGTCGACCAGTCAAAACGTCATTGCCACAAACTTGATCAACAATCTTCGATCGAGCCCGATGAATATTACAAAAAACAAACATAAACCAAATAAATAATTACATTTAGCCGACATTAATCATGCATTGCGAATTCAGCACATAATCTGCTCTCGGGATTAACACGGATAAAAGCGGCTTCAACCATGCAGACGCTTAACGCTCGGCGTACACTCGCCGCAAAGCGCCTGGCATAAGGCGCAAGGGCAATGGTGCCGCCCGTCGTCAAACGCGGGCTTGTGCAGACTCAGGAGAACAATCAATGAGTTGGACTCGGGAACAGAGAAACGTCACGATCGCTGCCTATCTGGGCTGGACCCTCGACGCATTCGATTTCTTTCTGATGGTGTTCGTATTGAAAGATATCGCGCAGGAATTCAATACGGACATTCCGTCGGTCGCGGTCGCGATCATGCTGACCTTGGCGATGCGTCCGCTCGGCGCATTGATTTTCGGCTGGCTCGCCGACAAATACGGCCGCCGTCCGACGCTGATGGTCAATATCGCGTGCTTCTCACTGCTCGAGTTGCTGTCCGGTCTGTCGCCGAACCTGATGACGCTGCTCGTGCTGCGTGCACTGTTCGGTATCGCCATGGGCGGCGAATGGGGTGTCGGCGGCGCGCTGACCATGGAAACCGTGCCAGCGAAGTCGCGCGGCATCGTCTCGGGCCTGCTGCAAGCCGGTTATCCGAGCGGCTACCTGCTCGCCTCGGTCGTGTTCGGTCTGTTGTACCAGTACATCGGCTGGCGCGGCATGTTCATGGTCGGCGTGCTGCCTGCGCTGCTGGTGCTCTACGTGCGCGCACATGTGCCTGAATCGCCGGCATTCAAGACGTTGGAAACGCATAAAAGGCCGGGCCTGGTCGCCACGCTGAAGAAGAACGTCACGCTCTCGCTCTACACGATCGTCCTGATGACGGCGTTCAACTTCTTCTCGCACGGCTCCCAGGACCTGTATCCGACCTTCTTGCGCGTGCAACACGGTTTCGACGCGCATACGGTCTCGCTGATCGCCATCGTGCTGAATATCGGCGCGATCGTCGGTGGTCTCTTCTTCGGG
>DATAQT010000381.1:0-9227 GCA_036264535.1 Paraburkholderia sp. | reverse complement strand
AAAAAGAATCTTCCCATCCTGCTCGCGCTCGCGGCGCTCGTGGTCTTCGGCCTCGTGCGCTATGACCACTTCGGCTCGGCGTACAACATCACGTCGTTCTGGCGCTACAACTCGATGTTCGCGCTGATCTCGATCGGCATGGCCTTCGTGATCATCACCGGCGGCATCGACCTGTCGGTCGGCACGGTGGCCGCGCTGGCAAGTGTCGTCGCCGCGCTGACCAGCGTGTACGGCGGCTGGGTCGCCGTGCTGGCGGGCTGTGCGGCGGGACTGGCGGTCGGCGTGCTGAACGGAGTGATCATCACGCGTTTGAAAATCCTGCCCTTCATCGTCACGCTCGCGACGAGCCTCGGCGCGCACGGCGTCGCGCTGCTGCTCGGCAAGAACGACGCGGTGTCGATCGCGGCCGATTCGAACTTCGGCAACTTCGGTCAGGGCGACCTGTTCGGGCTGCCGATTCCGGGACTCGTCGCGCTGGTCGCCGCGGTGGCCGGCTGGCTCGCGCTGCGCAGTACACGCTTCGGGCGGCACTCGCTCGCGATCGGCGGCAGTGAAGAGGCCGCGCGGCTGATGGGGCTGAACGTCGACCGCACGCTGGTCATGGCCTATGCGGTCAGCGGTCTGCTCGCCGGCATGGCGGGCGTGATCCTCGCCGCGCAGTTCGGCGCGGGGCAGCCTAACGAAGGGGTCGGGTGGGAGCTGTTCGCGATTTCGGCGGTCGTGCTCGGTGGCACGCTGCTGACCGGCGGCGAGGGCTCCGTCGCGATGACGATTGCCGGCGTGCTGCTGCTCGGGCTCGTGTTCAATCTGCTGAACTTCGAGAACGGGCTCGGGTTCATCAGTCTGTCGGCGTACTGGCAGTCGGTGATTCGCGGTGTGTTCCTGCTACTCGTGATCGTGCTGCAGGCGCGGGTGTTGAAACAGCGCGGAAAAAAGCGGGTGGCGGCGGCTTGAGCAAACGACACCCGCGAATTGAGCGTCACCAGATTCATCGGACGGAATTTCCTTATCTGACTGAGGTTTGCCCCAACAATCGCCGTTCCAGACCCGTATCTGTGTACCGATAGAGTCGCCGCCGCCGGCGCGTCACAGCACCTCGGATGATCGTCCTGGTCCCGCTTATTGGCTGTCTGTGCGCAAGGTCCAGACTGTCGCCGTATTCGTGTTGTCGTCTACCGCGGCAAACTGCAGGTGGCGCTTGCTGTCGAGACCGAATGCAAGACCGAACGCGGACCCCGACGCAGCGTCGACCTGCAATTGCGCGACGAATTGTCCGTCAACGGTGAACTCGACGATTTCGCTGGGATGATTCGGGTCGGGGTTCACGGCGTCGCCGTTCGCGGTCACGAGATGCCCATTGGGCGCCAGTGCCAGCGCAAGCGGGCCGTGGAGGTGCTTATTGTCCTGGTAAATCATCCGGCCGATTCCGCCATCATGCTTCGCGCCGGCAGCGCCGTAGATCGCGAACACCGCGTTGTCACCCGTCGAGGCGACGTAAAGCACGTCATGCGATGCGTCGTACGCGAGCCCTGTCGGGCCGACCACGAGTGCTGCTGGATCGGTGCGATGCAGGTAGCCTGACGCGATGATGGTCGAGCTCGGCAGCACCTGAACGCCATTCTCCCCGATGGCGAGATCGATCCGCGCGACCTTGCCGTTCAACACATCCGAGACGAAGACCCTGACGAATTGCCCCCCGTCGATCACGGTCAGGTCCCAGGGGCCATCCAGCAGGTTGGGATCGATCAGCTGCTTGACGAGACCGCCCTGCGGATTGACGACGAGCAGCGAGCCCGGCGGGACGACGTTCTTGCCATCCGTGGTCGGCACATTGCCCACCAGCACGAAGCCACTTTTCAGCACGGCGAGCGCCGTCGTGAGACCGAGATTGTGTCCCGCGAAGAACGTCACCGGGTTGCTATTGGCCACGAGCTTGACGATCGTCGTACCGGTCCCTTGCAGATTCGACTTCGCATTGAAATTGGCCACCACCACATCGCCGGGTTTGAGCGTGCTCCAGGACGGCACGCCAGCCGGCACGAACGCAATGCCGTACGGATTGACATCACCGTTGCCCGGAACGGTCGATGAGGTCACCGAATTTGGCGGCAGGATCACCTCCTGCGCCCAGGCGCCGACCGTCCCCAACGATAAAGCCAGCAACCCGGCTCGACACACCGCACGACGCACGAAACGCGATGTGTGTGCCCGTATCACCAACCCGTTGAAACCTGTGTATGAACCGAATGTAGACATCGCACGAGAAGCTTCCATTTGACACCTCCTACTCGCAAGGGCGGCCGAAGCCGCCAGAACGAGTCGCGCAGCCACCGCCGCATTGCTTCGCGCGACTCGCGTGTTGCGTAAACGAGGCACCGTCTGGCGTATTCCCCAAAAAATTGCGCCACGCGAACGATGTCGAAAACCGGGCGATCTCGATTGCGCCGGGAGGGTTCCGCCCCATTTGCCAGTTTTCTCAGCAGGGTCAATGCTGCAGCGCACGCCAGCTTTCGGTATGATCCTAAAATTGTCGTCCGCGCGGCGCGTCGCTTTCGTACCTGCCGGACAGCCAATGGCAGCCGCCCTGCGCGGCATTCGCCGAATCGCCGTACCCCGCTGAAGCACGGCCGCGCTCACGCCAACGCACTTCGTGGCGCCAGCAAGCCGGCGCCACCGCCTCCTGGTGGCAACCCGCTTCAACACGCTCGACCGCCGCGCCGCGACCCCGCCCCAGCGGGCACGGTAAAATGGCGGATTGCGCGTGAGTCCCGACCACGGGTCAGCGCAGCATCGCCCTTGCCGTGCCGGCCGGCTCAAACGCCTGGCCGCCTTCGTTTTCGCACTATCCAAGAAGCCATGAGCAACCTGAATTCACAAACCGTCCTGAGCGTCCATCACTGGACCGATACGCTTTTCAGCTTCACCTGCACGCGCGATCCGTCGTTCCGCTTCGAAAACGGCCAGTTCACGATGGTGGGCCTGCAGGTTGAGGGCAAGCCGCTGCTGCGCGCATATAGCCTCGCCAGTGCGAACTACGAAGAACATCTCGAATTCCTTAGCATCAAGGTGCAGGACGGCCCGCTCACGTCGCGTCTGCAGCACCTGAAGGTCGGCGACGAAGTGCTGATCGGCAAGAAGCCGGTCGGCACGCTGGTGGCCGACAACCTGCTGCCGGGCAAGACGCTGTGGCTGCTGTCCACCGGCACGGGTCTCGCGCCGTTCATGTCGATCATCAAGGATCCGGACATTTACGACCGCTACGAGCGCGTGGTCCTCACGCACACCTGCCGTTTCGTCGACGAACTCGCGTACAAGGAATACATCACCGATCACCTGCCGGCGCATGAACACCTCGGCGAGCTCGTGCAGGAAAAGCTGCTGTACTACCCGACCGTCACGCGCGAAGCGTTCCAGAACCGCGGCCGCATCACCGAGCTGATCGAAACCGAAAAGCTGTTCGCCGACCTCGGCGTGCCCGGTTTCTCGCTCGAGAACGACCGCGTCATGCTGTGCGGCAGTCCGCACATGCTGCGCGACACGCGCAAGCTGCTCGAAGACGGGGGCTTCAAGGAAGGCAGCAACAACGAGCCGGGTCATTACGTGGTCGAAAAGGCCTTCGTCGGCTAAGCCAGCACTACCTCTTCGCGGCCTGCGCCGCGATTTTCACGAAAAGGAGCCTCCGGGCTCCTTTTTTGTTGTCTGTTACAAATTGGAGCCCGTTACATAACCTTGGCTGTCAGAATTCCTCCGACAAGACAGGCATGCAGAAAACATCATGTAACCTGTGAAAACTCTGCGCTAACCCTTGGTGCGACTGCACTTTTCATTTTTTTAAGATATCATCGCGCCGCGAGATCAGACGAATTCACGTAGCAATCGTGGTCAACCCGGGTTGTTGCTAAATGTAAATTTCGTTACGTTGAACCCTCGTGTTTCGTCCGTCGCGCGGGTCGCCCGACGACGAAGCGCGAAACCTCATGATTCGCAGGCTTTTGTGTCGCCTGTGCGCCCGCATCGTTGTCCACTCTGCTTCCTGAGAGGGAAATTCATGGATACGTCGACTGCCGTCCCGTTCAACGCTCCGCTGGCCTCGTCAGCGGAGTGTGATGGCATCGACATGCCGTCGTTCGCGGCACGCGAGATCGAGCGCCTGCGCGCGCGGGTGCGCGAGCTGTCGGCCGAACTGCTCGACGCGCAGGAGAGTGTGCGCCGGCACGTCGCGCGCGAGCTGCACGACGGTGTCGGCGCCGAGCTGACCGCGACGCGCTTTGCGCTTGCCGGCATCGAAACCTGGCTGCCCGCCGACGCCCCGCCGCAATGCGCGGCCGCGCTCGCGGTCGCGAACCGTTCGCTCGACGCCGTGTGCGCGGCGAGCCGCGAGGCCGTCGCGCAGCTGCACGCGCCGTCGTTCGAGACGGGCGTCGCCGGGGCGCTGAAAAGCTGGGTCCGCAACTTCGCCACCCGCACCGGCTTGCGCACCACCTTGACCTGCACCGACGACGCGCGACTCGCGCGCCTGTCCCCCGATGCGGCCCTCGCCGTGTTCCGCGTCGCGCAGGAAGCGCTGAACAACGTCGCGAAGCACGCGCGCGCGACGTGCGCCGACGTGCGCATCGAAACGGGCGCGCGTCATCTAAGGCTCTTCGTCAGCGACGATGGCATCGGCCTGCCCCGTGGCGCGCGCGAACGCGGTGACCAGAAAGAACCCGGCGGCCATTTCGGCCTCGCCGGAATGCAGGCGCGCTGTACGGCGTTCAACGGCACGCTGCGAGTCAGCGCCAGGCGCGCGAGCCTCGGTCGCGGCGAGCACGGCGGCGATAGCAGCAACGGCGCCATGGCCCCACGCGGCACCGTCATCCAGGCCCGCTTCGCGTGGCACGCGCTGCTCGCGGCCACCTCAGCGCCGCGCGCCGCCCGGCGCGCGCTGCAATCGTGAGCGCGCGACCATGAGCCTGCGCATCCTGATCGTCGAAGATCACGCGGTGGTCCGCCAGGGCGTTCGCCAGTTGCTGCTCGATCGTGGTGTCGCGCGCGAGGTCGCGGAGGCGAAAAGCGGCTCCGAAGCGCTCGACTCGGTCGTCCATCAGAGCTTCGACGTCGTGCTGCTCGACATCTCGCTGCCCGACATGAATGGTGTCGAGGTCCTCAAGCGCCTCAAGCGCAAGGCGCCGCGCGTCGCGGTGCTGATGTTCTCGATGTACCGCGAAGACCAGTACGCGGTGCGCGCGCTCAAAGCCGGCGCGTCCGGCTATCTGTCGAAGACGGTCGACGCCGCGCAGATGGTCGGCGCGATCCAGCAGGTCGCCGCGGGCCGCAAGTACGTCAGCCCCGAGATGGCCGAGGCGCTCGCCGACTACGTATCGTTCGACGGCGAGCAGTTGCCGCACGAAAAGCTGTCCGATCGCGAATACCAGACGATGTGCATGCTCGCGTCGGGCAAACGGCTCACCGATATCGCGGCCGCGCTGTCGCTGTCGGTGAAGACGGTCAGCGTGTACCGCACGCGGCTGCTCGACAAGATGAAGCTGCGCAACAACGCCGAGCTCACCTTCTATGTGATGAGCAACCGCCTCGTCGATCTCAATCCCGCGATGGCGGGCTAGGCAGGCAGGCGTCGCATAAACGGGGAGATTCCCTCCCCATTTATTGCATATCCAGTAAAAGCATCACGGGCTCCCCGCTTCCGGCACCGCGAGAACACCCGGAAGCCCCCTCCTGGCAGGAGTTTCCGCCCGCCGCCCAAGCACCAGAAGCGCCGCCTGGAACGAGCCCGGCAGCACGCATCCGCTAGAATTACGGGTTTTCCCGACATTCGGCGCGCAACACGCGTGCACCACTGGAGACCCACGCCAATGTCCCTGTTTCGCAGAAAGAGCGTCGAGCACATGCTCGCGGCGAGCGCTCAGACCGCCGGCCTGAAAAAGGCGCTCGGCGCGCTCGACCTCACTTTTCTCGGCGTCGGCGCCATCATCGGCACCGGCATCTTCGTGCTGACCGGTACGGGCGCCGTGCAGGCCGGACCCGCGCTGATGGTCTCGTTCGTGATCGCGGCGATCGCCTGCGGCTTCGCCGCGCTCGCCTACGCCGAATTCGCGTCGACGATTCCGGTCGCCGGTTCGATCTACACGTACTCCTACGCGACGCTCGGCGAACTGGCCGCGTGGATCATCGGCTGGGACCTGATGCTCGAGTACGGGCTCGCGACCTCGGCGGTATCGGTCGGCTGGTCGGGCTATCTACAGTCGCTGCTGTCGGGCTTCGGCGTGTCGCTCCCGATGGCGCTGACCGCGGCCCCCGGCGCGGTTCCGGGGCACGAGACCCTGTTCAACCTGCCCGCCTTCCTCGTGATGATGGCGATCACCACGCTGCTGTCGCTCGGCGTGCGCGAGTCCGCGCGGATCAACAACATCATGGTCGCGATCAAGGTGGTCGTCGTGCTGCTGGTGATCGGGGTTGGCGTGTTTCACGTCACGCCGGCCAACTGGCACCCGTTCATGCCGCACGGCTGGAACGGCGTGTTCGGCGCGGCCGCGGTGATGTTCTTCGCGTTCATCGGCTTCGACGCGGTGTCGTCGGCGGCCGAAGAAGTGAAGAATCCGAAGCGCGATCTGCCGGTCGGCATCATCGCGTCGCTCGGCGTGTGCGCGGTGCTGTATGTGGCTGTGGCCGCGGTCGTCACCGGCATCGTGCCGTCGGAGAAGTTCATGGGCATTTCGCACCCGGTGTCGTACGCGCTACAGCTCGCAGGGCAGAACTGGGTCGCGGGCTTCATCGATCTCGGCGCCGTGCTCGGCATGCTCACCGTGATTCTCGTGATGGCCTACGGCCAGACCCGCGTGATCTTCGCGATGTCGCGCGACGGCCTGCTGCCCGCGAAGTTGTCGAAACTGCATCCGCGTTTCGCGACGCCGTTCTTCACGACGTGGCTCGTCGGTATCTTCTTCGGCCTGATCGGCGCGCTGGTGCCGCTCAATGTGTTGGCTGAACTGATCAATATCGGCACGCTCGCCGCCTTCTCGATGGTGTCGATCGCGGTGCTCGTGCTGCGCAAGACACACCCCGAGCTGCCGCGCGCGTTCCGTTGCCCGGGCACGCCGGTCGTGCCGGTGCTCGCGGTCGCCTCGTGCCTGTTCCTGATGCTGAACCTGCAAGGCATCACGTGGGCCGCGTTCGCGATCTGGCTGCTGATCGGCATGGTCATCTATTTCGGCTACTCGCGCCGTCATTCGAAACTGGCCAGGTAATCCGCCGGTTCAACGAGGCCACGCCAACACGCTGAAGGTTCGCGAGCCCGGCGTCGCTTTCCGCTGATCTATCAATGCGCCCCGTCTTCCTCTGCAGACGGGGCGCACGTCTTTCCGGTGTCCTGTTCCGTGGCCGCCATGCTTCTCTTCGTGCGCTCACGCGCGCCGAACACACTTCCCCTCATAGCGCGCCCGCGCGATTTGTGCTTTACTTTTCGGCAGATCTGTAAAACCCGCAGCAGCCTCATCGGACCTCGCGAATCGCAGTCAGTACGCAGTCGAAGCAAAGCAGGGGCAATAACAATCACAGGTCCGGTCTCACCCACAGCAACTATCTTGCATGGGATCGTGGTCAGCGCCGAGGCGGGGATCGATACGCCGAAGCGCTCGCTCCGATCAATCGCGATAACCGCATGGGACCGCAGTAAGCGCTGAAGCGCTAACTGCGATCAACAAAGGAGACAGCTTCATGGCGATCAGCATCAGTCTGACGGTCAATGGCGCACCCGTGAGCGCCTCAGTCGACCCTGGCACCCTGCTTGTCCAGTTCCTGCGCGATCAACTCCGTCTGACCGGCACCCACGTCGGCTGCGATACGGCGCAATGCGGCGCCTGCACCGTTCATCTGGACGGCCGCGCGATCAAGTCCTGCAACATCCTCGCCGTGCAAGCCGACGGCGCGGAAGTCACGACCATCGAAGGCCTCGCGCACAACGGCGTGCTGCATCCGATGCAGGCTGCGTTCAAGCACTGCCACGGTCTGCAATGCGGCTTCTGCACGCCGGGCATGGTGATGAGCGCGGTGTCGCTGGTGCAGCGTCGCCCCGATCTGACCGGCGACGACGTGCGCGAACAGCTCGACGGCAATCTGTGCCGCTGTACGGGCTATCACAACATCGTCAAAGCCGTGCTCGAAGGCGCAGCGGGTATGAAGTCGTCCGCCGCATCAAGCGCATCTGCCGGGGCGAACGCCGCCGGCGCAACCGCCGCCTGAGGAGCCAACGATGAACGCACCCGATACCCCGAGCCTCATCGGCGCCGCCGTCGAACGCAAGGAAGACTATCGCTTCCTGACCGGCAAAGGCCAGTACACCGACGACATCGTGCTGCCGCAGCAAACCTACGCGGTGTTCCTGCGCTCACCGCACGCGCACGCGAAGATCAAAAGCATCGACACGAGCGCGGCTAAACAGTCGCCCGGCGTGGTCGCGATCTTCACCGGCGCGGATCTCGCCGCGGAGAACGTCGGTGGCCTGCCATGCGGCTGGCTGATCCACAGCACCGACGGCAAGCCAATGAACGAGCCGCCCCATCCGGTGATCGCGCATACGAAAGCGCGTCACGTCGGCGATCAGGTCGCGCTCGTGATCGCCGAATCGATCAAGGCCGCGAAAGACGCGGTCGAATTGATCGAAGTCGATTACGACGAGCTGCCGGCCGTCGTCGATACCGCGCATGCGGCCGACCCGGGTCAGGCGGCGGTGCACGACGAAGTGCCCGACAACGTCTGCTACAACTGGGGCCATGGCGACAAGGCCGCGACCGATGCCGCGTTCGCGAAAGCCGCGCACGTGACCACGCTCGACATCGTCAACAACCGGCTCGTGCCGAACGCGATCGAACCGCGAGCGGTCAACGCGAACTATTCGGCGCAAGATGAGAGCTACACGCTGTACGTCGCCAATCAGAATCCGCATGTCGAGCGGCTCTTGATGGCCGCGTTCGTGCTGTCGCTGCCGGAATCGAAGCTGCGCGTGATTGCGCCGGACGTCGGCGGCGGCTTCGGTTCGAAGATCTTCCTGTACGCGGAAGACGTAGCGCTCACGTGGGCATCGAAGAAGATCGGCCGCCCGGTCAAATGGACCGCCGAGCGCTCCGAGGCCTTCCTCTCCGACGCGCACGGCCGCGATCACGTGACGAAAGCCGAGCTCGCGCTCGACAAGGACGGCAAGTTCATCGGCATGCGCGTGCACACGACGGCGA
>DATAQT010000346.1:0-13945 GCA_036264535.1 Paraburkholderia sp. | reverse complement strand
CGCGCCACTGGCTATCCCCTACTTCCTGATGGTCGGCAATCACGACGAACGCAAGGCGCTGCGCGCGGCGTTTCCCGAGCGCGAGGAACTGCGGAGCGGCGGCGAGTTCGTGCAATACGCGGTCGATATCGGCCCGCTGCGCGTGATCGCGCTCGATTCGCTCGTGCCCGGATCGAGCAGAGGCATGCTGTGCGACACGCGGCTCGCGTGGCTCGCGCAGCAGCTCGATGCGGCGCACGGCAAGCCAGTCGTGGTCGCGCTACATCATCCGCCGTTCGTGTGCGGCATCGGGCATATGGACGAGATCCGGCTCGATCCGGCGGCATCGGACCAACTCGCGGCGCTGATCGCGCGGCATCCGAACGTCGAGCGCGTGCTCTGCGGGCACGTGCATCGGTCGATGTTCGTGCGCTTCGGCGGCACGATCGCGAGCGCGATTCCCGCGCCCGCTCACCAGGTCGCGCTCGATTTCCGCGACGACGGACCCTCGGTGTTCGTAATGGAGCCGCCCGCGTATGCGCTGCATTACTACGATCCGGCGACGGGCATCGTCACGCATCACGCGTATGTCGACGCGGCCGACGGGCCGTATCCGTTCTATAACCATGGCGAATTGATCGACTGAATCAGGCCGCTGACGGCCGGCGCGGCTGCCAGCAGGAACCGAGCCGCTCCGGTATGATCGGCACGCTTGAGGACCGCGCATGGGCCGGTCCGTCGATCCGCCTCTCTCATGTCCACTTCCGACGCATCCACTGCCGCTCCCTCCACCCGGTCGTTGCGCGGCCTGTTGCTGTTGCTCGCGACGATCGCCGGTATCTCGGTCGCGAACATCTACTACAACCAGCCGTTGCTCGACAACTTCCGCCAGTCGTTCCCGGGCAGCGCGACATGGGTCGGCGCGGTGCCGGCCGTCACGCAGCTCGGTTACGCGGCCGGCATGCTGCTGCTCGCGCCGCTCGGCGATCGCTTCGACCGGCGTCTTCTGATCCTGCTGCAGATCGCTGGAATGTGCGTCGCGCTCGTCATCGCGGCGGCGGCACCGACACTCGCGGTGCTGATCGTCGCGAGTCTCGCAATCGGCGTACTCGCGACGATCGCGCAACAGGCCGTGCCATTCGCGGCCGAACTCGCGCCGCCGTCCGAGCGCGGCCACGCGGTCGGCACCGTGATGAGCGGCCTGCTGCTCGGCATCCTGCTCGCGCGGACCGCGGCGGGCTTCGTCGCACAATACTTTGGCTGGCGCGCGGTGTTCGGCGCGTCGGTCGTCGCGCTGCTGGTTCTGGCGGTCGTCATCATTCTGCGCTTGCCGAAGAGCCAGCCGACCTCGACGCTGCCGTACGGCAAGCTGCTCGTGTCGATGTGGCACCTCGTGACCGAGCATCGCGCGCTGCGCGAGGCGTCCCTGACCGGTGCGGCGCTGTTCGCGGCGTTCAGCATTTTCTGGTCGGTGCTCGCCCTGCTGCTCGCGGGCGCGCCGTTTCATCTCGGGCCGCAGGCGGCCGGGTTGTTCGGCATCGTCGGCGCGGCCGGCGCGTTGGCCGCGCCGCTCGCCGGCAAGTTCGCCGACCGGCGCGGGCCGCGCGCGATCATCACCGTATCGCTCCTGCTGGTCGTGATCTCGTTCCTGATTTTTGGCGCGTCGGCGAAGAGCATCGCCGGACTCGTGGTCGGCGTGATCATTCTCGACATCGGCGTGCAGGCCGCGCAGATTTCGAACCAGTCGCGTATCTACGCGTTGAAGCCCGATGCGCGCAGCCGCGTCAATACCGTGTACATGGTCGCGTATTTCATCGGCGGGGCGCTCGGTTCGGGTGTCGGCGCGATCGTGTGGCCGGTGTTCGGGTGGCTCGGCATCAGTATCGCGGGGATCGCGTTCGCCGGGCTCGGTGCGTGGAATCATTTGCGCTCGCCGGCGCGGGCTGCGCATTGAGCGCCCGCTTTCATCCCTGATTTATACCGGCGTCGCTCAAACGACGCCACCCCGCGCCAACGCATAATCGTTCAGCGCATCGAGCACGCGATCGAACTCGAACGATTTGTCGTAGAAGTGCCGCACGCCATACTGCTCGCAGCGCGCGCGATACGCGGGCAACGCGTGATTGGTCAGCACCGCCGCGAACATCGAATCGATCAGCCCCTCGCGCTGCAGATACGCGAGCACCGGCACCCCCGAGCCCTGCTTCAACTGCAAATCGACGATCACCGCGTCGAACGTCTCGTCGCCGAGCAGCGCGATCGCCTGGTCTGCGGAATCGGCATAAGCGGCCACGCGCAGCAGGCCCAAGGCATCGATCGCTTCGACGAGGCTGCGACGGATCAGCGGCGAATCCTCGATCAGCAGCACGCGCAACGGCGCGCGGCTGGCTGACTCGGCAACGGGGTTCGGTTCGCTGTTCATCGGGATGTCTCGATCGTCCGTCATTCGATCAGGCCGTTCTTGATCGCGTAATAGGTGAGGTCCGCGTTGTTCGCGAGCCGCATCTTCTCCAGCACCCGCGCGCGATACGTGCTCACCGTTTTGACGGACAGATGCAGCTCTTCGGCGATCTCGGTCGGAAACTGACCGGCCGCGAGCTTGCAGAAGATCTGGAATTCGCGCTCCGACAGCGCTTCATGCGGACGCCCCGCGGCGGGCTTGTCGAGATTGTCGGCGAGCGTATCGGCAACCGCCTCCGACAGATAGCGATGCCCGCGTGCGACCGAGCGGATCGCGCGCACGATTTCTTCGGGCTCGCAGTCCTTGTTCAGATAGCCGTTCGCGCCCGCGCGCAGCAGGTTGATCGCGTACTGGCTCTCGGGGTAGCCCGACAGGATCAGCACGCCCTGCTCGGGACGGACCTGCCTGATCACGCGCAAGGTATCGATGCCGTTCTTGTCGGGCATCGCGATGTCGAGCAGCACGACGTCGAACGCCTGCTCGCGCACGAGGCTGATCGCCTCCTCGCCGGTGGCGGCCTCGGCCGCGACGCACATGTCCGGCTCGTCGGCGACGAACTGTCTGAAACCGCCTCGAACGATCGCATGATCGTCAGCTATCAGCACTCGAATCATCGGTTGGGTGTCCGTGCAAAGGAAGTCGCTCCGAAGCCGACATTGTAATGACCGGGCCGACGGCTGGACGAGGAATGCGAGGGCCGGCTTCGCCCATCAGACCGCACCCCTCCATTCCCGCGTCCGCTTCCACGCTGTCCTTCAATGCTGCCTCGTTGCTTCTTCGTCGCGCCTCGCGCTACTCGCGCCCGGTGAGCAGATCCGCCATATCGTCGGCATGCTCTTCTTCGACCGCGAGAATTTCCTCGAACAGCCGGCGCGTCGTCACGTCCTTCTCGCCGAGATAGCGGATCATCTCGCGGTAGGTGTCGATTGCGATGCGCTCCGCGATCAGATTCTCGCGGATCATGTCGGTCAGATCGCTGCCTTCCTTGTATTCCGAATGCGAGCGTGCCTTGATGCCGTCCGGCGCGAAATCGGGTTCGCCACCGAGTTGCACGATGCGCTCGGCGATGCGATCGGCGTGCTCCTGCTCCTCGCTTGCGTGCTCGGCGAACTCCGCCGCGACCGCTTCGGAGTTAATGCCCTTCGCCATGAAGTAGTGGCGCTTGTAGCGCAGCGTGCAGACGATCTCGGTGGCGAGTGCGTCGTTGAGCAGCTTGAGCACCGTGTCACGATCCGCGCCGTAGCTCGACGTGACCGGACCGTCCGACATATGGTTGCGCGCGTCCTCGCGGATCTTCTTGATGTCCATCACAAACGTGTCGCCAGATTGCTTCGTCATCGAACTTCTCCTTTATCCGGTATGGGGGAATCGCGCATCAGCACGGATCGCGGCTGATGCGCCGGGGGTGGAATACTCGCACGGCTAGGTTCGGAACACGCCGAGCAGCAACGTGACCACGAACACGACCAGGAAGATGTAGAACAGGATCTTCGCGATTTCGGCCGCGCCGGCCGCGATGCCGGTAAAACCGAACACGGCCGCGATGATCGCGATCACGAAGAAGACGATGGCATAGTGAAGCATGGCGTTTCTCCCTTATGTTGGCCTGGAATCGACTACCAGCAAGCCGCTCGCCTGCTATGAGGCCGCGGCTTGCCGCCACTGCAATGGCCGCGCTAATCGATCGTTTTCTTCGTCACCACGAAGCCCAGCACGAGGAACACCACGCACAGCACAACGAAAACGAAGAACAGGAACTTCGCGATCGCCGCCGCGCCGGCCGCGATGCCGGTAAAGCCGAGAAGACCCGCAATCACCGCGATGACCGCGAAGACCAGTGCCCACTTCAACATGATGGCTTCCTCCCGAAACATTGAATGAACGATCAGGTCCATGCTATCGATGCGCAGCGCCGCGCGCATTCCGACGCTCGCCGTTTTTCGTGTGAGAATCCGCTTACATTGGATTACGACGACGTTACGCGCGCGGCATCGCGTGCTACCTGAATTGAAGCCCCCCTCCCCTGGAGCCCGAAAGTGTCGAATGTGGAGAACCTGCTGGAGGAACACAGCCCGCGCGCCGCGACGCGGCTCGCCGACTGGATGCGCAATCGCAGCTGGGCGATCGCGATGACGGTGGCGATCGTGATCACGGTGGGTGGCCTCGTGATTCTCGAGACCGCGCGCCAGCGCATCACCGCCGAGTACGAAACCGCGCTCGAAGCACGCGACGTCACCGTGCAACTAAGCACGCTCGCGAGCGACCTGTCGCGCCTCACCGCGCAGCAATACCAGTTTCTTCTGACGAAGGACGACGCCTCGGCCCACGCATTCTGCGCGAGCGCCGCACGCATCCGCGTCACCACGCGGCAACTGGAGCGCTTCTACCGCGGCGGCCGCGCGGACAGCGCGGAGCTCGCAAGCTTCACACAGATTCTCGCGCTGATCGACGCGCGCATCGGCGCGGGCGCCGCCGCGATGCAGCGCGCGGCGCCACAGCCGCTCGAACTCGGCGCATGCGGGCCCGCGAGCGACGTCAATCCGGCCGACGCGTCGCTGATCGACAGCACGCTCACGCTGCTGCGCGACAACGAGGAGCGTCGCGCGCAGCACGCGCTGGCCGCAAGCCGCGCCGATCAGCGCCTCTCGACGCTGTGCGCGGCGGGTCTGTCGGCGCTGAACATCGTGCTGTTCATCCTGCTGTTTCGCAATCTCGGCATCCAGATCGACCGCCAGGCGCGCGCGCAACGTCAGTTGATTACGCAGCAGGAAGAACTCGACCAGCTCGTCAATGAACGCACGCGACAGCTCGAAGCGCTCGGCTGGCATCTGCAGGCGGTCAGCGAAAACGAAAAGACGCAGCTCGCGCGCGAGTTGCACGACGAGCTCGGCGCGATTCTGACCGCATGCCGGATGGACGTCGCGTGGGCCCGTCGCAAGCTGAAGGAGAGCGAGCCGGAGATCGCCGACAAGCTGCGGCGCGCGCTGGCCAATCTCGACCAGGGCATCGCGTTGAAGCGGCGCATCATCGAGGACATGCGGCCGACCGTGCTCGCCAATTTCGGGCTCGTCACCGCGCTGCGCACGCTCGCCGACGAAGCCGCGCAGCGCAACAACTGGACGCTCGAACTACACCTGCCCGCCGACGATATCCAGCTCGACGAGCAGACCGAGATCGCCCTCTTTCGTGTCGCGCAGGAGTCGCTGACGAACGCCGCGAAGTACGCGCACGCCTCGACCGTGTCGATCGCATTGCGTGTCGGCGACGGCGAGGTCGCGCTGCATATTGCGGACAATGGCGTCGGCATCATGCCGGCCGATCTGAAACGCACGCATACCCATGGCCTGCTCGGCATGCGCCAACGCGTCGCCGCGCATGGCGGGCGCTTCGACATCCGCCGTGGCGCGCCGGGCGGCACCGAAATCGACGTCGTGATGCCGAGCGCGAGCACCGCGACGCCTTCGGTCGATCTGCCGCTAGCGTCGCCGGCCGCGCCATCCACTTCGTCGCAAAGCCCCGTCTGACAAGTCGTCGCGGCAACGCGATCACGCCTTTGTAGGAGTGCGCCGACGCAAACACCGGAGCACGCCTACAACAAAATCGCGCCACGGCCGACAGCGCCGCCCCCGCCCTTTTTTTACCATGCAATCAGGCCGGTTCGAGACCGGATCGAGACCTGATCGACTGGCATGGCCGCGGTCGGACGATATCAACCGATGCATTCTCGGCAAGGAGAAACTCTCATGACTCGACGACTGATCGCTTTGCTTCTGCTCGCAGGAACCGCAATGCTTGCCGCCGGTTGCAACACGATGGCGGGGGCCGGCGAAGACATTTCGCATGGCGGCAATGCCCTCACGAACTCGGCGGAAAAGGCGAAATAAACCGGCACATGGCAGCAGGAGTTGGAGAGCCCGTCGCGGGATGCCGCGGCGGGTTTTTTTTCGGGCCGCTCTGCGTGCGCGCTTGCGACGCAACGCATTACGGGGACGCGATATAACAGAACGGCGATCCACTCCCGTGGATCGCCGTGCCGTCCTCCCCACTATCCAATCGTCCGGAGTCCGTTATTTTTCGGCTAGCGCGTGCGGTTCATCGATGCTCGCGCTGCGCGAGGCTCATCCGGCGATCGGCGGCCCTCGTCATTGCCCGGTCAAGGTATTCGACAGTTCCACGCTCGGCGTGCTCGTGTTGCCGTTCTGCGCGATCAGCAGATGAATCTGCCCCGGCACCAGTTGGCTCAGCGTGCCCGCGATCGGCACCGACGTGATCAGCCAGTCGGCGTTGTTCGCAAGCGAGAACGAGTTCGACTGGAAGATCGGCGTCTTGCTGCCGGCGACGGTCGCGATCAGCACGTACTGGCCGCCAGAGACGTAGATCGAATCCTGACCGCTCGCCGGCACCGCGTTCTTGAACGACACGCCGGCGATCGTCGGCGACACGTTCGTGATGTTGGTGGCAGTCGCCTGGACCAGGTACAGGTCGAGATCCGTCGCGTTCGCCGACGCATTGAAGCCGCGCACGCGGGCGTCATTGGTCAGCAGGCCCTTGTCGAACGGATCGTCGATCAGGCCGATATCCGGCGCGGCCAGACCGGGTAACGCGATCACCGTGTACTCGTGGCCCTTCGCGACGTCGGGGAAGTTGCCGCTCGCGAGCGCGGTCGTCGTGCCGGTCGCGGCGTACGCGACGCTCGTCGAGCCTGTGTTGATGTTGGTTAAGTTGGTCACGCCTTTATACGAGATGTTGGTCTGCCCGGAAGGCGCACTGCCGTTGACGAGGAAGTCGACCGCGGGGCCGCCCGGAATCGCGTGAATGAAGTGGATCTCGGGATTGGTCAGCCCAAGCTCCTTGCCGGCATCGCTGCCACCACCGCCGCCGCACGCGCTCAGGACCGCCGCGGTCGCAGCGACCGCCACCATGGTTCGCATCATTTTCATTGTTTTCACCTGTCTCGATGTCGGGCTTGACGCTCATCGCCCATTGATACGCGGGCGACCGCGCAAAACCTTGCGGTCGCCCTCCTCCCATCCGTGACGCACGGCACGCCGGTTTTGTCGGTTGACGCTTCCGTGTCGATGGACGCTCGCATTGAGCAATGGCTGTGCCGTGGGTTTGAAGCTGGCGTGAGACACCTGACCAATGTCTTGCGGATCAAAGGATTGCGGCGATTTAGAATTTTTCCTCGGCGGTCGGGCCCGACGCGCGGTGTATCGTTCGTGCGGCCCCACACTTACACGGTCTCCTGCATGCCTTACCAACACTTACTCGCCGAGCTCGACCTGGGCTTCACACGTCTGCGCAATCGCGTCGTGATGGGTTCGATGCACACGGGCATGGAAGACCGCTTCTGGCATTACCCGCAACTAGCCGCGTATTTCCGCGAACGCGCCAAAGGCGGCGTCGGCCTGATCATCACGGGCGGCATTTCGCCGAATCGTCAGGGCTGGCTGCTGCCGTTCGGCGGCACGCTGAACTCGGTGTTCGATCTGCGCAATCACCGGCTCGTCACTGAGGCCGTGCACGCGGAGGGCGGCAAGATCGCGCTGCAGATCCTGCATGCGGGCCGTTATGGCTATCAGCCGTTTGTCGTGTCGGCGTCCGCGCTGAAGTCGCCGATCTCGAAGTTCAAGCCGCGCGCGCTGACGCTCGCCGGTGTCGGCAAGACCGTGCGCGACTACGCGCGTTGCGCGCGGCTCGCGCAGCGTGCCGGCTACGACGGCGTCGAGATCATGGGCAGCGAAGGCTATCTGCTGAACCAGTTCCTCTGCCCGCGCACGAATCGCCGCAACGATCAATACGGCGGCAGCATCGAGAATCGCCTGCGGCTCGCGCGCGAGATCGTCGAACGCGTGCGTGCCGAGTGCGGCGAGCGCTTCATCGTCGTGTACCGGCTGTCGCTGATCGATCTGGTCGAGGGCGGCAATACGTGGGAGGAAACCGTGCAGGTCGCGCAGGTGCTCGAAGCGGCCGGCGTGACGATCTTCAACACCGGCATCGGCTGGCACGAGGCGCGCGTGCCGACCATCGTGACCTCGGTACCGCGCGCGGCGTTCGCATCGCTGAGCGCGCGCCTGAAGGCCGCGGTCAAGGTGCCGGTGATCGCGTCGAATCGCATCAACACGCCCGAGATCGCGGAGACGCTGATCGCGGACGGCGCGGCCGATCTGGTGTCGATGGCGCGGCCGCTGCTCGCCGATCCCGAGTTCGTGCTGAAGACCGCCGAGAATCGCGCGCACGAAATCAACGTCTGCATCGCGTGCAATCAGGCCTGCCTCGATCACACGTTCAGGAATCAGCGCGCGAGCTGTCTCGTCAATCCGCGCGCGGGACGCGAAACCGAACTCGTCTACCGGCCGCTCGCGAGTCCCAGCGCCGTACGTTCGATCGCGGTGGTCGGCGCGGGGCCGGCGGGGTTATCGGCCGCGACGGTGGCGGCTTCGCGCGGGCATCGCGTGACCCTGTTCGAGGCGAGCGATACGCTCGGCGGCCAGTTCGATCTCGCGATGCGGGTTCCGGGCAAGGAGGAGTTCAGCGAGACGATCCGTTATTTCACCAGCCAGTTGCAACGTCATCGCGTCGATGTGCGGCTCGGCACGCGCGCCGATGCCGCGCTGCTCGCCGCGGGCGCCTACGACGACGTGATCGTCGCGACCGGCATCGTGCCGCGGCGGCCGGCGATTGCCGGCATCGACGGTCCCAACGTGCTGTCGTACGTGGAGGTGCTGCGCGGTGCGCCGGTCGGCGCGCGCGTCGCCGTGATCGGCGCGGGTGGCATCGGCTTCGACGTCAGCGAGTTTCTGCTGCATCGCGACGGCGAGCCGCTGCCGGTGCCGCGCGATACATGGCTCGACGAATGGGGCGTCGACCTCGCGGTGCGCGAACGCGGCGGGCTGAAGCCGCCCGTGCCCGCGCAACCGGTGCGGCAGATCTGGCTGTTGCAGCGCAAGGCCGGCAAGCTCGGCGCGGGGCTCGGCAAGACCTCGGGCTGGGTGCATCGCGCGACGCTCGCGAGGAACGGCGTGCAGATGCTGGGTGGCATCGAGTATCGGGAGATCAGCGCGCGTGGTCTGAGAATCGCGCGTGATGGTGTCGACCAATGGCTCGACGTCGATACGATCGTCGTGTGCGCGGGCCAGGAGTCGCTGCGCGAGGTGTTGCCGTCGACGGCCGCCGGCCAGCACGGCAGCGGCGGTCCGCGTTTTCATGTGATCGGCGGTGCCAGGCTCGTGGCCGAGCTCGACGCGAAGCGGGCCATCCGCGAGGGCGCGGAGCTGGCGGCTCGACTCTGAAAGCGGACGCGCGGTTCGACGGCAAGCGCGTCGCCCCTACGCCCCGCCCTTCTTCCGGTAGTCGAACCAGAACGACAAACCGACGCTGAGCAGAATCACGATCGTCGCGATCACCGTCGAGCGCGTGACCGGCTCGCCGAGCAGCAGCGCCCCGAGCGCGACCGCGACGACCGGATTCACGTACATGCAGCTGCTCGCAATGATCGGGCTCGTGTGGCGGATCAGAAAACCGTACGCGACGTACGCGGCCATCGTGCCGATCAGCATCAGATACAGAAACGCGACGAGCGGCAGAAAATGCAGCTCGAGCATCCGCTCGCCCGACGCCAACGCGACCAGCGTCGACATCGCGCCGCCGAGGCCGATCTGCAGCGCGGTCGACAGAAACAGGTCCGACGGCAGCTTCAGTTGCCCGGCCAGATGCGCGCCGCCGGCCCAGAACAGCGCGCCGCACAGGATCGCGAGACTGCCGGCCGCCGAGTCCGCCGTGCCGTCGCCGTGACTCAGAATCACGATGCCGGCCAGCCCGAGCCCGACCGCGAACCATTCGCCGCGGCCGATCTTGCGCCCGGCTACGGCCGCGATCACGGTCGCGAACAGCGGCACGGTCGCGACCATCACGGCCGCGGTGCCGGTCCCGACCGTGCGCATGCCGTACGCGAGCATGCCGCTCGACAGACCCACCAGCATCGTGCCGACGAGGCCCGCATTGCGAATTTCGGCGAAGCTCGGCCAGACCGGCTTGCGGCGCGCGGCGAATACGAACAGACCGATGCCGGCGAACAGGTTGCGCAAGCCCGACATCAGCAGCGGCGGAAACGAGCCGAGCGCGACGTGGATGCAGAGATAGGTCGAGCCCCACACGAGATAAACGACGGCAAGCGCGAGCGCGATCTGCCCGTTGCGCGACTGCGGCAGACGCAGCGGCCAGCCACGCGGAGAAAAACCTGAGCGTTGCAGCGACATGCGTTCAGCCCGCCGTCGCCACTTGACCCGCGCAATGCGCTCGATGCCCGCGAGGCGCCACGCCTGCGTCGATGCCGTTCGGGCGGGATGGCGGGCACCGCATCGGCGATGCGGTCTGAGGGGCGAGGCTGGCGGACATGTCGGTGGAACGGTAAGACGATGGGTGGCGCGAGAAGCGCCAGAAACGGCTGGGGCGGCGGCATCGGTCAAAATGACACGATGCGACGCGGGCGAAAGCCGCGGCGCGCCCCGCATTATGCAGTAAGCGCCGAGTGCGTCGCGCGACAAAATCGTAACTTGTTGGCGTTCCCGCAACAGAAAAGCCGGAGACGTATCCCCGGCTTGCGTCAAGCGGCGAATCGCTGCGATGCGCGGCCGCGCATCGGCAGGATCGCTAAACACCCTGGCTCGCGACTCAGTTGCCCATCGTGCCCGACGCCTCGTGCTTCATCGCGTCGCCGCCCTTCTTCATCGAGTCGTGTTTCATCGTGTCCTTTTTCATGCTGTCCTTCGACATGCTGTCTTTGGACATCGAATCTTTCGACATCGTGTCCTTCGACATCGCGTCGTTGGACATCGCGCCGCTCGCCTGCGCGAAAGCCGCGCCGCTGCCCGCCAGCATCAGCAACGCGATCGTGGTGATTGCAATCTTCTTCATGGGATAACTCCGTTGGTGGTGGATGAATCGAAACCGGCGCGAGCCGGCGTGCTTCCGAAGCCGCTGCCGCAAGCGAGCGTGCGCTTGCATGCGTCAGGAGCCTCCGAACCAGTTGTAGCCCTGGTCGACCCAATAGCCGCCAGGGAAGGTGTTGGTGACGAATATCTCGACGATGTGCTTCGGATTCTTGTAGCCGAGCTTGGTCGGCATGCGCAGCTTCATCGGGTAGCCGTATTTCGCGGGCAATTGCTCGCCGTCGTAGGAAAACGTCAGCAGCGTTTGCGGATGCAAGGCGGTCGGCATGTCGATGCTTTCGTAATAGTCGTCCGCGCACTTGAAGCCGACGTACTTCGCCGTCGTATCCGCGCCGACACGCCGCAAAAAATCGCTGAACGGCGTGCCACCCCAGCGGCCGACCGCGCTCCAGCCTTCGACGCAGATATGCCGCGTGATCTGCTCGGCATGTGGCAGCGCGTACAGTTCGGGCAGCGTACACACCCGCTGGCCGGTCACGAGGCCGCTCAACTTCAACTGGTAGTCGGAGCCATCGACGTGTGGCACGTCCGCGATCCCGTAGTACGCGTTGAATGGAAACGGTCGCGTGATCTGCGCTTCGGTGTAGGTCGGCGCGAGCTGCTTCGGATCGAACAGCGCGGCCTGCGCGCGATCGTTAAGCCGCGACACGGCGGTCAGGAAACGATTCACGGAAGCGTCGTCGGTCAGCGAGCAGCCGGTCAGCATCGACAGGCCGCCGAGCGTCAAGAGCTGCTTGCCGAACAGGCGCCGCGACGGCATCGCCAGTTCGCGCTTCGCATCGAGCAGGATCGAGGCGCGGTCGAGCGTGGGGTTGCCACGCGGCGTGGGGTTGCCACGCGGCGTGGACTGGTCCGCGTGCTTTTCGAACGGCTTGTTCATGATTCGGTATCCAGAATAAATTCGCGTTGCATTGTCATGAGCATGGATAGACGCGGGTCATCGTCCGCGCAGCATCGCCAGCAGCGAGCGCGGCACGAGCGCGACCATCGCCAGATGCACGGCGAGAAACGCGGCCAGCAGCGACATCGCGGAGAAGTGCACGACGCGCGCGTTGTCGTAGCCGCCCATCAGTTCGCGCAGCAGCGGAAATTGCACCGACTTCCAGATCGCGAGCCCCGACAGCACGAGCACGATCAGATCGGCGATCGCGAACAGGTAGGCGAACCTCTGCACCGCGTTGTAGACGCGCAGATCATCGTGCGCGAGCTTGCCGCGCAAGGCGGCGAAGAAATCACGCAGCACGGCACGTGGCGTCAGCGGCAGGAACTTGCGCACGAAGCGCCCGCTCGCGAGATTCAGCCCGATGTACACGAGGCCGTTGAACACCAGCAGCCACATCGCCGCGAAGTGCCATTGCAACGCGCCGCCGAGCCAGCCGCCGAGTGTGATCGCGGTCGGAAAGCTGAACGCTGGGAAGATCGGCGAGGCGTCGTAGATGCGCCAGCCTGACAGCATCATCACGATCGCCGCGAGCGCGTTCAGCCAATGCGTAATGCGCAGCCACAGCGGGTGAATGACGCCGCGCTTCGGTGCGGCGGGCGCGTCGGGCGCGCGGGGGCGCAAGGCGTGGGGCGTGGCCATGGGGCTCTCCTCGGGCAGCGGTAGGGAATGCGGCGTGGTCGAAGTCGATCAACGGCACGCGGGAAGATCGGTCGCTTGCAGCACTTCGCCGCTCGCCTCGCTTTCGACGAACGCGACCACGCCGAAGCGGTCAGCGGCAGCGCTCGCGCCTGGAGCGGCTTTCGCATCGTTGGCCGCATCGGGAGGTACGTCGATATCCTGACGAATCCGCGCATGACCCGCGACGAGCGGCACGGGTCCGTACCACGCTCGCACGACGCGCTCATGATGCAGCGTCGCGCCGCGGTTTTCGCCCGCGCCGACCTGCGAGGTCAGCGCGTTCTCGTAGACCGCGAGATAGGCGCTCAACGGACCCGCCGTGGATGCGGCCGTGCTGCTGAACTGCGCATCGATATCGAACGCGCCCGGTGCATGCGGGCTCAGCGCGAGCGCGACGCTCGCCTGCGCGGGTTCGGCGACGAGTTCGTCGATGCGGCGCTCGAAGCTGTCGCGTTGCGACCAGTCGCGCAGCTCGCGGCCGGAGACGAACACTTCGGGCGTATAGATCGTCTGCGCGCCCGCGAGACGGGTCAGCGTCTGCTGACGTTCGGTGAAGCGATGCTGTGAAAAGCGGTCGGTCCAGCCGAGGCTGTTCCAGTAGTCGACGTGCAGCGCGAGCGGCACGATACCGTGCGCGGCGCCGTCGCTTTTCCATTGACCGAGCCAGCGGTCGGCGGGCGGGCAGCTATCGCAGCCTTCGCTGCTGTACAACTCGACGAGCGCCACCCGGTGCGCGGGGCTGTGCGCGGCGCAGACCGGCCCGGCCGCGACGGCCGCGGTGATGCCAGAACCGTTCAGCAGAACCAGCGCCAGCGCGACGGCGGGCGCAAAAACAAACCTGAAACCTGGAAGTATCGAGCGATTGTGCGCGGTCGACATGACGTGCTCCGATCGTAATCTGCACGTTTGTCGAACCGCGCGGCCGGTTATGAC
>DATAQT010000326.1:0-19749 GCA_036264535.1 Paraburkholderia sp. | reverse complement strand
GTTTGCAGACCGACCATGCCGACCATCAGCGGATGGTCATCGGGAATCGCGCCCCATGACATCAGCGTCGGGATCACCGGGACGCCGACCGTTTCGGCGAACTTCACGAGCAGGTCTTCGGCCACGGCGTTCAGCACGCCGCCGCCCGACACGATCAAGGGCTTTTCCGCATCGTTGAGCAGCGTGAGTGCCGCCTCGATCTGCTTGCGGGTCGCCTTCGGCTTGTAGACCGGCAGCGGCTCATACGTGTCGATATCGAACTCGATTTCGGCGAGCTGCACGTCGATCGGCAGATCGACCAGCACCGGGCCCGGACGGCCCGAGCGCATCAGGTGGAACGCCTGCTGGAACACGCGCGGCACCAGCGCGGGCTCGCGCACGGTCACGGCCCACTTGGTGACGGGCTTCGCGATCGATTCGATGTCGACCGCCTGGAAGTCTTCCTTGTACAGACGCGCGCGCGGCGCCTGGCCTGTGATAGCCAGAATAGGAATCGAGTCGGCCTGGGCGGAGTACAAACCGGTGATCATGTCGGTGCCGGCGGGGCCCGACGTGCCGATGCACACGCCGATGTTGCCTGGCTGGGCGCGGGTATAGCCCTCGGCCATGTGCGACGCGCCCTCGACGTGACGCGCGAGCACGTGGCTGATGCCACCGGCTTTGCGGATCGCGGAATAGAACGGGTTGATCGCGGCGCCGGGCACGCCGAACGCGGTATCGATGCCTTCTTTTTCGAGCACCAGAACGGCGGCGTCGACGGCTCTCATTTTGGCCATGGAATGTCTCCTCAATGTCGGGAAATACGTCGGATGGAGGTCACTGTAGGCCTGCGCCAAAGGTTTGATAAGATCAGTCCGGGTCGCTTATTCCGAAACAAAAAGTATTGAATGGGCGCGCAGCCCGGCGCACGGCGGGCAAGAGACAGGTGGGAGACGAATATGGACCGCTTCAAACAGATCGAAACCTTCGTGCGTGTCGCCGATGCGGGCAGTCTCGCGGCGGCGGCGCTGGAGGAGGGCGTCTCGCCCGTGATTCTCGGGCGGCGCATCGACGCGCTCGAAAAGCGCCTTGGCGTGAAGCTGATGTATCGCACGACGCGCCGGCTGGTGGTCAGCGAAGATGGCGCCGCGTTTCTCGAACGCTGCCGGGGGCTCCTCAGTGAATGGGATCAGGCGGAAAACGAACTGAGCGCGGGGCGCCGGGCGGTGAACGGCCATCTGATCGTGTCGGCGCCGGCCGCGTTCGGCCGCAAGCACGTCGCGCCGCTCGCGCCGTCGTTTCTGCGCGACAAACCCGAGTTGCAGATGTCGTTCAATCTGACCGACCGGGTCGTCGATCTGGTGCGCGAGGGCTATGACCTGTCGATTCGCATCGGCGGCGCGGTCGATCCGAACTTCGTCGCGGTGAAGCTTGCCTCGAACCGACGCGTGGTGTGCGGCACGCCCGACTATTTCCGCCGTCACGGCAAGCCGAAGACGCTCGAGGATCTGCCAGCCCACAACTGCCTCGCGTTCAATCTGCAGGGCGGGCAGAACCGGGGCTGGTACTTCCGCCGCAACGGCAAGCTCGCGACCGTGCGGGTGGGCGGCTCGCTCGACTGCAACGACGGCGAGTTGCTGCATCGCTGGGTCTCGGAAGGGCTCGGACTCGGCTGGCGCTCGACATGGGAAATCCAGCAGCAGCTCGCACGCGGCGAGCTCGAAACCGTGCTCGACGAGTATGCGCTGCCCGATTACGACATCCTCGCGGTCTATCCGCAACAGCGCTACGTGCCGGCGCGCGTGCGCTATTTCATCGACTATCTGAAAGACGTGTACGCGAACGAGGACTACTGGAACCAGCCGTCGTACTAGCTGGCGAGCGGCGGGTGCGCAGGCGCTGGCGATCTTTTTTGCGAATCCCTGCGCGCGGCGGGAATAAACTTGGCCTATGGCCAGTTCTGCTGTGAAAGTCACGTCAGGAACGACACCACGCGGGGCGCCCATCAGCGACCCGCACGACGCAGCCGCCATGCCCTTGGAGGGGCCCACGTGGTCCAGACCGATTCAGACGCCGCCCGCGCGCGGGACGAGCCCAATGCCGACGCCGATGCAGCGAAAAGCCGCCGCTTCCAGCAGCTGGCGCTGCCGCATCTCGACGCGGCGTACAACCTCGCGCGCTGGCTGTGCGGCAACCCGAACGATGCCGAGGACGTCGTGCAGGAAGCGTTCATGCGCGCGTTCCGCTTCTTCGATACGTTTCGCGGCGACTCCGCGCGGCCGTGGCTGCTCGCGATCGTGCGCCGCACCTGGTACACGGAGTGGCGGCGGCGCGCGCCATCGCACGACATGCTCGAATTCGACGAAACGATGGACGACGCGACGCTCGACGGCTGGAGTTCGGCCGCTGGCGACGATCCGCAGACGCTGCTGATCCGCGACGAGGACGCGCGCGAGGTGCACGACGCGTTGGCGCGCTTGCCGGTCGAGTATCGCGAGGTGCTGATCCTGCGCGAACTCGAGGAGATGGGATATCGCGAGATCGCGGTGGTGGCTGATCTGCCGATCGGGACGGTGATGTCGCGGCTCGCGCGTGGGCGGAGGAAGCTCGCGGAGCTGTTGATGGCGCAGCAGCGAGGCGGGGGAGAGCCGCTTGGCGCGGGTCGTAAAGGCGGGCACGGCGGCGGCCGCGGGCCGACGGACGCGCCGCAGGGACAGGGTGCGCAGTCCGGGCGACTCGTGCAGTCGGCGAGCGCCGTGCCCTCGGTGTCCGCCACGCCGTGCGCACCCTCCGCCCGGTCAGCACGAAGTCCCGGCGACGGCCGCGCGGCATCATCGGCGGCTGTCCCCGCGACAGCCGCAGTGACACAGCTCCGGGCGTTTGCCGACGGCCGGCCCCTCAACATTCCCGGCGCTGCCGCCAGCCCCGCTCAGGAGACGCCAGATGGACTGTAACGAAGCTCGGCCGCTCCTCGATGCGAATGCCGATCACGAACTGCCGGCGCCCGATGCGCGCCGGGTCCAGCAGCATATCGAGAGCTGCGACGACTGCCGGCGCGCGAGTGACAACCTGCGCGCGCTGAGCGGCGCGCTGCGCGCGGCGCCGTATCATCGGGCGCCGCAGTCGTTGCGGGCGCGGATCGTGGCGGGCTTGCCAGGCGCGCTCGACGAAGGTACTGGGGTGTCGGCCGCGACGGTGGCGCCGGGCGACGCGCCTCAGGAGTCTGCCGCGACGGCTGCCGCCGGGATGACGGATGCGGCGACGCAAGAACCTCGGCGTGAGCGGCGCGGCGCGCGGTGGCCCGCGTGGTTCGACAGGTGGCTCACGGGTTTCAGCGGATCAGGTGACTCGCACGGATCGAGCGGCTCGGCCGATTCGCGCGGCCAGCAAACCGGCGCAAGAGGCGGCGCAAGCGGCTGGGCCGGTTTCGGCGGCCCGCTCGCCGCGGGCGGCGCAAATCGCGCAGCCGCGCGGGGCGGTTTCGCAGCGCTCGTGATCGCGTTGTGCGCGGCCGCGGCGGTCCTGACATTGACGCTGCACCGCCCCGCCGAATTCACGCCGTTTGCCGACGAACTCATCGAAAGCCATGTACGCGCGCAGGTTTCCGGCCGCGACATCGACGTGATTTCGACGGACCGTCACACGGTCAAGCCGTGGTTCAACGGCCGGCTCGACTATTCGCCGCCTGTCGAGGATCTTGCGGCGAGCGGCTTCGCGCTGGAAGGCGGCCGGCTCGATTACATCGCGCATCAGCGCGTCGCGGTGCTCGTGTACCGCTACGGCAAGCATGTGATCGACGTGTATGTTTTCCCGCAGGGCACGGCGGGCGGCGCGGCTCGCGGCATCGACGGCGCGGCGCCGGCAGCGCTCGCTCACGACGGCTATTCGATTGCGCACTGGGACGCGGCGGGCATGACCTGGTGGGCGATTTCCGACGCCGCGCCCGATGCGCTGAGCGGCCTCGAAGCGGCGCTCCGAGCGCGTTTGCAGAGCGGCAGCCAGCGCACGGAAGCGGGTTGAGTGGGCGGCGCGGCCCGACTTCTCCGGGCCCGGCCCCCTAAGCTCTTGAAAACACGTCCGATTTCGCGGCCGAATCGGCGGAATACCTTGCAACCCGTCCCCATTCGGGTTAGACTCTTGCGCTTCACTTGCCGCACCGGTTCCGACGCCCGGGCGGCTTCTATCCAAAAGTCAGCACAAGGAGTGTGTAATGCGTCATTACGAAATCGTCTTTATCGTGCATCCCGATCAAAGCGAGCAGGTGCCCGCCATGATCGAGCGTTACAAGGGCACGATCACGTCGCACGGTGGTCAGATCCACCGCATCGAAGACTGGGGCCGTCGTCAACTGGCCTACATGATCGAGAAACTCGCGAAGGCTCACTACGTCTGCATGAACATCGAATGCGACCAGACCACGCTCGATGAGCTGGAACACGCGTTCAAGTTCAACGACGCCGTTTTGCGTCACCTCATCGTCAAGCTGAAGAAGGCCGAAACCGGTCCGTCGCCGATGATGAAGGAAGTGCAGCGCGAAGAAGCCAAGAAGTCGGCAGCCGCTCAGCCGACCGAAGCGCAGGCTTAAGACTCATTATTTAAGCTGCCAGACACGCAGCGTCGCTCCGCTCACGTACACGAAGGTACATCAGGTACATGAACCGGCTGCAACTCACGGCGAGCGTCGTCGAACGAGAACCGGTGCGCTACACCCCCGCCGGCGTTCCGATTGCAAGCTGCACGTTGCACCACCGCACGGAAGTCGTCGAGGCGGGCATTGCCCGTCAGGTCGAACTGACCATGCAGGCGGTCGCCGCGGGCGAAGCGAGCGGTAAGCTCGAAAACTGTCAGATGGGCGTCGAGACGCTCTTCACAGGTTTTCTGGCGAAAAAGCACCGTAACGCGCGAACTCTGGTATTTCACATCACAGCATTGCAGGACATTGGAAAGGACTAATCATGCCCCGCCCGACTGGTAAGAAATTCGACAAGCGTCGTCAGCAACAGAACCCGCTCTTCAAGCGCAAGAAGTTCTGCCGTTTCACGGCTGCTGGCGTCGAGTACATCGACTACAAAGACATCGAAACGCTGAAGGACTTCATCGGCGAGAACGGCAAGATCACGCCGGCACGTCTCACGGGTACCAAGGCGCATTATCAACGCCAGCTGGACACGGCTATCAAGCGCGCACGTTTCCTCGCGCTGGTGCCGTACACCGACCAGCACAAGGCCTAACCCGACGACGCGATAAGGAGTATCCGAATGCAAATCATTCTTCTGGAAAAAGTCGTCAATCTGGGTAACCTGGGCGACATCGTGAAGGTCAAGGACGGCTACGCACGTAACTTCCTGATCCCGAACAAGAAAGCTCGCCGTGCAACGAAGGACGCCCTGGCCGAATTCGAAGTGCGTCGCGCAGAACTCGAAAAGACCGCCACTGAAAAGCTGGCAGCCGCTCAGGCTCAAGGCGAAAAGCTGGCAGGCCAGACCGTTCAGGTCAATCAGAAGGCTGGCGTCGACGGCCGTCTGTTCGGCTCGGTGACGAACGCGGACATCGCCGAAGCGCTCGGCAAGCAAGGTTTCGCAATCGAAAAGGCGCAAGTGCGTCTGCCGGAAGGCCCGCTGAAGATAGTTGGCGAGCACCCGGTTCAGGTTTCGCTGCACACCGACGTTCTCGTCGATGTGACGGTGGCTGTGGTCGGCGAGCACGTCTAAGTCGACCGCACTGAGCATCACGCAGGATCAGCCAGCACTTGACTGGTGAAGGGCAGGGGCCGGGTAACCGGCCCCTGCTTTTTTTGTGCCCGACTATCTCTCGTATATCCCCGTGTAGGCGTTTTTTCCGCTCGCAGCCGCCGCCGGATTGCCTGATAATTCCTCCCCATGAACGCACCGTCCAAAGATCCCCAACTCGAGTCGCTGAAAGTCCCGCCGCATTCGATCGAAGCCGAGCAATCGGTGCTGGGCGGCCTGCTGCTCGACAACGCGGCCTGGGACCGCATCGCCGACTTCCTCGCGCAAAGCGACTTCTACCGCTACGACCACCGCATCATCTTCCAGCACATCGGCAAGCTGATCGCGGCCACGCGTCCGGCCGACGTGGTGACCGTCTATGAAGCGCTGGGTACCTCGGGCAAAGCGGAAGAGGTCGGTGGTCTGGCTTACCTGAACGCGCTCGCGCAGAACACGCCGAGCGCGGCCAATATCCGCCGCTACGCGGAAATCGTGCGCGACCGCGCGGTGCTGCGCCGGCTCGTGTCGGTCGCCGATGAGATCTCCGCCGACGCGTTCAATCCCCAGGGCAAGGAAGTCCGGCAATTGCTGGACGAAGCGGAATCGAAAGTGTTCTCGATCGCCGAAGACGGCGCGCGCGGCACCCAGGGCTTTCTCGAGATCGGGCCGCTCTTGACCGAAGTGGTCGAGCGGATCGACACGCTCTACCACACTGCCAATCCGAGTGACGTGACCGGCACGCCGACCGGCTTCGTCGATCTGGACCGGATGACCTCGGGCATGCACGGCGGCGAGTTGATCATCGTTGCGGGCCGTCCGTCGATGGGTAAGACGGCGTTTTCGATGAACGTCGGCGAATACGTCGCGGTCGAGTACGGACTACCGGTCGCGGTGTTCTCGATGGAAATGCCGGGCACGCAGCTCACGATGCGTATGCTCGGCTCGGTCGGCCGACTCGATCAGCATCGCATGCGGACCGGGCGCCTGACCGACGAGGATTGGCCGAAGCTCACGCACGCAGTGCAAAAAATGAGCGAGGCACAAATTTTCATCGACGAAACCGGGGGGCTGAACCCGATGGAGCTGCGCTCGCGCGCGCGCCGGCTGTCGCGCCAGTGCGGCAAGCTCGGCCTGATCATCATCGACTACCTGCAGCTGATGAGCGGCTCGTCGTCGGGCGAAAACCGCGCGACCGAGATTTCGGAAATCTCGCGTTCGCTAAAGAGCCTCGCGAAGGAGCTCGACGTGCCGGTGATCGCGTTGTCGCAGCTAAACCGTGGTCTCGAGCAGCGGCCGAACAAGCGGCCGATCATGTCGGACCTGCGCGAATCGGGCGCTATCGAGCAGGATGCCGACGTGATCCTGTTCATTTATCGCGACGAGGTGTACAACCCGGACAGCCCCGACAAGGGCACCGCGGAGATCATCATCGGCAAGCAGCGGAACGGACCGATCGGTCCCGTTCGGCTTACGTTCCACGGCCAATACACGAAGTTCGACAACTTTGCCGGAGCGCAGAACTTCTACGGCGGCGAGTGACACGAAACGTCGCGGGCTGTTGTAACAGCGCTGTCACAAGTGCGACATTGCTTACGCGACGGTACAATATGGCGGTTTTATGTCAGCCATTATGTGACCCATTTCCAGGATCCCAATGTTCGGTCGATTCATGCCCACCGAGGGCAAGTTCTTTGAAATCTTCAATGCGCACGCAACGTGCATCATCTCGGCAAGCCGCGAACTCGAGCTCCTGATCGACAATCTGCAGGACGCCGAAACCCACAAGCAGAACGTGCAAAAGGCCGAGAAAGCGGCCGACAAACTCACGCACGAAGCCATCGACCTGCTGCACAAGACTTTCATTACGCCGCTCGACCGTGACGAGATCCACAAGCTGATCACGACGATGGACGACATCCTCGACCTGATGGAGGACGTCGCCACCGCGATCTTTCTGTACGACGTGCAAGCGGTCACGTCGGAGGCGAGCCAGCTCGCGCATATCTGCACGGCGACCTGCGAGCGCGTGCAGTTCGCGGTCAGCCTGCTGTCGGACATGAAGCAGGCGAGCCAGATCCTGAAGGCTTGCGAGGAAATCGACCGGCTCGAATCGGAAGCCGACCGGGTGCTGCGCTCGGCGATGTCGAAGCTGTTCCGCGAGGAAGACGACGTCAAGGTCCTGATCAAGCTCAAGGCGATCTACGAGCTGCTCGAGACGATCACGGACAAATGTGAGGATGTGGCGAACATCATCGAAGGCATCGTGCTGGAAAACGCATAATGCAATCGATACAACTCGCTATCTGGGTCGTCACCGGCCTGGTTGCCATTGCGCTGGTGTTCGACTTCATGAACGGTTTTCACGACGCGGCGAATTCGATCGCCACGGTCGTGTCGACCGGCGTGCTGAAGCCGCAGCAGGCGGTGGCGTTCGCCGCGGCGTTCAACGTCATCGCATATTTCGTGTTCCACCTGAAGGTGGCCGCGACCGTCGGCAAGGGCACGATCGACCCGGACATCGTCGACCACTACGTGATCTTCGGCGCGTTGGTCGGCGCGATCGCGTGGAACGTGATCACCTGGGTCTACGGTATTCCCTCCAGCTCGTCGCATGCGCTGATCGGCGGGCTCGTGGGCGCGGCGCTCGCGAAGTCGGGCTGGGGGTCGCTGAACTGGGACGGCCTGATGAAGACCGTCGCGTTCATTTTCATTTCGCCGCTGCTCGGCTTCGTGCTTGGCTCGTTTTTCATGCTGCTGGTGTCGTGGCTGTACTTCCGCACGCCGCCTAGCAAGGTCGACCGGCGCTTCCGGCGACTCCAACTGATCTCCGCCGGCCTCTACAGTCTTGGTCACGGCGGCAATGACGCGCAGAAAACCATCGGCATCATCTGGATGTTGCTGATCGCAACCGGCTTCGCGTCGTTGAAAGCGGACGCGCCCCCGCTTTGGGTGATCGGCGGCTGTTATCTGTCGATGGGCATGGGCACGCTGTTCGGCGGCTGGCGCATCGTGCGCACGATGGGGCAGAAAATCACGAAGCTCAAGCCGGTCGGCGGTTTCTGCGCGGAGACGGGTGGGGCGATCACGCTGTTTACCGCCTCGGCGCTCGGTATTCCCGTGTCCACCACGCATACGATCACCGGCGCGATCGTCGGGGTCGGCGCGACGCAGAAGCTGAGCGCGGTGCGCTGGGGCGTCGCCGGCAATATCGTCTGGGCGTGGATTCTAACGATCCCGGCTTCGGCGATACTGTCCGGTGGGGCCTGGTGGTTGGGTCACCACTTCCTGTAAGCACCGTGCGGTGCAGGCCTGCACTGCCGGGTTTGATTGAGGTTGGCTGAACAGCACGCGTGGGCTTCGGCTTCATGCCGCCCGTTGCATCGCACCGGTTCCCTATGCGGTTCAAGCAGAAAAACGCGCGATCGCCGTCTTGAAGACGGTCGCGTCGCTCGATCCGCTCAGATCAGCGGCGCGTTCGCGCCGTCCATCGGAATGATCGCGCCCGTCACATAGCTCGCCCGGCGACTCGCGAGGAACAGCGCCACGTCGGCGATCTCCTCCGGCTTCGCATAGCGGCCGAGCGGCATCCTGGCCTGGCCGCGCGCGAGGGCTTCTTCGTTGCCGATGCCTTGTTGCGCAGCTTCCAGCCGGACCGCTTCCTCGACCCGCTCGGTCAGCGTCGAGCCCGGATTGATCGCGTTGATGCGGATGCCGTAGCGCGCGTAGTAGTGCGCGAGGCCGACGGTCGTGAGCATCAGCGCCGCGTTGGCCGCGCCACCCGCGATATGGATGTCGCTCGCGATCTTGCCGCCCATGCCGATGATATTGACGATCGTGCCCGGCTCGGCGCCGCCGTTGGCCTTCGCGCGCTCGGCCATTCGACGCAGCACTTCCTGCTGCGGGTAGATGTACGGGAAGTACTTCGCTTCCATCGTCGCGCGGAATGCGTCGGCATCGAGCGCTTCGGGATCGTACCGGCGCGCGGCGCCGGCGCTATTGATCAGCACGTCGATCGGGCCCACCGCGGTGCTAACTTCCTCGACGATATCGGCGGCGCTGTGCGGCTCGTGCAGGTCGGCGCGCGTGCGGTGCACGTGGAATCCTTCCTGTTTCAGCTGTTCGTAGGCGCGCGCCAGATTGGCGGGATCGCGCGACACGATCGCAACCTTCGCGCCTTCCTGCGCAAAGGCGCGCGCGCAAGCGAAACCGATGCCTTTGCTGCCGCCGGTGATCAACACCACCTTGTTTTTGAGCCCGAGTTCCATTGTCGTCACCCGCCATCGAAAGAATATCGATGACGATAGCAGATCACGGCGTCACTAGTTGCCGTTCGCGAAACGGGCGATCGGGTCGTCGCTGCTTTGCGTGGGCGCGGGGGCAACGTGGGAAGCCGTCGACGCGCGCATGAGCTGCACGCCGCCGCCGTCTTCCATCTGCTGCGCCTGGCGGGCCTGGCGCTCCGCGATGGAAGCGGGCGGCGGCGGTTCGAACGCATCGGCGGCGGCGTCGATTGCATCGGGCGCGGTGTGCTGGAGAGAGCGGGCGGTCGTCACCGGCTGCGTCGGTGAGGTGGGTAAAGAAGTGCCGCTTTCGGATGGGCTCGTCTGAGCCTGCGGGACCATCGTCGGTGCCACGGCGCCAGCGGAACGCGCCTGGAGTTGCGCGGCGCTGAGGCCAGGTGGCGGCGGCTCGAATAGATCGGCTTGCGCGACGGGCGCGCGGGCGCTTGCGCTGGCCGCCGTGGTCGCGCCCACGACCGGCTGGGACGTCGTCGCCATTGCCGGCGCGCCAGGCATCGCCGTCGTGCCGGCATAGGCGGATGCCGCCGGAACCGGCACTGGCGTTGCCGTGATCGGCACCGTCGTCGCCGCACCGCGCTCCGTCTGCGGCGCCGCCGCCTGATAGCTCGGCGTATCGAACGGCGCCGGCGTCGCCGTCGGTCCCGCCATCCGGCGGATGCCGTCGAAGCGCTTGGCCCAGTAGGGATTGGTCAGATAGTCGAGCCGCACCGTGCCGCCCGTCGATGGCGCGTTGACGAAGCGCAGCTTGCCCACGTAGATGCCGACGTGCGAATGCGCCCGCCCGGTCGTGTTGAAAAAGATCAGATCGCCTGGCGCGATTTCGTCCGGTTCGATCGATTCGCCGCGCCCGCTCATCTCGGCCGTCGTGCGCGGCAGGTTCACCGACGCCGCGCGCAGCACCACATAGCGCACGAGCCCGCTGCAATCGAAGCCGCTATCGGGCGTATTGCCGCCCCAGCGGTATGGCACGCCGACGAGGCTCATTGCCTGGATCGAAATTTCCTCGCGGCCGATGCTGTGATCGACGAAATGGGGGAAGCCGGGCGGCGGCGCGTGATAGGCGCCGTTCGCGACGACGATGTCGCCCGACCCGCGCGAGCTCCTTTGCGGCGCGCCGGCGCAGGCGGCGAGCAGCAGGACGGGCAGCAGCGATAAGGCGAGTCGGCGCATGAAGACGGCACGGGCGGTAAACGCCCATTTACTCACTGACGATGTCGCGATGGTAGCCGCCGAACAAGGCTGCCGCAAGAAATGTTGATAGATTACTTGAAGTTTGCGCGCTAACTGTTGCCCGCGTCGAACGCCGGGGCAATAAAAAAGCCGCGTCCGGAACGAACCGGACGCGGCTTGCGAGGAAAATCCGGCGAATGCCTAGAGGATCTCCGACGCGTAGTCAGCGAGGCGCGAGCGCTCGCCGCGCGCGAGCGTCACGTGTCCGCTGTGCGCCCAGCCCTTGAAGCGGTCGACCACGTAGGTCAGGCCCGAACTGCCCTCCGTCAGGTAAGGCGTGTCGATCTGCGCGATGTTGCCAAGGCAGATGATCTTCGTACCCGGACCCGCGCGCGTGACGAGCGTCTTCATCTGCTTCGGCGTCAGGTTCTGCGCCTCGTCGATGATCAGATACTTGTCGACGAACGTGCGGCCGCGCATGAAGTTCATGCTCTTGATCTTCAGGCGCGAGCGGATCAGCTCCTGGGTCGCGGCGCGGCCCCATTCGCCGGCGGCGTCGTCGGTTTTCTGCAGCACTTCGAGGTTGTCGTCGAACGCACCCATCCACGGCTGCATCTTTTCCTCTTCGGTACCCGGCAGAAAGCCGATGTCTTCACCGACCGGCACCGTCGCGCGCGTCACGATGATCTCGTTGTAGCGCTTGTCGTCGAGCACCTGCGCGAGGCCCGCCGCGAGCGCGACCAGCGTCTTGCCGGTGCCGGCCTGGCCGAGCAGCGTGACGAAGTCGATTTCCGGATTCATCAGCAGGTTCAGCGCGAAGTTCTGCTCGCGATTGCGCGCCGTGATGCCCCACACGTTGTTCTTGTGGTGGCCATAGTCGCGCAGGGTTTGCAGCAGCGCCGTCTTGCCGTTCAACTCGCGCACCAGCGCATGAAACGCGGGCTCGCCGTTCTGCGGCTCCAGATAAACGAACTCGTTGACCAGCATCGACGCGCACAGTGGACCCGTCACGCGGTAGTACGTGGTGCCGGTTTTCGTGTCCTGCCAGCTTTCCATGCCCTTCGCGTGCCGGGTCCAGAAGTCCTGCGGCAGCGCGCGGATGCCCGTGTACAGCAGGTCGCTGTCCTCGAGCACCTGGTCGTTGAAGTAGTCTTCGGCGGGCAGACCGAGCGCATGCGCCTTGATGCGCATGTTGATGTCTTTCGACACCAGCACGACCTGGCGATCCGCGCGGTCGCGCTGCAACGCGCGCACGACGCCGAGGATCTGGTTGTCGGCCTTGCCTTCGGGCAGACCTTCAACGGGCTCGATCGCGGTCAGCCGGGTCTGGAAGTACAGCCGCCCGGAGGCCTCGCGGCTGCCCAGACGCGCGAGCGAAATGCCGTCGGCCATATTGCCCGCGTTCGCGACGAGTGCATCGAGCGTGCGGCTCACCTGACGCGCGTTACGCGCGACTTCCGACATCCCCTTTTTGTGGTCGTCGAGCTCTTCCAACGTCATCATCGGCAGATAGACGTCGTGCTCCTCGAAGCGGAACAGACAGCTCGGGTCGTGCATCAGCACGTTCGTGTCGAGCACGAACAGCTTCTGCACCTCGGCTGGCGTCGCGCCCGTGCCGCGTTTCCTGCGGGTGGTGGCTGGAGCGGCCGCGGCAGGTGCCTCGGCTGTTTCGGCCGCCGGCTGTTTCGCGGAGGGCGCGCGCGCGACGACCGGGTGCGCGTCCAGCTGCGCGTCGGCTTCGTGCGAGCGCGTGGCCGGCACCGGCTGCAACAGCGCGGCAGTCTGCCTGGTTCTGCGGCCGCGCGCCGGCGCGGGTTGCGCGGCGGCGGGCGACTCGACGGCTGGCACGGGCCGCAACGTGGTAGCGGCGTTGGCGGCGTGCGCCATCGGTGTGGCGACATTGGCGCGGCCGTAATCGGCCGACTCTGCAGATTCCCCTTCACGCGTCTGCTTTTTCGCAGTGGAGCGCGCGGGCGTGACGGCTTTAGCCTTGTAATCGTCAGCCGACAAAAGATTGCCGAGCTTGCTGGGGGGAGTAGGCAAAGGCATGGTTTCCCTCGAAATGATCGGTCGCATATCGTGCGCCGCCCGTCGCATTCTGCCGATGCCCTCATGGAGCACCCAGTTTGCGCGAGGAGGCGCGCATTCGGTCTAGAGATGCCGGTTCGCCTGGTCTTCGATAGGCTCCTTGACGGAAGCGCGCGGCCTGGTAAACGGACGGTCGCGCGCAATTAAAAAAGCCGCCGCCCCGACATTCGGGGCAAGCGGCTCGACGATGATGCTCGCGTTGCGCCTCACGCTCCGAACGGCACCGGTGGATCCGGTCAAGCGGCCGTCAGAACTGGCGCAGCGGAGAATAATGTGGGGTGGACAGGCACTCATTGCGGCCCAATATAACGCGCATCAAAGCGCTTGTACAGCCTCCAGAATGTCGTCGACGTGGCCCGGCACTTTCACGCCGCGCCACTCCCGGCGCAGCACGCCGTCGGCGTCGATCAGGAACGTGGAGCGCTCAATTCCCCGTACCTCTTTGCCATACATTTTCTTCATTTTGATGACGGCGAAGAGGGCGCACAGCGTTTCTTCCGGATCCGAAATCAGCGGGAAGGGCAGTTCGAGCTTGGCCTTGAAGTTCTCGTGCGAGCGCAGGCTGTCGCGCGACACGCCGAGCACTTCCGCGCCGGCCTTTTTGAACTTCGGATACAGATCGCGGAACTGCAGCCCTTCGGTCGTGCAGCCCGGCGTGTTGTCCTTCGGATAGAAATACAGCACCACCTTTTTGCCCCGCAGCTTTGACAGCGTGATCTCGCCGCCCGTCGCGGCGGCGGTGAAGTCGGGGATGGGTTGGTCGACTGCGATGGACACGAGGTTCTCCGGTTATTGGGGCAGGCGTCGCCAGGTGCCGCGGCGTCGGCCGGTCTGTCGTTGAGGTTGTTGTTGTTCGGGACACGGACGGCGCGCGGCCTTGCGGCCGTGGCCCTTCAGGGCTGGACGATCAGCTCGCCGGAGCGCCCCGGAATTTCACCCCAGGTAACAGGGTACGATGGCAGCGTGTCGCGGTCTAGCGTGGCGTAGTAATCACCCATCGTCGCGAACGTGTGACCCTGGGCGCGCCAGCCTTCGAGCAGCTGTTCGAATACCGGCGCGAGCTTCTGTCCTTCGAGTTCCGCGTGCAGCGTGAACACCTGGTCGTGCGGATTTTTTTCAGTCTGCTTCAGCATCCACGCGGCGACGTTGTGGGTGTCGACTCCGTCGACGCCGAGCACTTCGTCGAGCGTCGGCAGCGTGGTCGGCATCTGCACGTGCGTGAGCGTTTTGCCGTCCAGCACCGGCAGATACGGCGAGTGGCCGCGGCCGTCGGACGCGTAGCGCATGCCCCACGCGTCGATCTGCTCGAACGCGTGGCCGTTCATCTGCCAGCCCGCCGCGCCGTGCGTGACGGGCGGCGCGCCGAATACCTCGATGAAGCGCGCGTGGCTCTGCTGCATCTGCGCGACGGTCCACGCGCGATCTTTGGCGCGCACGTTGTCCTGCCAGTACACGTGGTCCCACGTATGGATGCCGCATTCGAAGCCGGCTTCGTGGATCGCGCGCATCTCGGCCGCGGCCTTCGCGCCGATGTCCGGACCGGGTAGCAGCACGCCATACATCAGCTGCCTGACGCCGTAATGCTCGACCACCGACGTGCGCGACACCTTCTTCAGAAAGCCCGGCCGCAGCACGCGGCGCATCGCCCAACCGGTGTGGTCGGGCCCGAGGCTGAAGAGGAAGGTGGCGCGCGCCTTGAAGCGGTCGAAGATGCGCGCGAGATTCGGCACGCCTTCGCGAGTGCCGCGCAGCGTGTCGACGTCGATCTTCAGGACGATGCGAGCCAAGGACGCGCCTTTATTGCTGTTCGACGAGAGCGCGGGCTTCCGCGACGTGGCCGCGATACGCCTCGAAAATCTTGCGCAGCGCTTCGTCGAAAGTCGACGTGGGTGCCCAGCCGAGTTCCTGCATCGTGTTGTCGATCTTCGGCACGCGGTTCTGCACGTCCTGGTAGCCGTTGCCGTAGTACGCGCCCGACGACGTTTCGACCAGTTGCACCTGCCTGGCCAGATCCGCGTATTCGGGGAATTCGGCCGCGAGCGCCAGCATCTTGTGCGCGAGCTCACGCACCGAGAAGTTGTTGGTCGGGTTGCCGATGTTGTAGATCTTGCCGGTGGCGACGCCGTCCTTGTTGTCGATGATCTTCATCAGCGCGCCGATGCCGTCGTCGATGTCCGTGAACGCGCGCTTCTGCGCGCCGCCGTCGACGAGGCTGATGTTCTCGCCACGCACGATATGGCCGAGAAACTGCGTGACCACGCGCGAGCTGCCTTCCTTCGGGGTGTAGATCGAGTCGAGGCCCGGGCCGATCCAGTTGAACGGACGGAACAGCGTGAAGTTCAGGCCTTCCATGCCGTAGCCCCAGATCACGCGGTCCATCAGCTGCTTCGAGCACGCGTAGATCCAGCGCGGCTTGTTGATCGGGCCATAAGACAGCTGCGATTCTTCCGGATCGAACTGCTCGTCGGTGCACATGCCGTAGACCTCGGAGGTCGACGGAAACACGAGGTGCTTGCCGTACTTGACGGCCGAACGCACGATCGGCAGGTTCGCCTCGAAGTCGAGTTCGAACACGCGCAGCGGTTGCTTCACGTAGGTGGCGGGCGTGGCGATCGCGACGAGCGGCAGGATCACATCGCACTTGCGGATGTGATATTCGACCCACTCCTTGTTGATCGTGATGTCGCCTTCGAAGAAGTGCATCCGCTCATGATTGACGAGGTCGCCGAGACGTTCGGTCTGCATGTCCATCCCGAACACTTCCCAGTCGGTCGTTTCGAGAATGCGTTTGGACAGGTGATGGCCGATGAAGCCATTCACACCCAGAATCAGGACTTTTTTCATGAATGAGATTGGATGAGCTGGGCGAGTTCCGCCGGACTGACGGCGGTTTCGCCGCCGTCGTGCTGGTGCCGCAATTCTTGGATGTTGATCGTGCGGCCGTCGCCGCAGATCGCGAAAACGGCATTATCGCTTACGTGCAGGCCCGCCGGCAAATCCGAGCGGAGCGCGCCGGGCGCCGCTGGACGCGCGCGCGCGACGATGAAACGGTGCCCGTCCACGTCGGTAAACGCGCCCGGATACGGCGGGGCGACCGCGCGAATCAGGTTGTAGACCTGCTGCGCGGACTGGTTCCAGTCGATCCGGCCGTCTTCCGGTTTGCGCCCGCCGTAGTAGCTGCCGTGCGCGAGATCGTTCGGCAGATGCGGCGCCTCGCCTGCCAGCAGCGCCGGCAGCACGCGCCACAGCGTCTGCTCGGCGGCGACGGTGACCTTGTCGAAGACCTGCGCGGCAGTGTCGTCGGGCAGGATCGGCACCGGGGTTTGCGCGATGATCGCGCCCGCGTCGGGCTTCGCCGCCATTTCATGCAGGGTCGCGCCGGTTTCGCTCTCGCCGTTGAGCACCGCCCAGTTGGTCGGGGCGCGGCCGCGATACTTCGGCAGCAGCGAGCCGTGCATGTTGTAAGCGCCCCGTGCAGCGATCGCGAGCAGGTCGAGCGGCAACATGTGGCGGTAGTAGAACGAAAAGATGAAGTCCGGCCGCGCGGCGCTGACCGCGGCACGCAGTTCCGGGCTTTTCGGATCGGCCGGCGTGACCACGGCGATGCCGTGCTCGGCCGCCACCGATGCCACGCTGCCGAACCAGATGTTCTCGCTCGGGTGGTCTTCGTGCGTGACGACGAGCGCCACGTCGACGCCGCGCGCGAGCAACACCTGCAGGCAGCGCACGCCGACGTTGTGATACGCGAATACGACGGCGCGTGGCTTCATGAATTGCGTCCCTGATCGGCGACCGGCACCGGTTGCACGCCCTGCACGACCGCCTGACGCGGCGCTTCGACGACGGCCGCGCCATCGCGCTCTTCGAGAATGGTCTGCACCAGATAACGCGGCCGCGCACGCACCTGCTGATAGATCCGGCCGATGTATTCACCGAGCAGGCCAAGCGCGAAGATGATCACGCCGAGCAGGAAGAACGTGATAGCGAACAGCGTGAACACACCTTGCACTTCCGCTCCGATGATGAAGCGGCGAATCAGCAGCAGGACGAACAGCGCCGCGGATCCCAGCGACAGGATCACGCCGATGAACGACAGCCATTGCAGCGGCACCACCGAGAAGCCGGTGACGAGGTCGAAATTCAGGCGGATCAGCGAGTACAGCGAGTACTTCGATTCGCCGGCGAAGCGTTCTTCGTGCGCGACCTCGATTTCGACGGGATTCTGCGCGAACGTGTACGCGAGCGCCGGAATGAAGGTGTTGATTTCGCCGCAGCGGTTGATCGTATCGATGATGTGGCGGCTGTACGCGCGCAGCATGCAGCCCTGGTCGGTCATCTTGATGCGGGTGATGCGCTCGCGCAGATGGTTCATCGCGCGCGACGCCTTGCGGCGCCACAGGCTGTCCTGGCGCTGCTTGCGGATCGTGCCGACGTAGTCGAAGCCCTCGCGCATCTTCGCGACGAGCTTGCCGATTTCCTCGGGCGGATTCTGCAGGTCGGCGTCGAGCGTGATGACGATGTCGCCGCGCGACTGTTCGAAGCCCGCGAGAATCGCCATGTGCTGACCGTAGTTGCCGTTCAGCAGAATCACGCGCGACGTGTCGGGCCGCGCGCGGAACTGCTCGGCGAGCAGGGCGGCCGATTTGTCGCGGCTGCCGTCGTTGATGAAGATCACTTCGTAACCGGTGCCGAGCGCGTCGAGCGCCGGATAGAGGCGCGCGAACAGCGCGGCCAGTCCGGCTTCCTCGTTGTACACCGGGATGATGATCGACACTTCCGGTGCGACGGCGCGATGTTCCGAATAAGTCATGTCCGCTTACTTTCCGTAGTGTTCGCAAATTTCGTTGACCGCGCGGCACACGCGCTCGACGTCGCCTTCGTTCATCAGCGTGAAGAGCGGCAGCGTGACGGTGGAGGCGCCGAAGCGCTCCGCGTGCGGGAACATGCCTTCCTTGAAGCCGAGCGCGCGGTACAGCGAAAACAGGTGCAGCGCCGGGTAGTGCACGCCCGAGCCGATGCCGCGCTCTTTCAGTTCGCCCATGAAGCCGGCGCGGTCGATCGACAGTTTTTCGAGCGGCAGCGTGATCTGGAACATGTGCCAGTTGCTGTTTTCGAAGTCCGCGAACGGCAGGCCGACGCCGAGCTTGACGGCCGCGCCACCCTCGAGCTGCGCGAAGTACGCGCGCACGAGCTTTTTGCGCTGCGCGACGAAGCGCGCGAGATGCGGCAACTGGCCGAGGCCGACGCGCGCGGCGACGTCGGTCAGGTTGTACTTGCCGCCGAGCACGTCGCAGTCCATGCCGTCGAAGCCGCTGCGCGTGATGCCCTGCAAGCGGTACTTCTGCGCGAGCACCGCTTCTTCCTCGTTGTTCAGCACGAGCGCGCCGCCTTCGATCGACGTCAGATTCTTGTTCGCGTGGAAGCTGAACGAGACGATGTCGCCGAGCTTGCCGATGCGCTCGCCGTTCCAGCTGGAGCCGAAAGCCTGCGCGGCGTCTTCGATCACGCGCAGCTTGTGCGCGCGGGCGATCGCGTACAGGCGTTCCATGTCGACCGGCAGACCCGACAGGAACACCGGCAGCAGCGCCTTGGTACGCGGCGTGATGGCCTTTTCGAGCAGGTCGAGATCGATGTTGCGCGTGACCGGGTCGATGTCGGCGAACACCGGCGTCGCGCCCGTTTCGAGGATCACGTTGCTGGTCGACACCCAGGTGGCCGGCGTCGTGATGACTTCGTCGCCGGGACCGACGCCGGCAATGCGCAGGCCGATTTCGAGCGTCGCGGTGCCGGAATTGAAGGTGCGCACCGGGCGGCCGCCGCAGAACTCGGAGAGGGCGGCCTCGAACTTCTGGTTCTGCGGGCCGGTGGTGATCCAGCCAGAACGCAGCACGTCGGCGACGCCCTGGATCGTTTCCTCATCGATCTCGGGTTTGACAAACGGCAAAAACGGGACTTTTGACTGGGTCATGAATGCATCGCTCGATTGATAGGGGCGCAGCCCGACGGGCGCGAAGTAAACCACAAACTACGCGCAAACCCAAGACCGCGGCTGAAAAAACGCAACCGGATAGCTTACCGCGGTTAACCTTACGTCTGGCTTAGGCGGCTCGTGCGCCGCTCGGGTTCCTGTGCGGTGGCGCGCCTAGCTGCGCGCGAGTATGACCACACCGACGAGGATGATGCCGATACCGACCAGCTTCTGCACCGACATCACCTCGCCGAACAGGTACCACGCGGCGATCGCATTGACGACGTAGCCGAGCGACAGCATCGGGTAGGCGATCGACACGTCCACGCGCGAGAGTCCGATGATCCACACCGCCACGCTGACCACGTAGCATGCGAGCCCGCCGATGATCGGCGGCTGGGTTGCCAGCTTGAAGCCGATGGGCAGGATGTTCGCACGGGTGAATTCGAAGTGTCCAACGGCATTCGTGCCGGCCTTGAGCAGCAGCTGCGCGCCGGCATTCAGCGTGACGCCG
>DATAQT010000317.1:0-12988 GCA_036264535.1 Paraburkholderia sp. | reverse complement strand
GTCCCGGGTTCGCCCACCGAAATCCCGCATTGAGTTTGTCCATTCACACCTGGAGCCATCATGGAACTACGCAGGATCGGCACTTCCTCATTGCAGGTCGCCCCGCTCATGTTCGGCGGCAATGTATTCGGATGGACGGCCGATGAAGCCACCTCATTCTCGATCCTCGACGCCTTCACCGACGCGGGGCTCAACTTCATCGACACCGCCGACGTCTACTCGGCCTGGGTGCCCGGCAACCAGGGCGGCGAGTCGGAGACGATCCTCGGCAAGTGGTTCCGTCAGAGCGGCAAGCGCGAGCGGATCGTGCTCGCGACCAAGGTGTCGAAGCATCCGCAGCGCAAGGGGCTGTCGGCCGCGAACATCCAGGCGGCGGTCGAAGACTCGCTACGCCGCCTGCAAACCGATTACATCGACGTCTATTTCTCCCACGACGACGACACCGCGACGCCGCTCATCGAGACGCTCGGCGCGTATCAGAAGCTGATCGAAGCGGGCAAGGTGCGCGTGATCGGCGCGTCGAATTACAGCGGCGCGCGCGTCGAGGAAGCGCTTGCGGTGTCGCGCCAGCATGGGCTGCCCGAGTATCAGTTGCTGCAACCCGAATACAACCTGTACGACCGCGCGCAATACGAGCGCGACAGCGAGCCGGTGGCGCTCGCGAATCATCTCGGCGTGGTCGTTTATTACAGCCTCGCGAGCGGATTCCTGTCGGGCAAGTACCGCAGCGAGGCCGATCTGGCTGGCAAGGCGCGCGGCAGCAGGGTCGAAAAATACCTGAATGGGCGCGGCTTGGGGATACTCGGCGTGCTCGACCGCATCGCGCAACGGCACGGCAGCACCCCGGCCGCGATCGCGCTCGCATGGCTGATCGCGCGGCCGAGCGTTACGGCCCCCATTGCCAGCGCGACCTCGGTCGAGCAGTTGAAGAGCCTGGCCACGGCCGTCCAGCTGTCCCTGTCAGCCGACGATATCCGTGAACTGGACGAAGCGAGCGCCTGAAAGGGCCGGTGCCCCGGCCGCCGATGCGGGGGCGGCCGGGGCTAGGGAAAAGCCTGGCGTAATCGGTAAACCCCTGGTACGATGGAGAGTTTCCTGATATGATCAGGAGTGAATTGAGATCTTTGCCTGTTTCGTCAGTGTTTTCCATTAATGAAAGGTTGGCGAAACGGCAACAGACGCGGCTTTGCATCACGTCTGTCCGCGTTCCGCGGTGAACTCCCCACCTCTCTTTTCCGGCCTCCGTGGCCGCTTTGCCTCTCGCTTCATTCGTGGTTTGGCCGGGGTTGTCATCAGCCCTGCGTTTGCCTGTTACTGGCCATGAATCGGAGCGACCGGAGGGCCGGCGCGTGAGTGGTGACCTGAGCGGTTGCCGCCATGCAATTAACCCGTATCGAGTGATTGAGTTAGGAATTACATGACGACGATTCTTCTGAAGGAAAACGAGCCGTTCGAAGTGGCAATTCGCCGCTTTCGTCGCGCAATCGAAAAGAATGGCTTGATCGCTGAACTGCGTGAGCGCCAGTCGTACGAAAAGCCGACCACGGCTCGCAAGCGCAAGAAGGCAGCAGCAGTTAAGCGCCTGCACAAGCGTCTGCGCAGCCAGATGCTGCCGAAAAAGCTGCACTAAGCACGCTTTTTACGTACGCCGAACGGCGGTGTGAGCTTCGAAAGAAGCCACATCGCCGTTTTGTTTTTTGGGCTCCCTGATTTTGCCGTCGGCGTACTTGTTACGCTGCGCTCCTCAGCAGTTCGGCCGACAGGCCGAACTCGTGCGCGATCGAGTCCAGCCGGTCGTGCCACTCCCAGGTGCCGAACACGTCATGCACGTTTTGCAGGCAACTGAGCAAAGCAATGGTCATCGGGTCATAAACGTTGATCCGTGCGCGCAGCAGCGCCTTTTTCAACGCGGCCACGCCAACGTCCATATAAGCGGGCACTTCGGCAGGCGATTTGCCGATGAAGCGCACCGGCACGCCTTCCATCGCGGTCATATAGTCGCGCGGCTTGATGAAGTTGCCCACCGGGCAGCCGCCACAATAGCCGCGGTAGGCGCCGCCGCCCCTCGGCAGCAAGGCGGCGCGTTTCTGATCGAACAGATGCGTGACGGCCCGATCGTAAATGTCCTGATGGGTCAGGAAACTGAGGGCTTTCATGGTTGGTCTCCCGCGTCCGAGGCGGTGGTTATTTGTTGTTGTGCGCACATGGCATGAGCGCATGACGTCGAGTATCCGCCGTGCGTCGCCCGACGAAGGGCCGACTAGGAGCCTGAAAGGGTTTCAATTCGTGCTTTTGACCATGCCGCTCCGGGGTCTCTCAAATCCGCTACCCTGGACCGCGAACGTTCATCGCGGAGAAAAACGCCACTACATCACCCCGCCTTACGACGGCGCCCCTTCTTGCCCAGCGATACACATCGTTCGCGGCACATGCAACTCGTCTCATGATCGTTGACCATGCCGACCGCCTGCATGAATGCATAGCAGATCGTCGAGCCGACGAATTTGCAGCCGTAGCGCTTGAGCGCCTGGCTCAGCGCGTCCGATACTTCCGTCTTGGCGGGCGCATGCTTATACGAAGCCCATTCGTTCTGAATCGGCGTGTCGTCGACGAATGACCATATGAAGTTCGCGAGCGACCCATGTTCGACCTGGATCTGCTGCACGGCGCGCGCGTTCAGGATGGCTGCCTCGATCTTGCCGCGATGCCGCACGATGCTTTCATCCGCGACGAGCGCATCCACGTGCTTCGGCGTGAAAGCAGCGACCTTGTCGATGTCGAAGTCGGCGAACGCGCGGCGGTAGCCGGCGCGCTTGTTGAGGATCGTCGACCATGACAGACCGGCTTGCGCGCCTTCGAGCACCAGCATCTCGAACAGGTGCTGGTCGTCGCGCGAGGGCACGCCCCACTCGGTGTCGTGATACTGTGCGAGCGCTTCGCTCGATACCCAGTTGCATCGTTGTGTCACTGCCGCGCTCCAGTGTGGTCATGTCGTTCGCCAGCATAGCGGATGCGGTGAGCGCCGCAAGCTGGCCATTCGGCTAATTGCGCGATTCAAACTGACCTGCCACGCTACGCCTTATTCACCCACCGAACTGATTCGATTCGATGAACCACGACTTCTTTCTGATTGGCGTCGACGGCGGCGGCACCGGCACGCGTGTCGTGCTCGGCGACGCGCAGGGCCGCGAACTGGCGCAAGCGGCGAGCGGCCCGTCGGGCCTTGGCCTCGGCATTCCGCGCGCGTGGCAGTCCATTCAGACCGCTTGCGGCGAAGCCTTCGAGCACGCTGGAATCGCGCTGGACTGGTCGCGCTGTGTGCTCGGTTGCGGACTCGCGGGCGTCAACAATCGCGACTGGTTAGCGGAGTTTCACGAGCAGGCGCCGCGGCTAGCCGGACTGGCCGTCGAAAGCGACGCCTACACGACCCTGCTCGGCGCGCACGACGGGGCGCCTGGCGTGATCGTCGCGCTGGGTACCGGCAGCGTCGCGGCCTCGCTCGCGAACGACGGCGAATTCCGCATGGCCAGCGGCTACGGCTTTCCCTCAGGCGACGAAGCGAGCGGCGCGTGGCTCGGCCTGCGGCTTATCGTGCACGCGCAACAGGCACTAGACGGCCGCGTACCCGTCGACGATCTGGCGCATGCGCTACTCGCGCATACCGGCGCGCAGGATCGCGACAGCCTCGTCGTCTGGCTGTGCGCGGCCAATCAGACCGCTTATGCGCGGCTCGCGCCGATCGCGATCGAACATCGCGCGCATCCGTTCGCGGCGCGGCTGCTTGGCGATGCGGGTGTCGAAGTCGGCAAGATGATCGCCGCGCTCGACGCGACGGGCACGCTGCCGGTCGCGTTGTGCGGCGGCCTCGGTGCGCCGTTGCGCGAGTACGTGCCGCACGCGTATCAGGCGCGCCTGCGCGAGCCGCGGGCGGATTCGGCGCATGGCGGCTTGCAACTGGCGCGGCGCGTGGCGCAGCGGCTGGCTGGATCAGACCTGTAAAATAGGCGTTTTGACGCTGCCTCGACGGCTCGGCCGTCGGACTTCACCATGTATAAAGTCATCGCCACGGATCTCGACGGTACACTGCTCAACGCCGATCACCAGGTGGACCCCTTCACGGTCGCCACGGTGCGCAAGCTCGAAAGCGACGGGCTGCAGTTCGTGATCGCAACGGGGCGGCATTATTGCGACGTCGCGGGCATCCGCGACCTGCTCGGCATCAATCCGTATCTGATTACGTCGAACGGCGCGCGCATTCACGCGCCTGATAACACGGTGATCCACGCCGACGATCTGCCGCCCGCGATCGTCCAGCGTCTCGTGCAGCCCGAAATTGTCGGCGCGCATGGTCGAGTGATCGTCAGTCTGTTTGCGGACGAGGCGTGGTTGATCGATCGCGACGCGCCCCATCTGCTGGAATTCCACCAGGACTCGGGCTTCACGTACGAAGTGACCGATCTGCCGAAGCACGACGGCGTCGACATTGCCAAGGCGCTATATATAGGTGATCCCGCCGATCTCGCGCAGGTGGCCGCCAATCTCGAACATGAATTCGGCGAGCGTCTGTACGTGACGTATTCGTTGCCGGATTGTCTCGAAGTGATGACCGCGAATGTCTCGAAGGGGCGCGCACTGCAGCTCGTGCTCGAACGCCTCGGTGTCGACGCGTCGCAGTGCGTTGCATTCGGCGACAACATGAACGACATCGACCTGCTCGAGACGGCCGGCCATCCATTCATGATGAACAACGCCAATCCTGATCTGATCACGCGTCTGCCGCATGTGCCACGCATCGGCAACAACTTCGAGGCGGGCGTTGCACATCATCTGCGCAAATTGTTTGCGCTCAACGACGAACTGGCGTCCTGAACCCTAGTCGCTTCGATTGAAAGCGGCCCGCATCCACTCGCGCGGATACGGGCCGCAGAAATTGCTCGCGGAGCGCGAAGCGCGCTCCGTTCACGCTCGTCAATCCCGCCAGCCGCGATGCTCGCCGCGATCATCATGCCCGCCACGATGATCGTCGCGCCCCCAGCCGCGGTCATGGCGGTGATCGTCGCGGTAGTAGTCGCCACGCTGATAGCGATGATCCCAGCCACCGTAATACACGGGCTCTGGCGCCGCGTAGACGCGCGCCGGCGCGGCATAAACCGGGGCGCCGAGCGACAGGCCCACGCTCAGATCCGTATGCGCCTGCGCGACACCGCATGCGCCCGCCGCGAGTCCGGCAGCAACCAGCAAGTGAGTGACGATGCGTTTCATGTTGGTCTCTCCTATGAAGCGACGTAGGTTTGTCGCACAGGACCAATGTACGCACTCGCAGCGGCGTGGACTGCGACCAGATGTTACGGACTGCAAGCAACGTCGAAGTCATCGAAGGCAGGCGGAAAGATCGCGCGGGCGTTGCACGTAGCCACCTTGTTTCGCGTGCAGCCGCGCCCCACGGGACTTGGCGGCCGATGAACTCAAGCCAGAACGAGGTTCGTCGCGCAAGCTTGCCGATTGACGCGCCTGCACGCGTAATCACGGCTTACATCTGTATTACCCAATTAATCCGCGGAGTGCGCCGAAGCGGCTGAAGGTGCGGAAGAGGCCGCCCCGGCGGGAGACGCCGACGCACCCGGCAACGCCGCGCAAGGGCAATCAATCGCCCGTCCGTCGAGTCCTTCGCGATCGTGTTTGAAGCTCGCGCGCGGAGTGCCGTTCCGCCAGTCGAGTTGCACGATGTAAATGCTGTCGAAGTCGTCGCTGTGCCATTTCGGCACGTCGGCAGCGTTGCCGCCATGCGCGCTCAACATCTGCCGCAACAGCTTCTCGATCAGGTTGTGCTCCCATGCGATGACGATCAGCTTGCCGCGATTCGCCGGATCGACGAGCGCGTTGCCCAGCTGGTCGATCTGCGCAAAGCCGTACGGCGTTTGCACCGGCATCTGGAATTGAATCGCGGTCGGCTCGATCGTCGCGAGCGGACGCACGTAGTAATACGGATGACCGCTGTCGTTTTTCTGCTGGCCGGGGTCCGGTGCATAGATCGCATCGGGTTTGCCGAATTTGGCGGCGATGACCGCCGGCAACGCGAGCGCACGGTTGAGCCCCTGACAGTCGAGCTGGCCATAGCCTTGCGGGGGTTTCTCGCCGTGTCGAACGAATACGAGGGTCTCGATATTGCCGCCGGCCGCGACCACGGTGGGGGCCGCGGTCGCAACGAGAGTCGCCCCGCTCGTCGCTGCGTACGCGGCCGGCAAGGCCAGCGTGCCGGCGCACAAGCCTCCGAGCGATAGTGCGACGCCATGCAGGAATCCGCGGAAACGGTTCATCGAAAGCACCTGTGCGAGGCTGGGAGGTCGCCCGATTCTAGCAGCGGTGCGCGGCTGCACGGGCCGCTGGGGCACTCATACCGCATCGATTGCCCCAATGAAAAATGGGCGCCGGGCGCCCATTCATGCTGACTACGTGAAGATCACGCGGCCGACTCGTCCAACTGGCGGTCAGTCCAGCGCCAGCTTGCGCGCATTGCTGCTGCGATCCTCTGCGATCAGCGGATAGAGGACACCCGCGATCACCGCGCCGATGATCGGCGCGGCCCAGAACAGCCACAGCTGATCGATTGCAGCGCCGCCGACGAATAGCGCCGGGCCCGTCGAGCGCGCCGGATTGACCGACGTGTTGGTGACAGGAATCGAGATCAGGTGGATCAGCGTCAGGCACAGGCCGATCGCGATTGGCGCGAAACCAGCCGGCGCGCGGCGGTCGGTCGCGCCCAGAATCACGAACAGGAAGAAGCCCGTCATCACGACTTCGCAAAGGAAGGCGGCGGCAAGCGAGTAATGCCCTGGCGATTGCTCACCGTAACCGTTCGTCGCGAAGCCGCTCGCGATCAGGTCGAAGCCCGGCTTGCCCGTCGCGATCAGCGACAGCGCGAAGGCGCCGAGCACCGCGCCGATCACCTGCGCGACGATGTAGGGCAGCAGATCGCGCACCGGAAAACGGCCGGCGACCGTCAGGCCGACGCTCACCGCCGGATTCAGATGGCAGCCCGAAATATGGCCAATCGCGAAAGCCATCGTCAGCACGGTCAGGCCGAAGGCCAGCGACACGCCGACGAAGCCGATTCCCAGACCGTGAGCCGGCCCGGCGAAGTTGGCGGCGAGGACCGCGCTGCCGCAGCCCCCTAGCACGAGCCAGAAGGTGCCGAACAGCTCGGCAGCGAGGCGCTTTGACAACTGCATGTTTGGTCATCCTAAAAAAGAATTGCTACTTCAGAAATACGCATCGAAAAGGACGAGTACGTACCTTGAGCGCGCAATTCTAGGTAGGCAGCGCCAAATTGGGTGTCAAGGATTGTCAATCCGGACAGGATTTATAAACTATTGTGGGATAAAGCGCAGGTTTTACAATTCACGCGCTTTAATAATTATCAGAGGAAAACTCGCTAAACCGGTATTAGTGGCCATTGCGAATTTTTATAATTGCAGCTAGTCTGCGGTCGAATGAGTTCTAGACAGGGGAGAGAACCGAATGTCTCAATATGCAGATCTCAAGGCGCAGATCGCCAAATTGCAGGCGCAGGCAGAAGAAGCGCGCCGCACGGAAATCGACAATGTCGTCGCCGACATCCGCCAAAAGATCGCCGAATACGGTCTGACGGCGCAGGATCTCGGCTTCGCAGTCGCTGCCAAGCGGGGTCGCCCGCCGAAGAAGGCGCCGCTGCCGGCAAAATATCAGGATCCGAAATCGGGCAATACGTGGAGCGGCCGCGGTAAGCCGCCCAAATGGATCGTCGGCAAGAATCGCGAGCGCTTTCTGATTGGCTCGGCCTGATTTCGGGCCGAACCGATCCGGGACGGATCGAAAGCGGACTGAAGGTTCTTGCCGTTTGGCCTTATTGGCCGCGCTAATCCGACGTGGAAGCGCAACCATCGCTGCATAAAAAAAAGCCGCCCAGACAGGGCGGCTTTTTCGCATCCGGCAGCGAGATAACTTCGGTTGCCGCTCGTGCAAACGATTCCGATGCCGGATTCGCCCGCTATTGAGCGTTATAAGCGAAGCTTCACAGCGTGGCTTCAAAGCGTAGCGAAAGCGGCCGGGCGCAAAAGCGCCGGCCGTTTTTCAAGCGGGCTTAGCCGACCGCAACCTGGCGCAATACCGGGCGGCGCGCTGTTTCAATCAACGCCGAATAACCGTCGATATAGTTCTGCGCCATCGTTTTCGAACTGAAGCGGCGTTCGAACTGCGCGCGGATTTCGCTGCGCGACAGCTCGTCGAGACGCTGCAGGGCGGCTACCGCGCCTTGCACGTCCTCGACGATATAGCCGGTCACACCGTGATCGATCACCTCCGGTACCGAGCCGCGGTTGAACGCGATAACCGGGGTGCCGCAGGCCATCGACTCGATCATCACGAGCCCGAACGGCTCCGACCAGTCGATCGGGAACAGCAGCGCCTTCGCACCCGACAGGAACTCGGGCTTCTGCGCCTCGTTGATCTCGCCGACGAACTCGACATGCGCCATCGACAGCAGCGGCTCGATCTCGCGCTTGAAGTAGTCCATGTCGGCCTTGTCCACCTTGGCGGCGATCTTCAGCGGCAGACCGCTTTGCGCGGCGATCCTGATAGCTGTATCGACGCGCTTTTCCGGGCAGATGCGGCCGAGGAACGCGAGGTACTCGGGCTTCTTGTGCGGCTGCGGCGTGAGCAGTTGCTCCGGCAGTCCGTGATAGATCGTGTTGAGCCAGTTGGCCTGCTGCAGCGGGATGCGCTGCGAGTCCGAGATCGACACGACCGGCACGTGCGGGAACGCGTCGAACACCGGCTGCAATTCCGGCAGATCGAGACGACCGTGCAGCGTGGTCACGAACGGCGTGTCCATCGTCGTGAACAGGGGGAACGGCATGTAGTCGAGGTGGAAGTGCAACACGTCGAACTCGTGCGCGACCTTGCGGACCTTTTCCATCATCAGGATATGCGGCGCCAACGCATCGCGGATCGTCGGGTCGAGGCGCAGCGCGCGAGGCCAGCACGCCTCGAGATCCGCCGACGTGACCGAATCGCCGCTTGCGAACAGCGTGACGTCGTGACCGAGGTCGACCAGCGCTTCGGTCAGATACGACACGACACGTTCGGTGCCGCCATAGAGTTTCGGTGGGACAGCTTCGTAGAGCGGCGCGATTTGTGCGATTCGCATGCGTTTTCTCCTGTGTCGATCAGAGCTGGCGCTTGAGCGCCGACTCGGATTCCATGACAGATTTCAGCTACTTACCGGGGCTGCGCACTACGGCTGGATGGCGCGCGGAGCGAATGCCCGACGGACGGATGGGCGCGGTTACTCCCCGCCCGAGGGTGCGCCGAAATACGTATCGGGTAATCCCTTAGCGTTCATTATCGGGATCGACCGCGCTAATTCGAGTTATTTTTCAAACGCTTAATGTTGTTACAGCGCGAAACATGGGCCGTTACAGCTTCCGCGCGAGGTCAATCGCGCGCTGTCCCCATAATCGGGAAGCGTCATTCCGCGGACCTGTTCAAACGCTGAACAGTCGAAATGCACCGCAGCAAGCGGCGGACCCGGGGGTCGGATGAACCGGAAAGGCTTCTAACCGAGCTTCATTGCAGACGAATGAAAAGGTCTTATAATCGGTTTTCACCGTTTCAAGGTGCGGGCGTGAAGTCCCGAAATCTCACCATTCGGTAACCGCCGCAACCGTAGAAATTCCCAGCGCGCATCGTCGGTCCCGCCTCGCGCATCGGTTTCATCCCAATCAGTACCTCGCCACAGCTGGAGTTGTAGGAATAATTCCTACACAAATGACGGATTAATCCGGCAGGCAGGTGGGGTGTCTCTCCGATTTCCGGCTGTGTCCCCTTTCGAGACAATGCTTGCAAGACCAGAAACGAGCCGAATCGCGGGGATTTATCGCGCGCGCTCGAGCAAACGTTTCCGCAAAAAAATCGGCCTGACCAGCCGGGCATACGTACGGGGGAAATCATGAGCACGACCAGTCATATGCTCAATGAGATCAGAGAAGTCAATCTCTCTTATCTGTTGCTCGCCCAGCGTCTGCTGCGCGAAGACAAGCCGATGGGCATGTTCCGCATGGGCATCTCGGACCAGCTGGCCGACGTGCTCGCCAATCTGTCGTTGGCGCAGACCGTCAAGCTCGCGGCGTCCAACCAGATGCTGTGCCGCTTCCGCTTCGACGATCACGCGGTGCTGTCCGCCCTCGCGGACAAGGGCAAGGCCGGCGCGATCGCGCAGGCGCATTCGGCCATCCTGATGGCGAGCCAGCCGGTCGAGCAGATCGGCTGATGGCCAGTAAGAGCGTCGTACTCGAAGCCCGGGAAATCACCCTCGCGATCGAGCTGATCGAACTGGGCGCGCGTCTGCAGTTGCTGGAGGCGGAAACCAGTCTGTCGCGCGACCGGCTCATCAGGCTGTACAAGGAACTGAAAGGGGTCTCGCCGCCCAAGGGCATGCTGCCGTTTTCGACCGACTGGTTCATGACCTGGCAGCCGAACTTTCATTCGTCGCTGTTCTACAACATCTACCGTTTCATGGCCGGTCACGGCGGCTGCCGCGCGATCGAATCGATCGTGAAGAGCTACCGGCTGTATCTGGAGCACGTGCAGTTGCACGACGACGAGCCGGTGCTCAGTCTCACGCGCGCGTGGACGCTGGTGCGCTTCTTCGACTCGGGCATGCTGCAAATGAGCGCCTGCCGCCGCTGCGGCGGCCACTTCGTCGCGCACGCACACGATCCGCAGCACGCGTTCGTGTGCGGGCTGTGCCAGCCGCCGTCGCGCGCGGGCAAGACCAGGAAGGCGGCGCAAACGCGGGCCGAGCGGCAAATTGGCGTCCCCGGCGTTGCCGCGCAAGCGCCGCAAATGGCCGAGGCGCGGGCTCACGAGGCCCGCTGCACCGTTCCCGCGCTCGAAATCCTGGAGCCCGTCGTCCTCTGAGCTGCACCCGTTGAGGTGGCGCAACGCTCTGGTTTACACCGGACTCGAGCGCCCCCCTTTTTCCCCAAAGTTTTCCGCCTCGGTGCCGTAAACCAGACTAACGACGGTGACCGTCGCTTTTTTGTGAGGGCTCGGCAGTGCTGATTTTCGTGGGAACACTCGTGACGCTGTTGTCCGTTTTCGGCGGTTACGCGCTCGAAGGCGGCCATCTCGGCGCGCTGCTGCAACCCGTTGAAGTGCTGATGATCGCCGGCGCTGGATTCGGCGCGTTCATTCTCGGTAACGGGATGAAGACGATCAGGGCGACACTGCGCGTCATTCCGACCCTGTTCAAGGGCGCGAAGTACAACAAGGACGTCTACATGGAGCTGATGGGGCTCCTGTACGTGCTGCTCGCGAAAGCGCGCAAGGAAGGCACGCTGACGCTCGAGGCCGACATCGATGATCCGTCGAAGAGCCCGATCTTCACGCAGTATCCGAAGATCCTCGCCGACAAGCACATCATCGAGTTCCTGACCGACTACCTGCGGCTGATGGTCGGCGGCAACATGAACGCGTTCGAGATCGAAAGCCTGATGGACGAGGAGATCGAGACGCACCACCAGGAAGGCGAGGCGCCCGCGCACGCGCTGACCAAGGTCGGCGACGCGATGCCGGCGTTCGGTATCGTCGCCGCGGTGATGGGCGTCGTGCACACGATGGCCTCGGCCGATAAGCCGCCCGCGGTGCTCGGCGAAATGATCGCGCAGGCGCTCGTCGGCACCTTCCTCGGCATTCTGCTTTCGTACGGGCTGATCGGGCCGCTCGCGAGCGTCGCCGAGCAGCGTGTGACCGAGTCGACCAAGATGTTCCAGTGCATCAAGGTGACGATCCTCGCGAGCCTGAACGGCTACGCCCCGGCGATTGCAGTCGAGTTCGGCCGCAAGGTGCTGTTCTCCACCGAGCGCCCGTCGTTCGCCGAGCTCGAAGAGCACGTGCGCCGCGTCAAGGCCAAATAAGCAGACGGCGGAACCGAACCGATGAGCAAGGACAAAGATCGCGCAATCGTTGTCAAGCGCGCAACGCCTAAGAAGTCCGGTCATCACGGTGGCGCCTGGAAGCTCGCGTACGCGGACTTCATGACCGCGATGATGGCGTTCTTCCTGCTGATGTGGCTGCTGAGTTCAGCCTCCACCGTGCAGCTGAGAGGCATCGCCGACTACTTCAACCAGCCGCTGAAGATCACGCTGTGGGGCGGCGATCGCAGCGCCGAAGACTCGAGCATCCTGAAGGGCGGCGGGCGCGACATCTCGACCGACGCGCAGGGCGTGACCCGCTCGAGCGACGGCAGCAACAGCCGCGCCGAGCGCACCGCGTCGCATAACAACGAGGACTCGGTGAAGCAGCTGCAAGGCGAGCTGGAGCGCCAGGAGCAGGCGCGTCTGCACGACCTGCAGGTCAAGCTGATGGCCGCGATCGAGGCGAACCCGGTGCTGCGCCAGTTCAAGCAGCAGATCCGCATCGACTCGACGCTGACCGGCTTGCGCATCGAGATCGTCGACTCGCAGAAGCGGCCGATGTTCGCGACCGCGCGCGACGTCGTCGAGCCGTACATGCGCGACATTCTGCGCGAGATCGGCCATACGCTGAACGACGTGCCGAACCGCATCATCGTGCAGGGCCACACCGACGCCGTGCCGTATGCGGGCGGCGAGAAAGGCTATAGCAACTGGGAGCTGTCGGCCGATCGCGCGAACGCGTCACGGCGCGAGCTCGTCGCGGGCGGCATGGACGAAGCGAAGGTGATGCGCGTGCTCGGCCTCGCGTCGACGCAGAACCTGAACAAGGCGGACCCGCTCGATCCGGAGAACCGCCGCATCAGCATCATCGTGCTGAACAGGAAGTCGGAGGAGGCGCTCGATCACGACGACTCCACGACGACGACCCTGTCGGACGACGCAGCCGGCTCGAAGCCGCTGCTGCAAAGACTTGCGCAGCCGGTGACGGTTGCACCGAAGTTGCCGGCGGCAGCGCCGCCGGCCCAGTAACAGAC
>DATAQT010000248.1:0-1833 GCA_036264535.1 Paraburkholderia sp. | reverse complement strand
AGCCCGCGCATCGCGAGGATCTGAAGCTGGTGGTGCTGGTGCGTGAATAGCCGGCTGGCCGGCGGGGTTTCGCGTCGACAGCCCCGGTTGGCCCGCGGCGTCTTGAAGCCCCCCGCCAGTGTTAAAATCCTTGTCTTTCTTCGCTTCGGCGGCACCTTTGCACGGTACGTGACGTGCATGCGCGCCGTCAGCCTCTTCACCGCTCGCTCAACTGCCGCTTAACTGCCCAACACCATGACGTCCCAACTGCACAAAAAAGGCGAAGCCTGGTCGGCTCGCTTCTCGGAGCCGATGTCGGAGCTTGTCAAACGCTACACGTCGTCGGTTTTCTTCGACAAGCGTCTGGCGCTCGTCGATATCGAAGGGTCGCTCGCGCACGCCTCGATGCTGGCCGCGCAGAAGATCATCGCCGCCGACGACCTCGCTGCGATCCAACGCGGCATGGCGCAGATCAAGGGTGAAATCGAGCGAGGCGAGTTCGAGTGGCAACTCGATCTGGAAGACGTCCACCTGAACATCGAAGCGCGCCTGACCGCGCTGATCGGCGACGCCGGCAAGCGTCTGCATACCGGCCGCTCGCGCAACGACCAGGTCGCGACCGACATCCGCCTGTGGCTGCGTGGCGAGATCGACCGGATCGGCGGCTTGCTGACGGAACTGCGCACCGCGCTGCTCGACATGGCGGAGAAGAACGCGTCGACCATCATGCCCGGCTTCACGCACCTGCAAGTGGCGCAGCCGGTCACGTTCGGCCATCACCTGCTCGCCTACGTCGAAATGTTTTCGCGCGACGCCGAGCGCATGATCGATTGCCGCAAGCGCGTGAACCGTCTGCCGCTAGGCGCGGCCGCGCTCGCCGGCACCAGCTATCCGATCGACCGTCATGCAGTGGCGAAAACGCTGGGCTTCGACGGCATCTGCGCGAACTCGCTGGATGCGGTGTCCGATCGTGACTTCGCAATCGAATTCACGGCCGCGTCGGCGCTCGTGATGACGCACGTGTCGCGCTTCTCCGAAGAGCTCGTGCTGTGGATGAGCCCGCGCGTCGGCTTCATCGATCTGGCCGACCGCTTCTGCACCGGTTCGTCGATCATGCCGCAGAAGAAGAACCCGGACGTGCCCGAACTGGCACGCGGCAAGACCGGCCGCGTGAACGGCCATCTGATCGCGCTGCTGACCTTGATGAAGGGCCAGCCGCTCGCGTACAACAAGGACAATCAGGAAGACAAGGAGCCGCTGTTCGACACCGTCGACACGGTCGCCGATACGCTGCGCATCTTCGCTGAAATGGTCGCCGGTATTTCGGTGAAGCCGCAAGCGATGCGCGACGCCGCGTTGCAAGGCTTCTCGACGGCCACCGATCTGGCCGACTACCTGGTCAAGCGCGGCCTGCCGTTCCGCGACGCGCACGAAGCGGTCGCGCTGGCCGTGCGTATCTGCGCGGATCGCGGCTGCGATCTGGCGGACCTGACGCTGGAAGAAATGCGCGCCGAGCTGCCGAACGTCGCGCATCTGATCGGCGAGGACGTGTTCTCGTATCTGACGCTCGAAGGCTCGGTCGCGAGCCGCAATCATCCGGGCGGCACGGCGCCGGAGCAGGTCCTCGCAGCGGTGCAGGCGGCACGGGCCGCGTTGAAGTAAGTAGCAGACAGACGATGCGGCAAGCGGTGAGCCTCGCTCAGCGCTTCTATTGCAAATACGAGAAAGGCGAACTCAACAACGGGTTCGCCTTTTTTATTGCCGGGCCGCACAGCGTGCGAGCGCGCTACGCACAAAAGAAAGCCCGCACGAAGCGGGCTAAACAAAGACTTCCACCGATGCCTCTCGAAAGAG
>DATAQT010000407.1:0-25938 GCA_036264535.1 Paraburkholderia sp. | reverse complement strand
AGCAGCGCGTCGCCGTCGCGTGCGAGTCCGCTGCCGAGCGCGGCGCAAGGCGTGTCCGCGGCGCCGGTCGCGAGCACGATACCGGCGCGCAAGCCCAATGCCTGCGCGGCCTGCGGTGACAGCGCGCCTGAAGCCCCGTACGACGGCGCCAGCGGCGCGAACCACTGGCGCGGAATCTCGAGCCGTTCGAGGAGCGCCGCGTCCCACATGCCGGCGGGACCGGCGAGCGCGGTCGCGCACGCGTCGGACGCATCGGTTACGCATGCGCCGCCGAGCGCGACGCGCAGCCAGTCCTTAGGCTGCAGCGCCCAGCGCGTGCGGTGCGCGGCTTGCGGTTCATGCAGCACGAGCCAGCGCAACAGCGGACCGGCCATGCCCGGTGCGACCGGATTCGGTTGCGGCTCGGGCCACGCGTCGAGCTCAGCGAGCGCGCGCGAGTCGGGCCACAGCATCGCGCGCCGCACGGCTGCGCCATTTGCATCGAGCAGCACGACACCGTGCATCTGGCCCGAGAAGCCGATCGCGCGCACGTCGTCACGCAGCTCGCGGGGCAGACCCGCCATCGCCTCGACGAACGCGCTCCACCAGGTCTCGACGTCGATCTCGGCCCAACCCGCATGCGGCGTAACGAGCGCATAAGCGACGCTCGACACCGCCTGCTCGCGTCCCTGTTCGTCGACGATTGCCGCTTTCACGGAGCCGGTGCCGAGGTCGATGCCAAGAAAACTCATGAGCGCGGGGATGTTGAAATGAGGATGAGGAATGAACCACCGGGGCCGAAAAGCGACGCTGAAAAACGCAGCCGCGACGACACCGCGAACGTTCGGCAAACAGCTCGGAAAATACGCGAAAAAAAGCCCATTCGCGGGTTAACCCCGCCATGCGGCGAGCGTCGTCAAAACAGCACTATGCGTGACGCGTGATACACCTCATTGATTCTCACACATATCCCTGCGCTCGACGAACCCGCGCCGCGCAGGCGATGCAGCGCGCGCGACCGCCGCCGCATAGGGCTCCCCGCCGCCCGACGGCCGATCCGTCCCGCTCGTGGCTTTAATTTGCCTTTCAAAATACGCCTGTGCATATCGTCACCGGGAATGCCGGAATAGCCGCCCGTGGTCTTGTTGTGACTTTTCTTCCCCGATACCGTGGAGTCATCCTAAAACGAGATGGTGGAGACAGACGATATGCAAGCGAACACGGTTCACCCGTGCGACGAGCGCCTACCCGCGGGCCAGTTGCTTACTCTCGGCATTCAGCACGTGCTGGTCATGTACGCCGGCGCGGTCGCGGTGCCGCTGATCATCGGCGCGGCGCTGAGGCTGCCGAAAGACCAGATCGCCTTCCTGATCAGCGCCGACCTGTTTTCCTGCGGCATCGCCACGCTGATCCAGACGCTCGGGCTGTGGATCTTCGGCATCCGTCTGCCCGTCATCATGGGCTGCACGTTCGCGGCCGTCGGCCCGATGGTCGCGATCGGCACCAATCCTTCGCTGGGCATCCTCGACATCTTCGGCTCGACGATCGCGGCCGGCGTGATCGGTATCCTGCTCGCGCCCGCGGTCGGCAAGCTGTTGCGCTTCTTCCCGCCGGTCGTGATCGGCGTCGTGATTTCGGTGATCGGCCTGTCGCTGATGGAAGTCGGCATCAACTGGGCGGCCGGCGGTGTCGGCAATCCCGACTACGGCAATCCGGTCTACCTCGGCCTGTCGCTGCTCGTGCTGACGCTGATCCTGCTCATCAACAAGTTTGCGAAGGGTTTCGTCGCCAATATCTCGGTGCTGCTCGGCATCGTCGCGGGCTTCGTGATTGCGCTCGTGCTCGGCCGCGTCAACATGGACGGCGTGACGCATGCGCCGTGGGTCGGCATCGTGATGCCGTTCCACTTCGGCCTGCCGCACTTCGATCCGCTCGCGATCGCGACGATGGTCACCGTAATGTTCGTCACCTTCATCGAATCGACCGGCATGTTCCTCGCGGTTGGCGACATGGTCGATCGTCCGGTCGATCAGAAGACGCTGGTGCGCGGCTTGCGCGTCGACGGTCTCGGCACGCTGATCGGCGGCATCTTCAACTCGTTCCCGCATACGTCGTTCTCGCAGAACGTCGGGCTGATCGGCGTAACCGGCGTGAAGAGCCGCTTCGTCTGCGCGATGGGCGGCGTGATCCTCGTGCTGCTCGGCCTGTTCCCGAAGATGGCGCAGGTGGTCGCGTCGGTGCCGGCGTTCGTGCTCGGCGGCGCGGGCATCGTGATGTTCGGCATGGTCGCGGCGAACGGCATCAAGGTGCTGTCGCGCGTCGACTTCGTCAAGAATCACCACAACCTGTTCATCGTCGCGGTCAGCATCGGGCTCGGCCTCGTGCCGGTCGTCTCGCCGAAATTCTTCTCGCAACTGCCGCCGGCGCTCACGCCGCTGCTGCATAGCGGGATTCTGCTCGCGTCGGTGTCGGCGGTCGTGCTGAACCTGATCTTCAACGGCGTGAAGAGCGAGAAGAAGGCGAAGAGCGAGATTCGCCGCGCCGGGCACGATCTCGACAGAAGCGGCGGCAGCGAACCGCCGCAAAACGAGATGCTGCGGGCCGCGGATTTGCATTGAGCTCTTGATGCATCATTGATGCGGCGCGCGGCACTGAACGACGCGCAAAAACAGAAACGCCACGGCATGCCGTGGCGTTTCTGTTTTGCTTCAGCGCTTTTGCCTCAGCGATTCATCGACTCGCCGCGCTCACCCCGCGGTCGCCGCCGATGCCGCGACCGGCGCGCTAGCCGCACCGTAGTCGACCGGCGCGTCGGCGGGACGCGGCTGGTCGCCGTTGTGCTCGATCCAGCCGCCGCCGAGCGCCTGATACAGCGTGACCAGGTTCTGCAGACGCTCCATGCGCGCGCTAACCAACGCCTGTTGCGCGATATACAGGTCAGTCTGCGCGGTCAACACCGACAGATAGCTGTCGACACCGTTCTTATAACGGAGGGTCGACAGATCCAGCCGGCGCTGCTCGGCCGCGGTATCGCGCTCGAGCGCCGCGATCTGCTCGTCGTACGTGCCGCGCGCGGCCAGTCCGTCCGCCACTTCGCGGAAGGCCGTCTGGATCGCCTTTTCATACGTGGCGATCTGCACGTTCTTCTCGATGTTGGCGAGATTCAGGTTCGCGATGTTCTGGCCACCCTCGAAGATCGGCAGCGTAATCGACGGCGCGAAGCTCCACGCCGCCGAGCCCGGCTTGAACAGTCCGCCGAGCGTGGGGCTCAACGTGCCGGCGCTGCCGGTCAGCGTGACCTTCGGGAAGAACGCCGCGCGCGCCGCGCCGATGTTCGCGTTGGCCGCGAGCAGATTCTCCTCGGCTTCCATGATGTCCGGACGACGCGTCAGCAGATCGGACGGCAGGCCCGCCGGAATATCCGTGAGCAGACTCTGGTCGCTCAACGGCAGGCCTGGCGCCAGATCAGCCGGCAACGGCTCGCCGATCAGCAGCACCAGCGCGTTTTCGGCCTGGGCCCGCAAACGCATCTGTGACTGGTGGTTCGCGCTCGCAGTCTCGACGACCGTTTCCGCCTGGCGCAGATCGAGTTCCGAACCAGTGCCATTGTCGAACTGCAGTTTGGTGATCCGATACGACTCCTGCGCCGTGATCAGGGTGTTCTGCGTGACCTTCAGCAGATCGTCCAGTTCGAGCACCGTCAGATACTGGTTCGCCACCTGCGACACCAGCGCGATCTCCGCCGACTTGCGCGCCTGCGCGGTGCCGAGGTACTGGGCCAATGCCTGGTCCTTCAGGCTCTGCACGCGCCCGAAGAAGTCGATTTCCCACGACGCGTTCAAGCCCACCGAATACGTGCCGGAAATCGTCGGAGCGATGGGCGACACCAGCAGATCGCGCGGCGTGCGCTGCCTGCTTTCCGAGGCCGCGGCGTCGAGCGTCGGGAACAAACCCGCACGCACGATGCGGTACTGCGCCGCCGACGCCTGCATGTTCAGCACCGACACACGCAGATCGCGGTTGTTCTTCAGCGCGATTTCGATCAGCTGCTGCAGACGCGGATCGACGAAGAAATCGCGCCAGCCGATATCGGCGGCGGCCTGGCCGTTCGCGCTGTGCGTGCCGGACGTGCCGGGCTGCCGATCGTACACGCCGCCCGTCGGGAAGGTCGCCGTCACGGGCGCGGCGGGCCGCTGGTAGTGCGGCGCCATCGTGCAACCCGCGGCGAGCAACGTGACCGCCACTGCAATCAAAGAGTGTTTTTGCATCTCAATGCCCATCCTTGCCCGAGCCATTGCTGTCCGACCCGTCGGCCGTGCCACCCGCCGCGCCGCCTTGCGGATCGTGCGGATGGTGCTGTTCGTAGTGGCGCAGCGCCTCATCCGGGTCTTCCGACTCGCCGCCGAACTTCGCGCGAATCACGACGAAGAACATCGGGATCATGAAGATCGCGAGGAAGGTCGCCGTCAACATCCCGCCGATCACGCCGGTACCGATCGCGTGCTGGCTTGCCGAACCCGCGCCGTTACTGATCGCGAGCGGCAGCACGCCGAGAATGAACGCGAGCGAGGTCATCAGGATCGGACGCAGCCGCAGACGCGCCGCTTCGAGCGCGGCCTCGATCGGCCCCATGCCCTGACCCTGCTGCAGTTCTCGCGCGAACTCCACGATCAGGATCGCGTTCTTCGCCGACAGACCCACCGTGGTCAACAGACCCACCTGGAAGAACACGTCGTTCTCGAGCCCGCGCAGCGTCGCGGCCAGCAGCGCGCCGATCACGCCGAGCGGCACCACCATGATCACCGAGAACGGGATCGACCAGCTTTCATACAGTGCTGCCAGACACAGGAACACGACGAGGATCGAGATGCCGTACAGGATCGGCGCCTGCGAACCCGACTGACGCTCCTGCAGCGACAGACCCGTCCACTCGTAGCCGACACCGGCCGGCAGCTTCGTGACGAGCGCTTCCATCGCCGCCATCGCCTGACCGGTCGACTTGCCCGGCGCGGCCGCACCCTGGATTTCCACCGACGAGATGCCGTTGTAGCGCTCGAGCTTCGGCGAACCGTAGGTCCACTGGGTGCTCGCGAAGGCCGAGAACGGCACCATCGCGCCCGCGGCGTTGCGCACGAACCAGGCGTTCACGTCCTCCGGTTTCATGCGGAACGGCGCGTCGCCCTGCAAGTACACCTTCTTGATCCGGCCATCGGTGTCGAGGAAGTTGTTCACGTACGCCGATGCCCACGCGATCGAGAACGTCTGGTCGATCGCGGACAGCGACACGCCGAGCGCCGAAGCCTTCTCGTGGTCGATGGTCACTTTGAACTGCGGCGTATCGTTCAGGCCGTTCGGACGCACCTGCGCGAGCGTCGGATCTTTCGCCGCCAGACCGAGCAGCATGTTGCGCGCTTCCATCAGCTTCGGGTGACCGATACCCGCGCGGTCCTGCAGCTGGAAGTCGAAGCCCGCCGCGGTGCCGAGTTCAGGAATCGACGGCGGATTGACCGGGTACACGAGCGCGTTCTTGTAGCTGCTGAAGTGCATGAAGAGACGCCCAACCAGCGCCTGCACCTTCTGGTCCACATGCTGACGCTGCGAGTAGTCCTTCATCCGCACGAACACGAGACCCGCGTTCTGGCCGCGACCCGCGAAGCTGAAGCCGTTCACCGTGAAGGTCGATTCGACGATGGCCTTCTCGTCGTTCAGCAGGTAGTCCGACACGTCCTTCAGCGCGCGCGCGGTGGTTTCCTGCGTGGAGCCCGACGGCGTTTGCACCAGCACGAACATCGTGCCCTGGTCTTCGTCAGGCAGGAACGACTTCGGCAATCGCACGAACAGCAGCCCGACTGCGAAGATCACCACCATGTAGATGATGAGCCAGCGGCCCGAGCGCTTGATCACGTGGTGCACGCCCGAGTGATACTTGTCGCGGCTCGTGTTGAAGGTGCGATTGAACCAGCCGAAGAAACCGGTGGCCTTTTCGTGATGACCCTTCGGAATCGGCTTGAGGATCGTCGCGCACAGCGCCGGCGTCAGAATCAACGCGACGAGCACGGACAGCACCATCGCCGCGACGATCGTCAGCGAGAACTGCCGGTAGATCGCACCGACCGAGCCGCCCGAGAACGCCACCGGCACGAACACCGCCGACAGCACGAGCGCCACGCCGACGAGCGCGCCGGTGATCTGGTCCATCGCCTTGCGGGTTGCATCGCGAGGCGACAAGCCCTCCTCCTGCATCACCCGCTCGACGTTTTCGACCACCACGATCGCGTCGTCCACCAGCAGACCGATCGCGAGCACGAGACCGAACATCGACAGCACGTTGATCGAGAAACCGACCATGCTCATGATCGCGAACGTACCGAGCAGCACCACCGGCACCGCGATCGTCGGGATCAGCGTGGCGCGCAGGTTCTGCAGGAACAGGTACATGACGAGGAACACGAGCACGATACCTTCGAGCAGCGTCTTGACCACTTCCTCGATCGACAGTCGCACGAACGGCGTCGTGTCATACGGGTACTGGACGACCAGACCGTGCGGGAAGTACTTCGACAGTTCGGCGATCTTCGTGCGCACCGCCTTCGCGGTGGCGAGCGCGTTCGCGCCCGTGGCGAGCTGGATACCGAAGCCTGCGGTCGGCTGACCGTTGTACTTGGTGTCGAAGTTGTAGTTTTCGCCGCCGAGCTCGATGTGCGACACGTCGCGCAGACGCACCTGCGAGCCGTCCTGGTTCACCTTCAGCAGAATGCTGCCGAACTGCTCGGGTGTATTGAGCAGCGTCGCCTGCGTGATGGTGGCCTGCAGCACCTGGCCCGGCACCGACGGCGTGCCGCCGAGCGAGCCGCCCGCGACCTGCACGTTCTGCGCCTGCAGCGCGGTTTCGACGTCGAGCGGCGTCAGGCCGAAGTTATTCAGCTTGTTCGCGTCGAGCCAGATCCGCATCGCGTACTGCGAGCCGAACAGCGTCACCGTGCCCACGCCGTCGATACGGCTGATCGGATCCTGGATGTTCGACGCGACATAGTTCGCGAGGTCGTACTTGTTCATGCTGCCGTCGGTCGAGACGAACGCCATCACCAGCAGGAAGCTGCTGCTCGACTTCGTGACCTTGGTGCCGAGCTGCTGCACCGCCTGCGGAAGCAGCGGCGTGGCGAGCTGCAGCTTGTTCTGCACCTGCACCTGCGCGATGTCAGGGTTGGTGCCGGCCGCGAACGTCAGCGTGATGGTGGCCGTGCCCGAGTCGTCCGAGGTCGACGCGAGGTACAGCAGGTGGTCGAGACCACTCATCTGCTGCTCGATCACCTGCGTGACGGTGTTTTCCACCGTCTTTGCCGAAGCACCCGGATACGTTGCGCTGATCTGGATGGACGGCGGCGCGATGGTCGGGTATTGCGCGATCGGCAGCGTGAACACCGACGCGAGACCCGCGAGCATCAGGATGATGGCGATCACCCATGCAAAAATCGGGCGATCAATAAAGAACTTTGCCATGAGGCGGGCTCCCTGTTATTACGCGCCCGACGCGGCGGAGGCAGGTTGAGCCGCGGGTTGACCCGTCTGCGCGCCGTTCGCGGTTGCATCGGAAGCCGGGGTGCCGGGCAGCTGCGCCGGCACGGGCTTGACCTGCTGGCCGGGACGCGCCTTGTCGGTGCCCTGGACGACCACGCGGTCACCCACCTTCAGTCCGTCCGCGACCACCCAGTACGAGCCGTAGGTGCCAGTGGTGACGATCTGGCGCAACTCGACCTTGTTGTCGTTGCCGACCACGAGCGCGGTGGGTTGACCCTTCTGGTCGTGCGTGACGCCGACTTGCGGCACGATCAGCGCATTCTGGTTCACGCCCTCGTCGATCTTCGCGCGCACGAACATGCCCGGCAGCAGTACGTGGCTCGGGTTCTTGAAGATCGCGCGCACCGTGACCGAGCCGGTACCCTGGTCGACGGTCACGTCGGTGAACTGAAGCTTGCCCTTCTCGGGGTAGACGCGGCCGTCTTCAAGCACCAGCGTCACTTGCGCGGCGCCGGGGCCGGTCGTCTTCAGACGCCCTTCCTGGACGTCGCGGCGCAGCTTCAAACCATCGAGGCTCGATTGCGTGAGGTCGACGTAGACCGGGTCGAGCTGCTGAACCGTGGCCATCAGCGTGGCCGCGCTCTGCTGCACGAATGCACCCGGCGTGACCTGCGACACGCCGATCTGGCCGGTCACGGGCGAGGTCACGTCGGTATAGCCGAGGTTGATCTGCGCGGTATCGACGGCGGCCTTGCCCGCGGCGACGTCGGCGGCGGCCTGCCCTTCGGCGGCGACCGCGTTGTCGTAATCCTGCTTGCTGACCGCGTTCGCGGCGACCAGCACCTTGTAGCGATTGGCCTGCGCGGTGGTCGACACGAGGTTCGCCTGCGCCTTCGCGAGCGATGCCTTGGCGTTGTTCAACGACGCGATGTACGGCGCCGGATCGATCTTGTACAAACGCTGGCCGGCCTTGACCTCGCTACCCTCGGTGAACTCGCGGTTCAGCACGATGCCGTCGACCCGTGCGCGCACCTGCGCGACGAGGAAAGCATTGGTACGGCCGGGGAGTTCGGTGATGACCGGCACGGTGGTCGGCTGCAGGGTGACGACGCCGACTTCGGGCGTCTGGGGCGGCGGGGCAGATTGTTTTGGTCCGCATGCCGCCAGCAAGATGGCAGCCGTCGCGGCACTGATTAAGCGGAATGGAACCCGTTCGACGCGCATGGAGCGACCTCTGTCAAAGACTGAGAATGAAAAAGTGCGCGCATCCCTACCCCGGGGACGACAGCGCACACAGGCGTCTCGCGACGCTCAACCGGAAGCCCACGGATGCATGCCTGCGCCTGCAGGGCACCCTGCTACGAATGCGCCATACCGGGGAATGCCGCACCGCGCCGCCATTTGGCGGGCGCAATAGGTATTGAAAGGCAACAGTGACGGATATTAACCGGTCGTCGCGGCTTGGGCTATCCGATCGTGGGGTGCTATTATATATACATTCACGAATGCATGTAAAAGTACATTTACTTCTCTTGCGGTCGAGGCTCGCAAGTTTGCTTCGTCAAACGCTTCAAACGTAGTCAGATTGTCATCGGGCTGACTTAAAACTGCCCGGGAAAACCCCACAATCAGCGGGTCATACCAATATGGTCAGAAGAACCAAAGAAGAGGCGTTGGAGACGCGCAACCGAATCCTCGACGCGGCCGAACAGGTGTTCTTCGAGAAAGGGGTATCGCGCACGTCGCTGGCCGATATTGCGCAGGCCGCCGGTGTCACGCGCGGCGCCATCTATTGGCACTTCGCGCACAAGAGCGAACTGTTCACCGAAATGTTCGACCGCGTTCTGCTGCCGCTCGACGAACTGAAGGCGGCGTCGCTCGACCCCAACGAAACCGATCCGCTCGGACGCATCATCGAAACATGCGTGGTCTGCCTGCGCGACACCGCCAACGACCCCCGCCGCCGCCGCGTGTTCGACATCCTGTTCCTGAAGTGCGAGCTGGTCGAGGACATGGGACCGGTGATGGAGCGGTATCAGATCAATATGCGCGAAGGACTCGCAAAAATTGAGGGCGGTCTGCGCAACGCAATCTCCAAAGGCCAGGTGCCGGCCGATCTCGATACGAAGCTTGCCGCGGCGATGGTGCACGCGTTCGTCGGCGGTTCGCTGCGCGACATGCTGTTTTTGCCCGATGCGACCGACTTCGGCGCCCACGCGCAGCAGATGGTGGAGGCGATGTTCGACGCGTTGCGCCTGAGTCCGGCGTTGCGCAGGAAGGCGGCGGCGTAGCCAGTGTGCAAGGGTTGCGGATTGGGAAAGCGGGCGGTTCACCGAACCGCCCGCTTCCGTTTGTGGACCAGCCCCCTCACCCGCTGTACCGCGTTCAGGCAAGCGCCCGCCGCGCCCGCGCCGCCTGATTCGATGCGTAGATGTTGCCGCGCTCGAGCGGCGCGCCGCTCCTGAGCGCCGCGATCCACTGATCGGTGCTCGCGACCGCCGCGAAGCGCGACTGCAGCACTACGCTGAACACGCGATGAATCTCCTCCGCGCTCGCGAAGCCCGCGCTGTTCTCGTACGGTACCGAGCCGGTCGCGTCGTCCAGGAACTCGACCGCGAGCCCCGCATGCACCGCGTGGTTGATCGTCGACGCATCGCAGTTGTGGGTCATGTAACCGGTGACGCTCAGCGTATCGATCTGCCGGGCAGCCAGCCAGTCGGCCAGATCGGTACCTGCGAACGCGCTCGGCAGCGACTTCTCGACGAAATGGTCATGCGCGCGCGAGCTGACGACCGTGTGCAGTTCGGCGCCCGCGCTGCCGCGCGCGAACAGCGGCGAGGTGGCCGGCGCGACGTTCTGCACGACCACGACCGGCACGCCGGCGGCGTGCGCCGCATCGATCGCGCGAGCGATGTTGGCGAGCGAAGTCCGCACGTCCGGGAATTCGATCGGCAGGTCGCCGCTCACGTATTCGTTCTGCACATCGATGACGATCAACGCACGGCGCGGCGCGGGGGTGGTCATGGCAAGGCTCCTTGTCAGAACAGACGGTCGATGGCGCGCCCAGCTCGTTGGCCGCAGCGCGACGGCAATGACCGCATTGTTGCTCCGCTGCGCGCGTGCCGACCAGCGGCCCGAATGACAAGCTTCGCTAGAATCGGGCCATATTTACGGCATTCATGAGGCGCCCGGCATGACCACTTCCGCATCTTCCGACGACGTCCCCGACCACGCGCCGCGCCAGATCGTCGCCGTCGTCGCGTTCGACCGCATCAGCCCGTTCCACCTGTCGGTGCCGTGCGTCGTGTTCGGCGAAGACCGTCGCGGCGGCGGCGTACCCGCCTTCGATTTCCGCGTCTGCGCCGCGGAGACTGGCGCGCTCGCGACGACTGCGGGCTTCTCGATTGCCGTCACGCACGGACTCGAAGCCCTTGCCGACGCGCACACGATCATCGTGCCGAGCTGGCGCGATCCCGACGAAACGCCACCCGCGGCGCTTCTCGACGCGCTGCGCGCCGCGCATGCACGCGGCGCGCTACTGGTCGGTCTGTGCCTCGGCGCGTTCGTGCTGGCCGCGGCGGGCATCCTCGATGGACGGCCCGCTTCGACACATTGGGCCTGGGCCGACGACTTCGCGCGTCGCTACCCGCGCGTGCGGCTCGACCCCGACGTGCTGTACGTCGACGACGGCGACGTGCTGACCTCGGCCGGCACCGCCGCCGGTCTCGACTGCTGCCTGCACGTGCTGCGCAAGATCTGCGGCACACGGGCGGCGAACCACGTCGCGCGCCGGCTCGTCGTGTCGCCGCATCGCCAGGGCGGCCAGGCGCAATACGTGCAGCAGCCGATGCCGCCGAACCCGCGCGGCGACCGGCTGTCCGGCCTGCTCGATTGGGTAAGCGGCAATCTGGCCGCGCCGCATACGCTCGACACGCTCGCCGCGCGCGCGTTGATGAGCCGCCGCACGTTCACGCGACGCTTCAGGCTCGCGACCGGCACCACCGTCGGCGCGTGGCTGCTCGCCCAGCGGCTCGCGCGGGCGCAACAACTGCTCGAAAGCACTGAGGAGTCGGTCGAAGCGATCGCGACGAGCGCCGGATTCGGCTCGGCCGCGTCGCTGCGGCAGCATTTCGCGGACGCGCTTCGCACGTCGACGACCGCGTGGCGGCGGGAGTTTCGCGGGGATTAGGTGAAGGCGGGCAGAGTACCGGTGTTTCGTAGTGCGCCACCGAGAATTCGTAGTCGCACGGGCAGGTCAGTCGCGCGGTCCATCAGGCGTTGGGTGCGCCGGGCGCCTCAACGCTCGCTGAACCAGCGCGCCACATACAACAGCAACGCGACCAGAAAGATCATCGCGGCCCACGCCCAGTACGGCACGACATGCTGACCGGGCTCATGATGCGACCAACTATGCGACGCGCTCGCCGCGCGTCCCGGCAGCGCATGACTGTGCTCGATGCGCGCGCGTCGCGTGATGCCGCTGAGCGTAATTGGCCGCAAAAACACGTGCTGGCGACGTGGCGCCGAGCCGCGCGCCCGGTTCGGCCCCTTACCGTGCTTGGCGCGCACCACGGCGTCGAACTCGGCGAAAAAATCGTCGGCCAACTGGCGCAGCGAGTTTTCGAGCTGGCGCGTCGGCAATTCGGCGAGCGGTCCCGACGACGTCGCCCACATCGTGTAGTCGATGCGCGTGCCGCGCTCGCGGCCCTCGTCCGCACGCAAACGCACTTCGATCTGACCGCGCAACGCGCCGATGCCCTCGGCACGCGCCTTGAAGCTGATCGTGCGGCGCTGCGCGTCTGCCGGACCCGAATCCTGGCCGGCGACGTGGGCGCGCGCTTCGTAATGCGCGCGCAACGGGCCGAGCGGCACGGTCATCTTCAGCGCGTATTCGCCGTGCGCGAGACGCACGAATGACTCGCAGTTGTCGAGGCTGGCACGCAACAGCGCGAGGTCCTGCAACGCATCCCAGACCTCGGACGGCGCCAGCGGAATCCGTAACGCGTCGTTCAGTTCCATGACAGCCTCCCCCGATGAACGCGCCGCCTGCGGGATCAGGACGTCTGATCGATGCGGTCGACGCGCGATACGTAAAAAGCGAGATAGCCCTTGATCCGCTTGACCTGCTCGAATGGCGCTTCGTAGCTCCACACCGCGTTCTCGACCACGCCATCTTCGGTGCGCAGATGGAAATACGACGCGTCACCCTTGAATGGGCAATGCGACGTGTGCGCCGAGCGTTCGAGCCGGGCCATGTTCACGTGCTCGCGCGGGAAATAGAACACGTCGGCGAGGCCGGTCTCCGATAGTGTCAGCGCGGCCTGGGTGTCGGCCATCGTCACGCCGCCGTGAATCACGCGCACGCGGTGGCCGTTGTCGCGGATCACGATCGTATGGCCCTGAGGCCGTTCCGCAGATGTCGACGCATCGCTCATGTCCAGGCTCCGTGATGGGGTGGGCGCTGCACTGCCGGCTGGTGCCGCAGGAACGGCAAAGCCACGGGACACGCCCGTGGCTTCATTATCGGCCAAACTTCGGCCGATTGCGCGTGCTTCCTACGCGGTCGCCGGTGGACCGGCTCGTTACTTCACGTTCCAGATAAACGCGGATCTGACGTTGCCGTGCGCCGGCACGCTAACCGCGCGAGTCTGCTCGCTGTCGTTATATTTGGCGTGTACCGTGTAGCGGCCGGGGCTCAGACGCACCAGCATGTACGGTCCGCGCGACGTCGTGTTCAATACTTCGCCGTCGTGGGCATCGACGATGCGCACGTGCACGTCGGCGAGAAATTCCGCCTTGGGTCCAGTGAAGCGCAGCGTCAGCGGCCACTGGCTTTGCGCCTGGCGCAGCGCCCGCGATTCGTCGAGGCCGACGCCGCCCGACACGTATGACACGTCGCCCTGCTGCTGGACTTGCGGCAGACCGCCGCCGTTGGTGTTGCCCGCGCTGGTGCTGTCGGTGGTCGAGCCGCCGGTCACGCCCGCCTGCTGCGCGTACGCACCGCCCGCCAGTCCGAGCGTGAGCGCCGCGCACAGCGCGGCGGCTACGATCCTTTGCTGATTGCGTTGGGTTTTCATCGGTTCGCTCTCCTTGTTAAAGTCCTTGCCCGTCCGCGGACGGGTCCAAATCACGGACAAAGCAACCTGTGTGCCAACCGTCCGGTTGCATCGACGGAAACAATGCGGCTGTCGTGACTTCGAGACGCGGCGCGCTTCCAGCCTACACGCGCTAGCCGCGGCACCGTAGGTCGGGCAGACGAAAAAAAACCGGTCCTTGCAGTAAATGCAAAGGACCGGCAATCGCTACTACGGCTCTAACTGGGTTGGGCGACCCTTTCGAATCGCCCGGATACCGGATCAGCCGAGATCAACGGGCACAAAAATCTGCGCGTTGTCTCGCTGGATCAGCAGCGCAATGCTGTTGCCTGCGCCCAAAATCATCTGCTTCAGTTGATCGATGTTCGTGACCGGGCGGCCGTTGACCGCAAGAATCACGTCGCCCGGCTGGATGCCGGCGCTCGCCGCCGCGCCACCCGCCTGCTGCACGAGCAGACCGTGCGACACCGACGCGCTGCTCTTCTCTTCCGGCGTCAGCGGACGCACCGCCACGCCGAGACGGCCTTGCAGCTGGGTCTGCTGATCGGCCTTGGCGGCCGACGCGACCTTAACGTCGGAGAACGAGCCGATCGTCACCTTCACGTCCTTGCTGGCCTTGTCGCGCCACACTTTCAGCGTCGCCGAGCTACCCGGCGCGAGACCGGCGATCTTCGCTGGCAGATCCGTCGAATCGCTGACTTCGTCGCCATTCACCGACAGGATCACGTCGCCGGGCTGCAGGCCCGCCTTGGCCGCCGGGCCGCTGGCGTCGACCGAGCTGACCAGCGCGCCTTGCGGCTTCTGCATGCCGAACGAATCGGCCAGCGACTGGTTCAGGCCCTGCACCGCGACGCCGAGGCGGCCACGGCTGACATGGCCGGTCTTGACGAGATCGTCCTTAACCTTGATCGCCTCGTTGATCGGAATCGCGAACGACAGGCCCTGGAAGCCGCCCGTCTGCGAGTAGATCATCGAGTTGATGCCGATCACTTCGCCTTGCAGGTTGAAGAGCGGGCCGCCCGAGTTGCCCGGGTTCACCGGCACGTCGGTCTGGATAAACGGCGTGTAGTTCTCGTTGGGCAGCGAGCGCGACTTCGCGCTGATGATGCCCGAGGTCACGGTGTTGTCGAAGCCGTACGGCGAGCCGATCGCCACGACCCACTGACCGACCTTGCTCTGGCGCGGATCACCGATCTTCACGGTCGGCAGATTGCTCGCGTCGATCTTCAGCACGGCGACGTCCGACTGCTTGTCGGCGCCAACCACCTTTGCCTTGAACTCGCGCTTGTCGGTGAGCTTCACGGTGACGACGTTCGCGCCATCGACCACGTGCGCGTTCGTCAGGATGTAGCCGTCATTGCTGATGACGAAGCCAGAGCCGAGGCTCGCGCTCGGCTGATCCGGTGCGTCGCCACCATCACCGCCTTGCATGCCCGGCACGCCGCCGAAGAAACGTTTGTAGAACTGATAGAACGGATCGTTCGGATCGATCGGCAACTGGTTGCCGTTGAGGGTGCCGCCATTACTGCGCATCGCGGTCTGCTTGACCACGTGCTTCGCGCTGATATTGACGACTGCCGGACCGTAGGTCTCGACAAGACCGGAGAAATCGGGGATACCGGTTTTGGCGGCGGCTTCGGCGGGCATCATCGCGGCGGCTTGCGCTTGCGAGATGATCTGCGGTGCGGGCACATCGCGATGGCCCGCCACATAGCCGGCGGAAAGCGCGGCGGCGACAGCTACCGCAACAGCGCCGCGGGACAAGGTTTTCGCGTTCATCATGAGCTCCTGACTGGAGAGAGTGGGGTTGGATGTCGAGGAGCCTAAGGGGCATCACTTAAAAGAGGCTTAAGCAGCGCCAGATCGTGGGAACCTTATCGGACCGGCCGCTTCGCGACCGTCTCGGCGGCATGAACGACGAGTCTCGCCGAAGGGTAAACCACCGTGCCTAGAAACGTACGATGACCTGCAAACCGCCGGCCGGCGATTCGTCCAGCGAGACTTGCGCATGATGTTGCGTGGCGATCCGGCGCACGATCGCGAGACCGAGACCACTGCCGGCCACGTCGGTGCGCGCGCGATTCGCACCCACGCCCGCGCGAAAGAAGCGGTCGAACACCCGCTCGCGATCGGCCGGATCGATACCGGGGCCGCTATCGGCGATCCGCACGACAGGATGGCCATCCTCGACGCGCAGGCTCACATCGACACGCCCCCCGTGCGGCGTGTACTTGGTCGCGTTGTCGACGAGGTTGTTGAACATCACGCGCAGCGCTTCGGCGTCGCCGGTCACGCTAGCGGCTTCGCTCGCTTCGATACCGAGGTCGACGCCGCGATTCATCGCGAGCGGCGCGTAGGTCGCGACGCACTCCCGCAGCAGCTCGCACAGATCGAGCGTCCCGGCGACGGCGGCGCCATCAGGTTCGGCACGCGCGAGCGCAAGCAGCTGCTCGGCGAGACGCGTCGCGCGCGTGACGCCCGCCTGCAGATCGGCGAGCGCTTCGCCGCGGGCCGTATCGTCCTTCGCGCGCGCGACCAGTTGCGCCTGAATCTGCACCGCGGCAAGCGGCGTGCGCAATTCGTGCGCGGCGTCGGCGACGAACGCCTTCTGGATGTCGAGCGCGGTCGCGAGCCGCTGCAGCAGCGCGTTCAGTGCGCGCACGAGCGGCCGCACTTCGAGCGGCAAGCGCTGATCGGGCAACGGATCGAGCGCCTCGGGATGACGCGTGTCGAGCGCGCTCGTTACGCGCCGCAGCGGTCGCAGTCCGCGGCCGACGATCACCCACACCGCGAGTCCGAGCAGCGGCAGCAGCACGATCAACGGCCACAGCGTGCGCAGCGCGACGTTGGCGGCGAGCCGGTTGCGCACCGACAGCGGCTGCGCGAGCTGCACGACGTTATCGCCGACGATCGCGCCATACACGCGCCATTCGCCGCGGTCGGTACGTTCCGTCGAAAAACCGAGCTCGGCGCGCGGCGCGAGCGGCGCGCGCGGCCGCGAGTAGTACATCAGCATGCCGTTGCGATTCCAGATCTGCAGCACGATGCCCTCGTCGCCGGTATCGCGGCCGAGCACCTGCGAGAACGGCTCCGCCGGCAGCGCAGCGGCGATCTGTTCGAGCTGGTAGTCGAACAGCTCGTTCGCTTCGGCGAGCGCCTGCCGATAGATCAGCCAGCCCGCGATGCCGACGCCGAGCAGCACGAGCGCGAGCAGCCAGAACAGCAGTTGACGCCGAATCGAGCGCATCGGCTCAGGCTTCCTTCGCGATCATGTAGCCCAGCCCGCGGACGTTGCGGATCAGATCGGCGCCGAGCTTCTTGCGCAGCGCGTGGATATAGACCTCGACGGTGTTGCTGCCGATCTCCTCGCCCCAGCCATACATCTTTTCCTCGAGCTGGCTCTTGGACAGCACCGCGCCGGGTCGCGCGAGCAACGCTTCGAGCAGCGCGAATTCACGCGCGGACAGCGCGACCAGCGCGCCATCGAGCGTCACCTGATGCGACGCGGGATCGAGGGTCAGCGAGCCATGGCGAATCGTCGAATCGCTGCGCCCCGACTGGCGCCGGATCAGCGCGCGCATGCGCGCGCCGAGTTCGTCGAGATCGAAAGGTTTGACAAGGTAATCGTCAGCGCCAGCGTCGAGCCCCTTGACGCGATCGGCGACCGCGTCGCGCGCGGTGACGATCAGCACCGGCAGCGCATGGCCGCGCGCGCGCAGCACGCGCAGCACTTCGAGGCCGTCGCGCTTGGGCAGACCGAGGTCGAGCAACGCGAGGTCGTAAGGCTGGGCGGCCGCCGCGCGCAGCGCCGCTTCGCCGTCCTCGACCCAATCGACGGCGAAGCCTTCGCCGCGCAGCGCCTTGCGCACGCCTTCGGCGATCATCCGGTCATCTTCGACAAGCAGGATGCGCATGGTTGTCCATTCCGAAACATTTGGTGATGCCGCATTCTAGCGCCCGCTTCCCGGCTGCGCGGCGTGTGGCGCTTTTTTCACCGCAGTGCCGCGGCATGTCTCTACAATGGGCGCTTTGCGTCGCGCGACGGCCGGCGGTCGGGTAGCACGCGGCGCGCTACTGCGCCGTCAAACCGCCCGGATGCTTGTTCCATCGTCTCGCGCCCGCCCCACGCCGCTCGCCTCACGCCGCTAGCCGCACGCCCTGAAATCCTGCACGTCCGTTTGCCTGTTCACCCGTTCATGACGCACGCCCTTCTGTCTTCCGTCGCACGCCGTTTGGCGCCGCGGCCACGCCGTATCTTCAATCGCGCAGCCCTCATGCCCTACCGCCTTGCGCCGCGCGCGGCCGTGTGGCTCTGCGCCGCCGCGCTCGGAGCGGGCGCGCTGCTGCCGCAGGCCGCAGAGGCACGCATCAAGGCCACGCATCCGAGTGTCAACGTCACGACGGTGCTGCCGCAGCCGGTGATGCTCGGCTTGCAGCGCGCGCACGTGCCGTTGTCGTCGATCAGCGTGGTCGTCGAGAAAGTGGGTGACCGCACGCCGATCCTTGCGCTGAACGCCGGCAAGCCGATGATGCCCGCCTCGACGATGAAGCTCGTCACCACCTACTCGGGCCTGTCGATCCTGGGCCCCGACTACCGCTGGCGCACCACCGCCTACGCGGACGGCACGCTCGACGCGAGCGGCGTGCTGCACGGCAATCTGTACATCCAGGGCACCGGCGACCCCAAGCTCGTGCCCGAAGAGCTGATCGACCTCGTGCAAAAGATTCACAAGGCCGGCATCAACGGCATCGACGGCGCGCTGGTGCTCGATAAGCGCTACTTCGATCCGTCGACGCGCGATCTGCCCGCGTTCGACGACGACGCGAATGCCCCCTACAACGTCGGTCCCGATCCACTGCTGTACGCGTTCAAATCGCTGTCGTTCACGCTGACGCCATCGCCGGACGGCACCGTGGCGATCGACGTGCTGCCCGCGCTCGCGCAGCTGCGCATCGACAACCAGCTGCGCGCGACGAACGGCCCGTGCCGCGGCGAGTTGCCGACGCCAAGCGTCACGCCGCAGCCCGACGGCACGCTCGTCGCGTCGTTCGATGGCGACTTTCCGGTGCGCTGCGACGCGCGCACCATCAACCTCGCCGTGCTCGATCACTCGACGTTCTTCGCGCGCGGCTTTCTGGCGCTGTGGCAACAAACCGGCGGCACGTTCATGGGCGCGACCCGCGAAGGCGCGGTGCCGGCCGGCGCGAAGCTGGTGGCGACGCACGAGGGGCCGATGCTGTCGGACATCGTTCGCGACATCAACAAGTTCAGCAACAACACGATGGCGCGCAACCTGTTCCTGACGATCGGCGCCACTGAGGAAAGACCGCCCGCGACGCCCGCGAAAGCCGCGCGCGCGGTCGAAGCTTTCCTGACGCGCGACAGCCTGAACACCGAGTATCTGACGCTCGAGAACGGCTCGGGCCTGTCGCGCGACGAGCACATCACCGCGCTCGCGCTCGCCGATGTTCTGCAACGCGCGAACGCGAGTCCGGTCGCGCAGGTGTTCGTCGACTCGCTGCCGATCGCCGGTGTCGACGGCACCATGCGCAACCGCCTGACCACCCAGGGCGCGGGCGGCAACGCGCACATCAAGACCGGCACGTTGCGCGACGTGCGTGCGATCGCCGGCTATGTCGCGTCGGCCGACGGCAACAGCTACATCGTCGTCAGCCTGATCAACGATCCGCATTCGGAAGCGGCGCGCGCCGCCCACGACGCGCTGCTCGAATGGGTGTACGACGGCCCGTCGCAGGGCTTTACGAAGGTCTCCGCGCCCATCGAGGAAGCGCGCGAGAAGCCCAGGAAAAACCCGCGCAAACGCGGCGGCCACTGAGTATTCCTTCTAGCGATGCCGCGCGCGGCAAGCGCCTAACCGTGTACGCTGTCGGGCAGCATGCGGCGCGCGAGATCACGCGCTTGCCGCGCAGGGCGCCCGGTCGTTCGGACCGCGCGACCCGCCTGAACGATAACGACACCGCCCGCCGCCTACCGCGCGGCGGTCAGGGACCAGGAAGGGAGACACGATGCAATTCGATGCCGAATTGCTGCTGCTCGCCATGGCGCCCGTCTTTCTTGCCTGCATCGGCTGGGAGGCGTGGCATGTGAGCCGCAAGCGCCCGGCCGAGCGGCTCTACAGCTGGCGCGACACGCTGTGCAACGCCGCGCTCGCGCTGATGCAGCAGATCGCCGACAAGCTCGCGTGGCTCGCGATCATCCCTGTCTACGCGTTTTTCTACGAGCATCACCGCATTCATACATGGCCGGCGACGTGGCTCTCGTTCGTCGTGCTGTTCGTCGCCCAGGACCTGCTCTATTACGTGTTTCATCGCTGCAGTCATCGCGTGCGTTGGCTGTGGGCCGCGCACGTCGTGCATCACTCGTCGGAGCGGATGAACTTTTCGACCGCGTTCCGCCAGAGCCTGATGTACCCGATCGCCGGCATGTGGCTGTTCTGGATCCCGCTTGCGATCCTCGGCTTTGCGCCGAAGCAGATCGTCGCGATCGTGCTGATCAATCTCGCCTTCCAGTTCTTCGTGCATACGCAGGTGATCGGCAAGCTCGGCTGGCTCGAATACGTGTTCAATACCCCGTCGATCCATCGCGTGCATCACGCGCGCAATGATCGCTACATCGATCGCAATTACGCAGGTGTACTGGTGATCTGGGATCGCCTGTTCGGCAGCTATGTCGACGAAGATCCGCACGAGGCGCCGCGATACGGAATCGTCGAACCACTGCATACGTACAACCCGCTGAAGGCGACGTTTCACGAATGGGCGTCGATGGCCGCGGACTTCGCGAGCGTGCGCGGCTGGCGCAACAAATGGCGCGCGCTGTTCGCGCCGCCCGCATGGGCCGCCGCTTATCATGCGCAGCGAGCGCTCAGACCCAGCGGCAGCAGCGGTCTCGAAGCGGGATCGAACCCGCACACGCATGCGGGTACGGACAACACTGTGAGCAAAGCCACCGCCGAGCTATCCGGCTTGAACCCAAACCATACGGTCGCGCTTCGGACATCACGCGGGCCGTAGAAGATTCTGTAAGCTGTCGTCACGCCGCCGACGCGGTGGACGCCGGCTGCAACACATGGCATCAAGGGCCACACAAACGAGGAGATGCAGTCAACATGAATCAACCCGCTTCGAAGAAACAGCAATGGATGCGCGTCACGCAGATCGCCGTGGCGAGCGCAGCGTTCGCCGCGCTCGCGGCGTGCGGCGGTGGCGGCGACAACAACAGTTCGAGCAGCAGCACGCCGTCGGGGGGCGTCAAGCTGCAGGTCGTGTCGTTCGGCGACAGCCTGTCGGACGTCGGCACCTATATGCCGGCGGTCCAGGCTAACGTCGGCACGGGCGGCGGCCGCTTCACCACCAATCCGGGCGAAATCTGGACGCAGAAGGTTGCCGAGTACTACGGCGGCACGCTCACGCCCGCGTATGTCGGTGGCTTCGGTCAGCCGCTTACCGCGGCCGGCGGCCTCGGGTATGCGCAGGGCGGCTCGCGCGTCGATCTTCAGCCGGGCGAAGGCTTCGCGCCGAACAACATGGCCGCGACGACGGTGCCGGTCACCAAGCAGGTCACCGAATATCTGTCCGCGCATAACAGCTTCAATTCGAATCAACTCGTGCTGATGAACGGCGGCGCGAACGACATCTTCGTGGCGGTACAAGCGGTCTCCGATGCTGGCACGGCAGCGGCGACGCAAGTGCTCGAAGGCGGGGGCACCCCGGCCGCCGCGCAGGCGGCAGCAGCAGCCGCGTCGCAGGCGGCTACGCTGACCGAGTTGCAGGCGATCACCACAGCGGCGACCACGTTCGTCGGCACGGTCCAGAAGGTGGTCGCCGCGGGCGCGACGCATGTGGTGGTGTCGAACGTGCCGGATATCGCGAAGACGCCGCAAGGTCTCGCCGCGGGCGCACAAGGCCAGGCACTCATCAACGCGCTGGTTCAGACCTACAACGGCGTGCTGAAGCAAGGGCTCGCGTCGACCTCGCAGGTCATCTACGTGGACGCGTACGCTTGGCTGGACCAGATGTTGGCTAGCTACCAGTCGCTCGGCTTCACCGTGTCGAATACGGGTACCGCGTGTAACCTGACGTCGATGGCCGCGAGCGCGACCACGTACGCGACGAACAACCCGAGCGTGCTCGTACCCGGCCAGACGGCGGCATCGTTCGGCAGTTCGTTCGCGTCGTCGCTGTTCTGCTCGCCGCAGACCTACACGGTGGCCGGTGCTGACCAGACCTACATGTTCGCCGACCTCGTGCATCCGACCACGCATCTGCAAGCGTTGTTCGCGCAGCAAGCCGAGACTCAGATCGCCGCTAGCGGGCTTGGGAAGTAATGCGGTGCTGGCCGCGGGGTTGGCGCTATTGACAGCTAACCCGCGGCGCTAAGGTCGCTCATATGGCAAAAGGCCCGGCTCGTCGAACGAGCCGGGCCTTTGTCTTTTCCCGGTGCCCGCGCGATGCAGCGCAGCGAGCCGGCGCGTCAGTTCTGCGCTTCGAAAGCCGCCGCCGCGCGACCGAGCCGATCGTTGACCGCGATCCATTCAATCGTGTCCGGCAGCTTCTCGATCAGGATCCGCGTGACGTTCGCGTGATCGAGCGCGCGCAGCAAGCCATATAGCTCGCGTGCGTAGACATGCGGATCTTCCGGCGCGGCAACGAAATGCACGCCGTCCGCATCGGCCCATTGACCGACCCGCGATGCGCGCGCAACCAGCGCGACCCGCTCGCCGGCCTCGCGCACCGCGAGCAGTGGCTCGAGCTCGCCGAACGGCAGCAGTGCGAGCGGCGTGCGCGGCGCGTAATGCGCCTTCAGCGTGCCCGATGCGCGCGGAGCGCTCGCATCCGACCCGTCGGGCAGACGCGGTGCCTCGCCGAGCACGTTGGCGATATCCTGCGGCGTCACGTGACCCGGCCTCAGCAGCGCCGGAAAGCCGCGCGACAGATCCAGAATCGTCGACTCGATCCCGACATCGGACGCGCCGCCATCGAGCACATGAATCGCGCTGCCGAACTCGTCGCGCACATGCTGCGCGGTGGTCGGGCTCACATGCCCGAAGCGGTTCGCCGACGGCGCGGCGATGCCGCCATGACCGCCACGCAACGCGCTGAATGCCTCGAGCAACGCCTGCGCGACCGGATGCGACGGGCAGCGCAGCCCCACCGAATCCTGCCCGCCGCTGACCGCCGCGGGAATGCGCGCTGCGCGCTTGAGGATCAGGGTCAGCGGTCCCGGCCAGAATGCGTCGATCAGGCGCTGCGCGTCAGCCGGCAAATACTCGACCCAGTAGTTCGGATCGCCATGCGGCGCGAGATGCACGATCACAGGATGATTGGCCGGCCGCCCTTTCGCCGCGTAAATGCGCGCGACCGCGTCGGGGCTCTCGGCGTCGCCACCGAGGCCGTACACGGTCTCCGTCGGAAACGCGACCAGCCCACCCGCGTCGAGCAAAGCCGCCGCGTGCTCGATCTGCGCGGCGCTGACGGGCAACGCGTGCGTGACGTCTTCGGCGGGTTTCTGTCGATCCGGCATGGCGCGCGCGTCAGCTCGTGGCAATGTGCAGCAACCGCGCGCAATCGCGCGCCGCGGTGCGGGCTTCTTCGAGGGACGCCGCGGTGAAGTTCACGTGGCCCATCTTGCGGCCGCAACGCGCCTCTTCCTTGCCGTACAGATGCAGGCGCGCGGCCGGCATCGCGGCGACCTCCTGCCAAGGCGGAGTAGCCGCCGCGCGCTTCGGGCCGTCCGGGAACCACACGTCGCCGAGGATGTTCAGCATCACCGCCGGCGAATGCTGGCGCGTGTCGCCGAGCGGCATGCTGGTCATCGCGCGCACCTGCTGCTCGAACTGGCTCGTAGCGCAGGCGTCGACCGTGTAGTGGCCGGAGTTGTGCGGGCGCGGCGCCATCTCGTTGGCGACGAGCGAGCCGTCTTCGAGTATGAAGAACTCGACGCACAGCACGCCCACATAGCCGAGCTTGTCCGCGATCTGCAGCGCAGCCTGTTGAGCCTGCTGCACGAGCAAAGCCGTCGCGTCCGGCGCGGGGACGATGGTGTGCGACAGCACGCCGTCGCGATGCGTATTCTGCGCGAGCGGATAGACCACCGACGCGCCGCTCGCCGCACGCGCGATCAGCGCCGACACCTCGAACTTCAACGGCAAGCGCTTTTCCAGCACGCACGGCACACCACCGAGCGACGCATGCGCCTCGCGCACTTCCTCGGCGTTGCGCACGCGGACCTGGCCTTTGCCGTCGTAACCCATGCGCGCCGTTTTCAGGATGCCGGGCAGCACCGCTTCAAGCTCGGCATCGCCGAGCGCCGCGAGCGCATCCGACGACTCGATCACGACATGCGGTGCAACCGTCACGCCCGACGACGCGATGAAACGCTTCTCGGCGATCCGGTCCTGCGCAACCGCGACGCACCGCCCCGTCGGGCTCACGAATGTGGTCTTGCCGAGAAAGTCGAGGCTCGCGGCCGGCACGTTCTCGAATTCGGTCGACACCGCCGCGCACAGCCGCGCGAGTTCGGTCAGCGCCGCTTCGTCGTCATAAGGCGCGCGCAGGTGACGGTCGGCGACCGCGCCCGCCGGGCTGGTTTCGTCCGGGTCGAGCACGGCGACGCGATAGCCCATCGCCTGGGCGGCAAAGCAGAACATGCGGCCGAGCTGGCCGCCACCGACCATGCCAAGCCATGCGCCGGGCAGAATCGGTGAAACCGGTGTGTTGTCAGGGTTCATCTTGGTGGTCGGTCGCGGCCGGATACGCGTCGCGCTCATGCAACGAGCGGCGGGCACCCGGCCGGGGGTCGGACAGGGGACGTCTAAAAAACAGTCGGCGCGCTTACAGCGCCGGCAATACCATCGCGTGAGCCGCTTCGTTCTGGCGCACGCGGAATGCAGCGAGCTTGTCCGCGTATTCGGCGCTGGTGCCGGACAGCAGCGACACCGCGAACAGCGCCGCGTTCGCGGCACCCGCCTCGCCGATCGCAAACGTCGCGACCGGCACACCCTTGGGCATCTGCACGATCGAATGCAGCGAATCGACACCCTTCAGATACTTGCTCGCGACCGGCACGCCGAGCACCGGCACCGTGGTCTTCGCGGCCAGCATACCCGGCAGATGCGCCGCGCCGCCCGCGCCCGCGATGATCGCGCGAATGCCGCGCTCGCGCGCGCTTTCAGCATAGGCGAACATTTCGTCGGGCATGCGGTGCGCGGACACGACCTTAGCTTCGTACGGCACGCCGAATTCCTGCAGAATCGCGACGGCGTTTTTCATGACTTCCCAGTCGGAACTGGAGCCCATCAGCACGCCGACGACCGGCGCGCCATGCGTATGGGCGGTTTGTGCTTCACTCATCTTTACGGCTTCCTTGTTTCCGGGCAATGCGCGCCTGACACGGCGCGCGCAATCAGTCGAGCTTGTGACCGGTCAGACGCTCGAGCGCTTCCTGATACTTCTCGCCCGTTTTCGCAACCACGTCGTCCGGCAGCTTCGGTGCCGGCGGCTCTTTTTTCCACGGCTGGGTTTCGAGCCAGTCGCGCACGAACTGCTTGTCGAACGACGGCGGGTTCGTGCCGACCTCGTATTGGTCCGCCGGCCAGAAGCGCGACGAATCGGCGGTCAGCGCCTCGTCCATCAGATACAGCTTGCCGTGGTTGTCCAGACCGAATTCGAACTTGGTGTCCGCGATGATGATGCCACGCGTCGCCGCGTAGTCCGCGGCTTCCTTGTACAGGCGGATCGAGATGTCGCGGATCGTGGCCGACAGCTCGGTGCCGATCCGGCGCTCCATCTCGTCGTAGGTGATGTTTTCGTCGTGGTGGCCCATCTCGGCCTTGGCCGCCGGCGTAAAGATCGGCTCAGGCAGCTTCTGCGCGTTCTGCAGGCCCGGCGGCAATTGCACGCCGCAGACCGAGCCGGTGGCCTGGTAATCTTTCCAGCCGCTGCCGGCCAGATAGCCGCGCACCACCGCTTCGACGAGGATCGGCTCGAGGCGCTTGACGACCACCGCGCGGCCCTTTACCTGCTCGACTTCGTCCGGCGCAACCACTGACTCGGGCGCGACGCCCGTCAGGTGGTTCGGCACCACGTGCTGCAGTTTCTCGAACCAGAAATCCGCCATCGCGTTGAGTACGCGACCCTTGTTCGGAATCGGCTCGCCCATGATCACGTCGAACGCCGACAGACGGTCGGTCGTGACGATCAGCAACTGGTCGTTGCCCACCGCATAGTTGTCGCGGACTTTACCGCGGCCGAGCAACGGCAGCGAGCGGAGCGTGGATTCGTAGAGGGTAGACATCGTCGTGGTTCGCTAAAAGTGGGGCAAAAA
>DATAQT010000187.1:0-10875 GCA_036264535.1 Paraburkholderia sp. | reverse complement strand
TCAACATGCCTGGTCCTGTGTGCTGTACTGAGTGAGAGATTGCCTACGCAGCGTCGGCCCGCGTGTTTCGAGTTCGGGGCTTTCAGAATGGGCGCTCTAATTACCGTTTACGGCAGCACTTTCAGAGACTTGAAGACATTAAAAGATATGAAGAAAGATGTTGTAAGACGTTGAAAGCAACTTGACTTGAATTGACACAATTGGCGTGCGTTGAGGCGACGCGGTGGGACTTGCCAAAGCACACGTTTTTGAGGTGCGCGCGGCGGGAGCTTGAGTGGTGTCGCGAGCGTTGGAAATCGCCCGGCGCGGTGGCGCGACAGATCGATCAGGTAGCGTGGCAGCACCGCGACGGCATCCGCCGAAAGCGTCAACCTCGGCGCGCGTCGGAATCGACGGCTGCGCACCCGCGCGCGTCACCGATAGCGCGGCCGCGCGCTGCGCGAAGCGGATCGCCGCTTCGACGCTCGCCCCCTGCGCGAGCTGTGCCGCGAAGCCGCCGATGAAGGTGTCGCCGGCCGCGGTCGTGTCGACGGCTTCGACGCGGGGCGCGTCGTACAGCGTCGCGGCCGCCCCTTCGAGCGCCGCGTGCACGCCGCGCGCGCCGAGCGTGACCAGCACGTTGCGCGCGCCGGCTGCACGCAGCGCGGCGGCGGCCCGCGCGGCGTCGTGGGGCGAAGCGACGGCGAGACCGCTCAGCGCGGCGGCTTCGAGTTCGTTCGGAATCAGGTAGTCGATCAGCGGCAGCCAGTCGGCCGGCAATGGCCCGGTGGCGGGAGCGGGGTTCAGGATCACGGTCTTGCCGAGCCGCCGCGCCGCGGCGAGCGCCGCGCGCACCGATTCGGGCGGCGTTTCGAGCTGGCAGATCACGACATCGGCGGCGGCGAGCGTCGTTTCGTGTCGCGCGATGGTCGCGGGGGTCACCTCGCCGTTACTGCCCGCGACGATCACGATGGTGTTCTGGCTCGCATCGTCGACGACGATCAGCGCGACGCCGCTCGGCTCGCTGCCGGTCTCGAGCGCTGCGCAGTCGATGCGCTCCGCTTCGAGGCCCGCGCGCAATTGCGCGCCGTTGGCATCGGCGCCGACGCAGCCGAGCATCGACACCTGCGCGCCAAGCCGCGCGGCCGCAACGGCCTGGTTGCCGCCCTTGCCGCCCGCGACCTGCGCGAATGTGCGGCCCGCCAGCGTCTCGCCCGGCTGCGGCAGGCGCGGCGAGCGCACCACGAGGTCCATGTTCAGACTGCCGACCACGGTCACGCGTGCGCGCGTTGGGTTGCTTGCCACTTGAGTGTCCTCCGTTGCAAGGCGGGTGGGGTTGCTATCCCATACGAGCGTCCCGCATGCGAACCATCATGCAACCCCTCATGCGGCCGATCAAGCCGCCAGATGGTGCCGCCCTTCGCCCGCCCATGTCGCGGTCGATTCGCGCACGATCAGCCGCGGCGACACCACCCACCGGCGCCCGGGCGCCCGCGCGGTGTTGTTCCCCGATGCCTCGGCGATCCGGTCGATCAAGGTCTGCGCGGCCGTGTCACCGAGCGCGCGCACCGACTGCCCGACCGTCGACAACGACGGGAACGTGAAGCGGCCCAGCTCGATATCGTCGAAACCGATGATCGAACAGTCGCGCGGCACGCGGATATTGCGCTCGGCCGCTGCGCGCAACGCGCCGATGCCCATCATGTCGTTGCACGCGAAAATCGCCGACGGCCTGATCGTGTCGAACAGTTGCGCGGCCGCGCGGTGTCCGCCCGTCCCCGAAAAATCGCTTTCGACGATCGCATCGGCCGCAATCTCGATGCCGCGCTCGGCCATCGCGCGAATGAAGCCGTGCACACGCATCGCGCTGACTGCCGTCTGCACCGGCCCCGTGATACAGCCGATGCGCACATGCCCGAGTTCCAGCAGATGACGCGTGGCCAGATACGCGCCCTTCTCGTGATCGATCTGCACGAGGTCCGCGTTGATCCCCTCGATGTTGCGATCCACCACGACGAGCGGCTCGTGCGAGTCGGCGAGCGTCTGCGCAAGCACGGCGTCGTCGCCGGCGGACGCGACGATCAGCCCGTCGATGCGCTTTTCCTGCAGCACGCGCAGATAGTTGCGCTGCTTCGCGGGGTCATCGTCGGAGTTGCAGAAGAACACGCAGTAGCCGTTGCGCGCGCAGCCGTCCTCGATGCCGCGCGCGAGCTCCGCGAAATACGGGTTCGTGCTGTTCGGCACCACCAGTCCGATCGTCGCGGTCGAGCGCGCCTTTAGCGAACGCGCCACCGCAGACGGCACATAGTGCAGTTGACGGATCGCGTGTTCGACTTTCGCGCGCACATCGGCCGACACCGGACGCGAGTTGTTCACGACGTGCGATACCGTCGTGAACGACACACCCGCCACGGCCGCTACATCCTTGATCGTCGCCATAACCTGTTGCTCTCCTACTGCCTGTTGTTCCGGCTGCCGCGCCGCCTGGCGCTTCAACGGACGTCTTCATCGAAGACACACCACACTCATTCATCGTTGCGCCGCAGCGCGCCCGTCAGGCGCGTTTGCGGCGGCTTCGGTACGTATCGAGCACCACCGCCACCACGATCACCGCGCCGGTGATCATGCGCTTGGTCGGCTCGTTCGCGCCGATCTGCGCAAGCCCCGCAGCCAGCACGGAAATGATCAGCACGCCGAAGAACGTGCTGATCACCGAACCACGCCCGCCCATCAGACTCGTGCCGCCGATCACAACCGCCGCGATCACCTGCAGCTCCATGCCCACGCCCGCGTTCGGATCGGCCGCCTCGAGCCGCGAGATCTGGAACAGCGCCGCGAGTCCCGACAGCGCGCCCATCAGCGCGAACACGATCACCTTGTACGGCCGCGGATTGACGCCCGCGAGCCGCACTGCTTCCTCGTTGGTGCCGATCCCGACGAGGTAGCGCCCAAACACCGTGCGCGTCAGCACCAGCTGCGCGATCACCATCACCGCGACCGCGATCAGGAAGGCCGGCGAGATGCCGAGCGCGAGCGGATTCGAGAGAAAGTCGAACGCGTCGCCGATATACGCGGTGCGCGAATTGGTCATCTGATACGCCATGCCGCGCGCAGCCTCGAGCACGCCGAGCGACACGATGAACGATGGAATCCGCCAGGCCACCGTCACCGCGCCGGTCACGGTGCCGGTCAGCGCAGCGACCGCGACACCGAGCAGCGCGCCCGCGGCTGGGCCCCAGCCCCACTTCAGCGTCACCACGCTGACCACCGAGGCTCCCAGCGCGAGCACCGAGCCCACCGACAGGTCGATCCCCGCGATGATCAGCACGAAGGTCATGCCGACCGACATCACGACGAGATCGGGAATCTGGTTCGCGATCGTGCTGAACGTGTCGTAGGTCAGAAAGTGCGAGCTCAGCAGCGAGAACAGCACGATCATCGCGAGCAGCGCCCCGGCCAGACCCAGGTAGTTCGAAAAGCCGAGCCGCGTGCCGGCCGGCTTGCCGCTCGCGAGCGGCGCCGACGGGTCGGCGGGCGGCGTGAGGCCAGGCGCGTCCGGCGCGCCAGCCTGGCCACCGCCCTGCTGGCCGTCCTGCTTGACACCCGTCGCTTCGCGCCACGATCGATCGGTCATCACAGACTCCCTGCTTCGTTGGCGTGGTGCGTGTGCAGCAGCGCCTCGCGGCCGCGGTAGCCGGCGAACGCGGCCGCGAGCAGCGCATCCTGGCTCCAGCTCGCGCGCTCGAACACGCCCGTCATGCTGCCCGCCGACATCACGCCGATCCGGTCGCAGATCAGCATCAATTCGCGCAGATCGCTCGACACCACGACGAGCGCGCGGCCGTCGCGAGCGAGCGCGCCCATCAGGCCGTAAATATCGAACTTCGCGCCGACGTCGATGCCGCGCGTCGGTTCGTCGAACAACAGCACGCGACAGTCGCGCGCGAGCCAGCGGCCGATCACGACCTTCTGCTGGTTGCCGCCCGACAGCTCGCCGACGATCTGCGCGGGGCCCGAGCTGCGAATCCGCATCGCGGTGATCTGCTTCTGCGCGAGCGCGTTCTCGCGCTGGGCGTCGACCACGCCGTGCCGCGCGACGCTGCCGAGATTGCCGAGCGACACGTTGGCCGCGATCGGCTGTGGCAGCAAGAGGCCTTCGCCCTTGCGGTCCTCGGTGATCAGCGCGATACCCGCGCGCACCGCGTCCGCCGGCGAGTCGATCCGCACTGGCGTTGGCGCGGCGCCCGGCGTCGCGGCGAGCGACACGCTGCCGCCGTCCTTCTGATCGGCACCGTAGATGAGCCGCATCAGCTCGGTACGGCCCGCGCCGATCAGGCCGCTCACGCCGAAAATCTCTCCCGCGCGCACCTCGAACGAGACGTCGCGCACGACCTTGCCGCGCGCGAGCCGCTCCACTTTCAACAGCGGCGCGCCGATGTTGCGCTCGCCAAGATCGATATGCTCGCCAAGCTCGCGGCCGACCATCCAGGTGACGATCTGCTCGCTCGTCAGGTTCGCCATCGCGTCGACATGCACGAGACGGCCGTCGCGCAGCACCGCGACCCGTTCGGCGACCCGCGCCAGCTCCTCGAGCCGGTGCGAAATATAGACGAGCGCGACACCGCGCGCCTTCAACCGCCGGATCTGCTCGAACAGCAGATCGACCTCGCGGGCAGTCAGCATCGCGGTCGGCTCATCGAGAATCAGCACGCGACAGTCGTCGATCAGATTGCGGGCGATTTCGACCATCTGCTGATGACCGATGCCGAGTTCGCCGACCAGCGTATCGGGATCGATCGCGTCGAGCCCGACCTGCGCCATCGCCTCGCGCGCGTTCTCGCGCAGCGTGCGGCGATCGATCCAGCCGAAGCTGAACGCGCCCGCGCGCGGCAGCCGGTTCAGGAACAGGTTCTCGGCGACCGACAGCGTCGGCAGCAGATTCAACTCCTGCATCACCATGCGCACGCCGAGCGCCTCGGCCTCGGTGCGGCTCGCAGGCGCGTACGGCGCGTCGGCGAGGCGCATCGTGCCCGCGCTCGGCTCGACCAGGCCGCCGATGATCTTCGACAGCGTGCTCTTGCCCGCGCCGTTCTCGCCGGTCAACGCCAATACCTCACCGGCTCGCAGCGACAGCGATACGTCGGCGAGCACCGGTTCGGCATAGGTCTTGCCGATGCCGCTGACGGTCAGTACGACAGGCAAGGCGTCGTGGTCGATTGAATCCATCGCGCTCCTGATTGCATGGCGCTTCTGGCGCCTTCGTGGCGGCTGGGTGGCCTGCGGCGCTTGCCGAACCGCGAACCGTGCCAGGCTGCCACGAGTCATGCCGGCCCGCTGCGCGGAATGCGCAGGTGCTTGCGGCTCGCACGCTCTCTCACCGCGCGAGCCGCCGTCATGACGCTTATCTCTGGAATTAACGGCCGCGCGGCGGGATTCTTGAGCGTTCGTTGAATAAAAGCGCAACGTCCGGTTGCCGGTTTGCCTCTGATGCGTGCTGCCCTCGCGCTTCGTGGTGGCCTTTGCGGCTTGCCGTGCCGTTCCTGCAGCGCCCGGCGCCTGCTTCGCGCCGGGCGCCGCGCGCTTACTTCAGCGTATCCTTCGTCACCAGCTCGACCGGTGTTTCGACCACGCCCGACAGCTGCGACTGCTTCCTGTTTTCGCTCAACGCCTTCAACGCGGTATCGATCCCGAACACGGCCTGCTTCGCCGCATACTGGTCGGCGGTGGCCAGCACGCGGCCGTCTTTCAGCATCGGATGGATCGCGTTGATGTTGTCGTAGCCGACCACCATCACCTTGCCCTGCTTGCCGGCCGCGCGCACGGCCGACACCGCGCCGATCGCCATGTTGTCGTTGCCGGCGAGCAGCGCCTTCAGATTCGGATACTCGTTGAGCATGGCCGCGGCGACCGCGTTGCCCTTGTCGATTTCCCACTCGCCCGACTGCACCGACACGACCTTCGCGCCGACCGTCTGCATCGCGTCCTTGAAGCCCGCGGTGCGCTGCTGCGCGTTGGTGGTGGTCGACACGCCTTCGAGGATGCCGACCTCGTCGCCCGCCTTCAGGCGCCTGGCGAGGTAGTCGCCGACCAGGCGCGCGCCCTTGCGGTTGTCGGGGCCGACGAACGGCACGTTCAGGTCCTTCGATTTCAGCACGTCCTGATCGAGCCGGTTGTCGATGTTGACGACGATGATGCCCGCGTCGACCGCCTTCTTGACGACCGGCACGAGCGCCTTCGAATCGGCCGGCGCGAGCACGATCGCGTCGACCTTCGACACGATCATCTGCTCGACGATGCGGATCTGGTTGGCGGTGTCGGTTTCGTCCTTGATGCCGTTCGTGATCAGGTCGAACTTGTCGGGGTTGTGCTTCTGATAGTCCTTCGCGCCGGTCTCCATGGTCAGGAAGAACTCGTTGGCGAGCGACTTCATCACCAGCGCGACCTTGGGCTTATGAGCCGGCGCGTTCTGCGCGTAGGCGGCGGAAAAAGGCAGGACGGCGGAGGCGGTGGCGAGAACTGCGGCGGCAAGAATGCGACGGCGGGTTCGATGGCTCATGCGTATCTCCAAGTTCTCAGGCTCGCGGGCGAGCCGTATTTTTTGTGATGCGCAAACGTTTGCGAGGGCTATTCTCGGCGCAAGCCTTTCGGAATGTCAACGAATCGCGGTGTTGCAATGCACCGGCGCGCAACGTCCGCGCCGCCGCCATGCGCTCGATCGATCCGGGTAGCGTGTGGCAAGAGTCCCTCGCTCAGTCCGTGCAGTCGATATCGCCTGTGAGTCGCGCTCGGCGCGACTCACAGGCCGTTTATGCTGGCCTGGTATCGCGCGCGCTGCAAGCGAAACCGCGAGGAAACTGAAAGGTGCGGTCGCGCGAACGAGCGAAGCGACCTGGAAACGGGCGCCGCGCCCGGCGCTGCCGCTCCTGCGCCGGGGCACCCGCTACAGCCAGCCGGCCTTGCGAAAACGGCGGTACAACACGAAGTCGATCGCCAGCATCACGATCAGAACGACCGGATAGCCGAACTTGAAATGCAATTCGGGAATGCGCTCGAAGTTCATCCCGTAGATGCCGGCGATCATCGTCGGCACCGCGAAAAGCGCCGCGAACGAGCCGAGCCGCTTGGTGATTTCGCTTTCGGCGAGCGAGATCATGCCGAGGTTCACCTGCACCGCCGTCACCACGATTTCGCGCCGCCCCTCGATGGTTCGAACGATCCGGTCGAGGTGGTCGTAGACGTCGCGGAAGTACGCCTGCATACCCGCGCAGAGGCTCGGAATGCGCCCGCCCGTCAGTTTGCCGACCGCTTCCTGCAGCGGCACGATATGGTGCTGTAGGGTTACGAGCCGGCGCTTCATCGTGTACAGGTCCTCGACGATCGCGCGCGAGGCGGCCGAATCGTTTTTCTCGAAGATGCGGTCCTCCAGCGATTCGAGCTCGGTGCTCATCGTCTCGATGACCGGGAAATAACGGTCGACCACGTCGTCGATCAGCGCGTACAGCACGAACGCCGAGCCCTCCTTCAGCAGATGCGGCTCGTGCTCGCAGCGTGTCCGCACGCTCTGAAACCCGGTGCGCGTGCCGCGGCGCACCGACAGCACATAGTTGTGGCCGACGAAAACGTCGACTTCGCCGATCACGAACTCGCCTTTCTCGTCCATCTCGACCGTGTGCATCACGGTAAACAGCGAATCGCCGTACTCCTCGATTTTCGGGCGCTGATGGCCGTGTTGCGCGTCTTCGATCGCGAGCTCGTGCAGATCGAACTCGTCTTTCATTGCAGCGAGTTCCTCGGGGCTCGGGTCTTTCAAGGCGACCCAGACGAAGCACTCGGGTCGCGCGACGTAGTCGCTGATGCTGTCGATATCGATGTCAGCGAGTTTCCGGCCGTCCTGATAGGCGGCGCAATTGATCAGCATGTTCGGATTACCTTGCATACGAAAGCAGACCGCGCCGCCCTCTCGCGCAAGCCTTGCGCAAGACGGGCGGCGGGTCTGCATGAACGGACAGGCACGCTTGCAGACGGCTTGCGTGCATCAGCCGCCATGTTAAGGCGCGTTGCGTAAGCCGCGCGTATCCAATTGTTAATGATCGATGGCACGCTATTGCGCGACCCGTTGCAGGCCGATGCGGTGATCGTCGTTGAACGTGACCGATGCGCGGTTGGTGTAGCGCGGGTCGGCCGTCACCATGAAGTTCAGCTCGACGACCGGATCGAACTGCGTCGATACGCCGATCCGATGCGCGCCGGGCGGCAGATAGAAGACCACGTGCTCGCCGTTCATGAGGTCGGTCACGCGCTCGCCGTCGATATAGACCAGCGCGTTGCGGAATCGCACGATCACGTCGCGCGAACGCTCGCGCCGCAGGTCCACCGCGACGAGGCCGGGCCCCGGTTGCGTATAGCCCTGTTTGACGATGCGCTCGGCCGGCACCGGTTTGAACGGCACCGGCTCGGCCGGCGTCGACTCGCAGCCGGCCAGCGAGAGCAAGCTGAGCGCGACGCATGCAGCCAACGTGGCGCCGCGCGCGGACCCGGCAATCCGTGCGGCGCGGCCGCGGCAAGACAGGCGCATCGGCATGCTGGTTCTCCCGTGTTCCTGATCTTTCTGATTGTGGTCCGGCTTTCTGACGGCGCGGTGCGGGTCGTCGTGTTTCGTACGCCTGTTCGGCGGCCGCCGTACGCTGGTACGCGTGACCGTTCCCCATGATAGCAACGCGCAGGCATCCCGCCAGCCAAGGCTGACGGGGCTCGGGGCCGCGCCTCTTGCATGGCGCGGCGTTCTTCTTCATGATCGTCGCAACGGCGGCCGCTCGATCAAGGAGATTGCGATGTGGTATTTCACCTGGATTCTCGGCGTGGGCGTGGCGCTCGGCTTCGGCATCATCAACGTGATGTGGCTCGAGACCAACGGCAAGTTCGCGCGCGATCCACGCCCCGATGCCGCCGCCGCGCCGCATGAGGACAAGCCTGCGTGAGTTTGCTGGTTTTCTTTTGCGGTCACGCGGGCACTGGCAAGACGACGCTGGCGAAACAACTGCTCGGCCCGCTGATGAAAGCGAGCGGCACCCCCTTCTGCCTGCTCGACAAGGACACCCTTTACGGCGGCTACAGCGCGGCCGCGATGGCCATGCTCAGCGGCGATCCGAACGATCGCGACAGCCCCCTCTTCCTGCGGCATCTACGTGACCCGGAGTATCGCGGCCTAATCGATACCGCGCGCGACAATCTCGAACTCGGTGTCAGCGCGTTGGTCGTCGGGCCGCTCTCGCGCGAGGTGCGCGAGCGGCGCCTGTTCGATCATGCGTGGCTGGGCGTCGCGCCAGACGTGACGTTGCGCGTCGTGTGGGTGCGGACCTCGGAGGACGTCGCGCGGCAGCGAATCGTCGCGCGCGCGAATCCCAACGATGCGTACAAGCTCGCACACTGGGACGATTACCGGCAGCGCCGCTTCGAGCCGAGCGGCGCGAGCCGCGCTGGTCTGCTGATGTTCGACAATACCGCGCCGACGCCGGCGGACTACGAAGCGCTCGTCGCGCGGATCGTGGCTGGGTGATGACGGCCCCTCCTCCACGTAGTCGGACAACATCCCTCAATCTCCACTGCTAGCGTGTACCGCGTTGCGGCCGCTCGCGGCTGGCAGCCGCATTAAGATCGCCCAAAGTTGTCAGAACAATCTATTATTGTCAAACAATAGGCGCTGACGTATGCTTCCCACGCCTTCGATTCCGCGCCCCCTCGACGCTTCAATTAGTAGTTCGAAGGCCCTTCATTGATCAGGGCGATCGAGGAAACCAATCAGGTCGCGCGGTCATCGTTCAGGCGATCGGGCCATGGAGACTCGCCCGGGCGGACCCATAAATTCAAATACGAACGAAGTCAAAAACATGAAAAAGATCGCGATTCTCAGCGTGGCACCATCGGCATTGATCCTGGCAGCGTGCGGAGGGGCTGGGCCTACTTCTACAACGACTACATCGCGGGCGACGTCGACTTCATCTGGGGCTACCCGTATGCCGCGATGTTCGACCATAGCGAGCTGCACACGATTTACAACGTCACGAGCACTTCGCCCACCGGTTATGTGGTCCAGTCGCGCGCCTATTCCGGGTATGCGAACACCAGCACGGGGACCTTCATCACGACGCCGGGTTTTGTGATTGCGAACAGCAAGCTCACGGCCGATTCCAACGTGCAGACAGGCACCGCCTTCCTCGCCCGTTCCGGCGGCGCGGGGGTGGGATGTGCGATGCCGGGCGCGTCGACCGCCCAGGGGACGAATTGCGACAGCGTGGCGTACGTCAACGACCAGATCGGCACGCACATCAGCACGGGCGGCTGGCTCGGTTCGGCTGAGGGCGCAACTGGTTCGGCGCTCAGCGTCTCGCCGGCGACCGGCCAGACCGAGATGATCGGCTGGCGTGAATGGGGCAGCATGGACAGCACGGGCAATACGCTCGGCTTGGCTGGCCGCGATACCAGCGTGGCAACCTATACCGTGCCGCTTACGGGCACGAGCGCCGCGACCGACCTGAGCAGCCCCGCGGCGGTATTTGTCGGCTGGAACAACGGCGCGGGCTGGACACCGACGCCGTGATGGCTGTGAGTTCGGCGCAGGCCCAGTGATGGGCTGAAAAACGAAAATCCCCGTACGTCACTGACGGTACGGGGATTTTCATTCGTCGCCAGGGATCAACGGATGGACGCAGGGCAAAGGTCTTTCTCACCGGCGAGCGCGCCACCCACCATCGAGCCTCAAACCGTCGCCATCGCCTCCAGCGACTGACCTTCGTACAGCTTGCCGAAGCGGTTCGCCAGAAAATCGCCGAGCGACACCTGCTCCTGCCGCACGAAACCCTTTTGCGGCAGCTTGCGCTCGCGGAACAGATCGAGCAC
>DATAQT010000178.1:0-19259 GCA_036264535.1 Paraburkholderia sp. | reverse complement strand
ACGCGCGGCCTGAACGTGACGACGACGATCGACTCGGCCGATCAGGACGCCGCGTATCGCGCGGTGCGCAAGGGCGTGATGGACTACGAGCGGCGCCACGGCTATCGCGGACCGGAAGGCTTCGTGCAGTTGCCCGAGCCGGGCGACGACCGCGACCAGACGATCGACGACGCGCTGACCGATCACCCGGACAATGGCGAGATCATCGCCGGCGTGGTGACGGACGTGAGCGCGAAGCAGGTGGCCGCGCAACTGGTCGACGGCACGCAGGTAACGGTGTCGGGCGACGGTCTGCGCTTCGTCGCCGCCGCGCTGAGCCCGCGCGCGAACGCGACGCTGCGCATCAGGCCGGGTTCGATCGTGCGCCTCGTCGCCGACGACAAGGGCGACTGGCAGATTACCCAGTTGCCGCAGGTCGAAGGCGCGCTGGTGTCGCTGACGCCGCAGGACGGCGCGATTCGCGCGCTGATCGGCGGCTTCGACTTCAACAAGAACAAGTTCAACCATGTGACGCAGGCCTGGCGCCAGCCGGGTTCGAGCTTCAAGCCGTTCATCTACTCGGCCGCGCTCGACAAGGGGCTCGGACCGGCGACGATCATCAACGACGCGCCGCTGTACTTCCCGCCCAGCACGCCGGGCGGCGACGCGTGGGAGCCGAAGGACGACGACCAGCCCGACGGTCCGATGTCGATGCGCCTCGCGCTGCAGAAGTCGAAGAACCTCGTGTCGATCCGCATCCTGTCGTTCATCGGCACCAGGTACGCGCAGGACTTCGTCACCCAGCGCTTCGGCTTCGACGCCGACAAGACCCCGCCGTATCTGCCGATGGCGCTCGGCGCGGGCCTCGTCACGCCGTTGCAGTCGGCGGGCGGGTACTCGGTGTTCGCGAACGGCGGCTACCGGATCAATCCGTATCTGATCAACGAAGTGATTGATGCGCACGGCGTGGCGATCTCGCGCGCGCAGCCGCTCGTCGCTGGGCGCGATGCGCCGCGCACGCTCGAGCCGCGTAACGCGTACATCATGAACAGCCTGTTGCATTCGGTCGCGACCGCGGGGACGGGCGCGGGCACCAACGTGCTGCATCGCTCGGACCTGCAGGGCAAGACCGGCACGACCAACGATGCGAAGGACGGCTGGTTCGCCGGCTATCAGCAGTCGCTGGTGGCGGTCGCGTGGATGGGCTACGACCAGCCGAAGAGTCTCGGCAGCCGCGAATTCGGCGCGCAGCTCGCGCTGCCGATCTGGGTCGAGTACATGCAGCGCGCGCTGCGCGGCGTGCCGCAGGCCGAGCCGCAGCAACCGGACGGCGTGACGGTCGCGGACGGTGAGCTGTTCTTCAGCGACAAGTTGCCGGGGCAAGGCTTCGTTGCGAGCATCGGTCTCGATTCGGGCAATCCGATGGCCGGCGCGACCGATGCGGTTGGCGGTGTCGGGCCGGCCGGGATGACGCCGCCGGTCGTGCCGCCGCCGAGCGTGTCGACGACCGAGAAGAAGCAGATCATGGATCTGTTCGAGACCAACAAGCCTTGATGTCTTCGACAGTGCGTGCGCGGCTGGCTTCGGCAGGCCGCGCACGTGTTCAGTCGTTCAGGTCGGATTCCTGAGCAACCAATCCTTCTGTGCGCGCTGCGTGCGCGAATGCATCGGTGACTGAATCCATCGCGCGATCAGGCACTTGGCTGCGATCTCCAGGCCTTATCAACAGGTCTTTCAACACATTCTGTGGATAACGGCGTTGGCCGTTATTTTCCCCTCGTGATTCCGCTTTACCGCGCGCTGTTGCTGCGAATTTGCCTGCTCGCGTGACGTGCATGACAAAGCGATTCGCTTCAAGCACTTAGACGCTTCGCCCCAGGCTTATCAACAAGTCTGTCAACACAAACTGGGGATAAGTGCGCCGCATTCCATACGGAATCCCAGGTTTAGTTCGATGCGGTTGTGTTCGTTGTGCCGACAGACGCAGAAGCAGGCGCAGCGCTAACCGCCGCCGGAGCTGACGACGTCCCGCCCTGATCGACGGGCGGATTCCCCATCGCCTGAAACAGCGCGGCCGTATCGGTGAGCCGCGCGCTCGTATAGCGGATCTCGTCGAGCTGCGCGTTGCGCCATTGCTGCTCGCTCGACCGCGTCGATGCGACCGGCAGCGAGCCTAGCCGATAGCGCGCCGACGTATCGTTGAACACACCTTGTGCCGAGCGCGCGGCAACGTTCGCGGCATCGAGCGATTGCGCGTCGTGCTCGAGCGAGGCGAGCGTATCGGCGACGTTCTGGAACGCGGCCAGCACGGTCTGCTTGTACTGCGACACGCTCGCTTCATACGTGTGCTGCGCGGCGCGCCGCTGCGCGAGGAGTGCGCCGCCATGAAACAGCGGTTGCGACAGCGACGCGCCGATGCTCCAGATCGCCCCCGCACCCGACATCGCGACCGGCCAGCTAAAGCCGCCTTGTCCCATCGATGCCGACAGCGACAGGCTCGGGAACATCTGCGCGGTCGCGACGCCGACATCGGCCGCGGCGGCCTTCAGCGCAGCGTCGGCGGCCTCGATATCGGGCCGCGTGCTCAGCAGCTCCGACGGCACGACCACTGGCACCTGCTCGGGTACATGCAGTTGCGCGAGATCGATGTCGTCGGGCGCGGCATCGGGTGTGCGACCGAGCAGCACCGCGAGCGCGTGGCGGGTGGTGAGCCACTGTTGCTTCAGCGCCGGCAGACTCGCCGATACGCTCGCCGCGCTCTGTTGCGCATTCAGCAGGTCGGCATGCGATACCGCGCCGAGTTCGAAGCGTCGCCCGGTATCGCGCGCCTGATCGTTGGCGAGGCTCACGAGCCGCTCGGTCGTATCGATCTGCGCGTGCAGCGCGGCGCTCGTGATCGTCGCGGTCACGATGTTCGCGGCAAGTGCGCGCCGTGCCGCCGCGAGCTGGTAGACCTGCACGTTCACGCGCGCGGCCAGCGCCGCGTTCGCGAGTCGGGCGGCGCCGAACAGATCGAACGTGTAGTGCGCCTGCAGCTCGCCGACGAACACGTTGTACAGAAACGTGTTCGGTCCGATCTCGGGGATCGCGAGCGCGCGATTGCGCGTGGCCTGGCCGCCGGCGTCGATGCTCGGCAGCAGCGAGCTGCCGACCTGCGCGCGCAACTGCTCGCGCGCGGCGGCGAGACTGCGGTCGGTCGCGGCGAGCGTCGGACTATTGCGCAGGCCTTCGTCGACGAGCGCGTTCAGCGCATCCGAGCGGTACAGCTTCCACCATTCGGGCACCGGCTGCGCGCCGCTCACGAACTGCTGCGTGACGCCTTGCGCGGGCACGGTTTGCGTCGGCAGCGCTTCGGCGCCGTAGTGCGCGGGCTGCGGCATCGCGGGCGCGTCGCCATTGGGCCCGAACGAGCAGGCGCCGAGCATGCAGGTGAGGCTCGCGATGCTCGTGGCAATCGCGGTGCGGGCCAGCGCGTCGAAGCGCGCGCGGCGGGAGAGTGCGGGAGTAGCCATGCTCGTGCTCATTCAGTTACCCGTATGCGTGGCGCCGGAACCGGACGGCGCCTGCGGTTCGCGCTCGTCGGCACGCACGCGGAACGACGCGGCGTACAGCGCGGGTAGATAGAACAGCGTGAGGATCGTCGCGCTCGTGATGCCGCCCATCAGCGCGGTCGCCATCGGCCCGAAGAAGTTCGAGCGCAACAGCGGGATCAGCGCGAGCACGGCGGCCGCGGCGGTCAGCGTGATCGGCCGGAACCGCCGCACGGTCGCGCCGACGATCGCATCGAAACGCTTGTGCCCCGAGGCGATGTCCTGCTCGATCTGATCGACCAGGATCACCGAGTTGCGCATGATGATGCCGAACATCGCGATCACGCCGAGCATCGCGACGAAGCCGAACGGCTGGCCGAACAGCAGCAAGGTCAGCACGACGCCGATCAGCCCGAGCGGCGCGGTCAGCACGACCATCAGCACGCGCGCGAAGCTTTGCAGCTGGATCATCAGCAGCGTGAGCACCGCGATCACCATGATCGGAATCTGCGCGTTGATCGACGTTTGGCCCTTGCCGCTTTCCTCGACGGACCCGCCGATCTCGATCCGGTAGCCGACCGGCAGCGTCGCGCGGATCGGCGCGAGCGCGCGGTCCACCGCATGCGTGACGTCGATGCCTTGCGCGCCGGCCGCGACGTCGGACTGCACGGTGATGGTCGGCTGACGGTCGCGTTCCCAGATCACGCCATATTCGAGGTCGTTGCGCAGAGCCCCAAGCGTGCCGAGCGGCACCGGGCCGTTCGGCGTCGGCATCGCGAGCGCGGTCAGCTGCGACGGGTCGACGCGTTCCGCGCGCGGCGCGCGCAGATCGACGCTGATCAGTTTGTCGCGCTCGCGATACTGCGTGACCGTGTAGCCGGACATCGTCATGGCGAGGAAGCTGGAGATGTCCTCGGACGTCACGCCGAGTTCGCGCGCGCGTTTCTGATCGATCTCGAAACGCACCGAGCGCTCGGCGGGTTCGTCCCAGTCGAACTGCACGTTGCGCGCGCCGCGATTCGCGCGCATCGTCGTGGCGACGCGTTCGGCGATCGAGCGCACGGTCGCGATGTCGTCGCCGCTCACGCGGAACTGCACCGGATAGCCGACCGGCGGCCCGTTCTCGAGGCGCGACAGGCGCGTGCGGATCGCCGGGAAGTGGTTGAGCAGCTCCGGCTCGAGCCACCGTGCGAGCTTCTCGCGATCCTTGACCGACTTCGCGGTGATGACGAACTGCGCGAAGTTCGGCTGCTGCAATTGCTGATCGAGCGGCAGATAGAAACGCGGCGCGCCCGTGCCGACGAAGCTGACCGTGTGATCGATCTCGGGGCGGCCCTGAAGCGCTTTTTCGAGGCGTTTGGCCTGACGCAAGGTGGCGTCGAACGACGCGCCTTCGGGCAGCCGCACATCCACCAGCAATTCCGGCCGGTCCGAACTCGGGAAGAACTGCTGCGGCACCAGCGAGAAGCCGGCCATCGCGACGACGAACAGCAGCACGGTGATCGCGAGCACGACGAAGCGCCGCTCGATGCACCAGCCGATCCAGCCGCGCAGACGCGTGTAGAAGCGCGTGTCGTAGATGTCCACCAAGTGGACTTCCTGCGGGGCGTCGTGCTCGTGCTCGTCGGGCTCATGCGCGTGGCGTTTGCGCTCCGGCAGCATGTGATAGCCGAGCAGCGGAATCAGCACGACCGCCGCGAGCCACGACGCGATCAGCGCGATTGCCGACACCTCGAAGATCGAGCGCGTGTACTCGCCGGTGCTCGATTTCGCAAGCGCGATCGGCAGGAAGCCCGATACGGTCACGAGCGTGCCGGTCAGCATCGGAAACGCGGTGCTCGTGTACGCGAAGGCCGCGGCACGCGTGCGGTTCCAGCCTTGTTCGAGTTTCACCGACATCATTTCGACCGCGATGATCGCATCGTCGACGAGCAGCCCGAGCGCGAGCACGAGCGTGCCGAGCGATACCTTGTGCAGACCGATGTCGAACAGGTACATGCACAGCGCGGTGACCGCGAGCACCACCGGAATCGAGATCACGACGACCATGCCGGTGCGCACGCCGAGCGACACGAGGCTCACGATCAGTACGATCGCGACCGCTTCGGCGACCGCTTCGAGGAAGTCGTTGACCGAGCGGCCGACCGCGTGAGGCATGCTCGATACCTCGACGAGATTCAGGCCGACGGGCAGCGCGGCGCGCAATTGCGTCATCTGCTGATCGAGCGCGCGGCCAAGGCGGATCACGTCGCCGCCCGGCTGCATCGTCACGCCGATGCCGAGCACCGGCTTGCCGCCGAAGCGCATCTGCGTGACGACCGGGTCGTCGTAGCCGCGCCTGATCGTCGCGATGTCGCCGAGACGGAAGGTGCGGTTGTTGATGCGGATCAGCATGTCGGCGAGCGCGTTGACGTCGTTGAACTGGCCGCTCGGGCGCACGAACACGCGGTCGTCCGTGGTGGTCAGCGTGCCCGCGGGCGCGATCGTGTTCTGCGCGTTGATCGCCTGGCCGAGCTGCTGCGGCGAGATGCCGAGACGCGTCAACTGCGTGTTCGCGATCTCGATGTAGACGTGCTGATCGGGATCCCCGAAATAATCGACCTTGCCGACGCCCGGCACGCGCAGCAGCACCGAGCGTAGCTGGTCCGCATAGTCGTGCAGTTGCGCGGCGGAAAAGCCGTCGCCTTCGAGCGTGTAGATATTCGTGTAGACGTCGCCGAATTCATCGTTGAAGAACGGACCCTGGATGCCCGGCGGCAAGGTCGCCGCGATATCGCCGACTTTCTTGCGTACCTGATACCAGGTTTCGGGCACCTGGCTCACCGGGGCCGAGTCCTTCATCGTAAAGAAGATCAGCGACTCGCCGGGACGCGAGTAGCTGCGCACGAAATCGATGTACGGCGTTTCCTGCAGCTTGCGGCCGATGTTATCGGTCAACTGCTCCTGCACCTGGCGCGCGGTGGCGCCCGGCCAGAACGTGCGGATCACCATCACACGGAACGTGAAGGGCGGGTCTTCCGACTGCGCGAGCCGCGTGTACGCGAGGATGCCGAAGGCGGTGGCAAGCGCGATCAGGAACACGACCAGCGCCTGATGACGCAGCGCCCACGCGGACAGGTTGAAGCGTCCTTCGTCGTGCTGCGTGCTCATGAAGCGAAGTCCTCGGGATGTAGCGGCGCGATCGCGCGGACTTTCTCGCCGGCGCTCACGGTGTGCACGCCTTGCAGTACGACGCTGTCGCCGTCTTTCAGGCCATTGCTCACGACGAAGGTGCGCTCGTAGTAGCGCGTGACCGTCACGCGACGCAGTTCGAGCGTATGGTCCGCGGCGCGCACGACCCACACGGCAGGCTCGCGCCCCTCGTGGAACAGCGCCGTGACCGGCAGCGTGAACACGCCGTGCTGCGCGGCCGCCGCGGCCAGCGGCACGGCCGGCGTGACGTCGGCGGTCATGCCGAGGCGCACGTCGGGGCCGGCATCGCTCAGCGTCAGACGCGCGCGCCACGTGCGGCTTTGCGGATCGGCGGCCGGCGACAGCTCGCGCACGCGCGCGCTGAACTGGCGCCCCGGCAGCGCGGCGAGCGTGACGCTCGCATTCTGTCCGACCGCGAACGCCGCGAGCGCGCTTTCGGGCACGTCGCACAGCACGTCGACGTCGCCGCTCCACGCGAGGTTGTAGACGGCCTGACCCGCCGTCACGTTCTGGCCCGTGTCCGCCTGTTCGGCGGTGATGACACCCGCATGACCGGCGACGAGCGTCGTGTACTGCAACTGGTTCTTCGCGAGCGCCGCCTGCTGCTGCGCCTGATCGCGCTGCGCGAGCGCGGACTGGTACGCGTTGGTGGTCTGTTCGAGCTGCGCCGGCGCGATCAGGTTTTCTTTGGCCTGCGCCTTGTCGCGCTCGAACTGCTGCTGCGCATAGACGAGGTTATGCTGCGCGGCGTCGAGCTGCGCCTGCGTCCCGGCGACGTTTTTCTGCGCATCGGCCGGATCGAGCAGCGCGACGACTTCGCCGCTCTTCACCGTGTCGCCGAGCCGCACCCGCCGCTCGATGATCTTGCCGGCGACGCGAAACGACAGCGGCGTCGAATAGCGCGCCTGCACTTCGCCGGGCAGCGACGCAGCCTGCAGCGCGTGACCGTCCGCATGCACGGCGAGCGCGACCACCGGGCGCGGCTGGGGCGCCGCGGCTTCCTTCTTCGAGCAGGCCGCGAGCGCGAGCACGCCGGCCAGCGCCAGCGCGCAGGCTTGTCTGGAGAAACCGCGGTGAGGGGATGGGGGAGACTGCTGGCGCATCGCTGACGATGCGGGAGAACCGGGACGCTTCACAATTACCCCAACTGGAGACAGCGAACGAACACGGCAAGCCGCACGGCCCGCCAGCGACGACCCGCACGCCGCGTCATGCTATTGGCATACGGGTATGGCTTTGAATGATGAAATGCATTCTAATACATACCTGTATCTGAATGCGAGAGTGAATTGGAACTCTTTTCGGTGCTAGACTGGCGGCCATGAAACGGCAAAGACTGACAAGAGAGCAGAGCAAGGACCAGACGCGGGAGCGCCTGCTCGATGCTGCGCAGGCGACTTTCATGAAGAAAGGCTTCGTCGCGGCGAGCGTCGAGGACATCGCCGCGGCGGCCGGCTATACGCGCGGCGCGTTCTATTCGAACTTCGGCAGCAAGAGCGAGCTGTTTCTGGAACTGTTGCGGCGCGATCACGAAGCGATGCAGGCAGGCCTGCACGCGATCTTCGAAAGCGCGGCATCGCGCGAGGAGATGGAGGCGCGCGTGCTGCGCTACTACAGCTCGCTGCATCGCGAGAACAAGTGTTTTCTGCTGTGGGTCGAGGCGAAGCTGCTGGCGGTGCGTGACGGTCGCTTCCGGCTGCGCTTTAACGCGTTCATGCACGAGAAGATCGAGCAGTTGAGCGCCTATGTGCGCGAGTTCTCGGAGCGCGTGGGCACGCCGATGTCGATGCCGCCCGAGCAGCTCGCGATCGGCCTGATGGGCCTGTGCGACGGCGTGCAGTTCTTCTACACGGTCGATCCGCAGAATGTGCCGTCGGAGATGGCCGAAATGGTGCTGGCGGGGTTTTTCTCGCGCGTCGTGTTCGGGCGCGATGCGTGAGAGTCGGCGCCAGGCGCTAAGCGTTGGGCGCGCGGAAACGCGGACGCGCGACCCGGGTGGATCGCGCGTTGGATACGGCAAAAAGAAACGAAAAAATCAGTCGGTCGGCAGTTGCGCGCAGACGTCGGCGGCCGGTGCTCCGCAGGCGAACGCGTATTGGCCGCTGTAGCTGAGGATCTTCTCCCCGGCGTGCAGCGCGACCTTGATGTCCGGGCAGCGCTCGTAACCGATATAGGCCGAACTCGCGGCGGCCGACCAGCAAACCAGCGAAAACGCGACTTTTTCCAGAATATGAAAACGATGTGGCATGGCGGTGTAGCGGGAAATTACTTTAGCCGCAATGTTATCAGCGAACTAGGGTTTATACCTAGCCAAAATCCACAATAGACGCCGCAATAGTGGCGCGTTGGACACAGCGCGCCGAATCTGACCGGAATGTCATGTCTGGGTCAGGGTTGGGACATGTCGGATAGATAGAATCGGTTGGGTTGGGCAAACCCGCGCGCGCTCATGCCGCGTGGGTCGACACAGGCGCCAACGCTTGCGCCGGCCCGGCTTTACCGAGGCAGGAGTCGTCCCATGAATCAACTGCAGTCGATGCGCGTGTTCGTCAAGGTGGCGGACCTCGGCAGTTTCGTCGGCGCGGCGGGCGCGCTGGATCTGTCCACCGCGGTCGTCACGCGGCACGTCGCGGATCTCGAAGCGCGGCTCGGTACCCGACTGCTGAACCGCACGACGCGCCGTCTGTCGCTGACCGAATCCGGCGCGACCTACCTGGAGCGCGTGCGCCACATCCTCGCCGATCTCGAAGGCGTCGAGCAGATGGTGGTGGCGCGCAATCATGAGCCGGTCGGCACGCTGCGCATCGTCGCGCCGGTCGTGTTCGGACTGCATAGCCTCGCGCCGGTCGTGCAGTCGTACGCGGCACGCTATCCGGACGTCGTGCCCGACGTCACGCTCGCCGACCGCCACGTCGATCTCGTCGAAGAGGGCTTCGACGTCGGCATCATGGTCGCGCGGCACTTGCGCAGCGCGAGCATCGTCACCCGACGGCTGACGACCGGCTACATGACGGTCTGCGCGACGCCCGCCTATCTGGCGCAACACGACACCCCGAAGCGCCCCGAGGATCTGCTCAAACATTCGTGCCTGAGCCGGCCGGCCGAGCAGGGCGGCGGCGAGGAGCGGGTCTTCAAGGGTCCGGAAGGCGAAGTGCGGGTGCGGCCGACCAACGCGATCGCGGCGAACAACGCCGAGATGCTGCGGCAGTTCACGCTGCTGGGCATGGGCGTGGCGATTCTGCCGAGCTACCTGATCGGGCGGGATCTGAGGGCGGGGCGGCTCGTGCGCCTGCTCGACGAGTACAGTCTGCCGCCGATCGAAATCACGATTGCGTATCCGAGCCGGCTGCATCTGCCGGCGAAGGTGCGCACGTTTATCGACCATCTGGTCGAACATTTCCAGCCGGAAAGCGGGCCGGCGCGCGATTCGCGCGGCGCGGCGCAGATGCGGGCGGTGGCGGAGGTGCCTGAGTCCGACGATCTGAATGCGCGCGACATGACCGACGACGCGCTCGAGAACCCCGGCTCGACGCGCCGTGTTCCGCGTGCGCCGCGCACGCGGATCGCGGCGTCGCAGTTCTGACGCGTGAGGGAAAGAGCGGCCAGGGCCCGGTTTGGATCCTTGATTCAGATCCTTGATTCAGATCCTTGATTCAGATCCCCAAGCCGGGCCCATAATTGCCGCCGATCAGGCGCGTGACCGACTCGATATCGACATAATCCTGCTCGGGCATGCCATCGAGCATCGCCAGCACTTCATTGCTCGCGCCGGCTTCGCGCGCCGCGTCGACGAGGGCATCCTTGTAGGTCGGAAATTGGACTTCGCTGAGAAGATCGGCGATCTGCAGGTCGATCGATTCGCCGGGGATGTCCGAGGCCGTCATGCGCATGCTCCTGTCGGGCTGAAGTTAGTCTCGTTGTTATCGCCGCGGTGAAAACCCGGCGCAAATCAAGCCGCCGCATGGTCGCGACCGTGTGGCACTGCCCGCCGTCGCGTCCGCCCTCAAGTGGTCAGATGCTCGTTCTGTCCGGTCAGGCTGCGTTCCAGATGGCGGGACTTCGGCAACGCAATATGCTCCCATTGCTGCGGACGGTTGGCGTCGGTGCTCGAGACGTCCGGAGCCGGGGGCGCGACCGGCGCGGCGTTCGCGCGTTGGGCAAGCAAAGGGGAATCCGTGCTGTCCGGCGCGGTATGAACCGGCGCGGCAAAGCACGAGGCGGACAGCGTCACCATGGTCAACAGTGTCGAGGTTTTCATCGCCCGACCTCCTAAAGCTCATGCGGCGCTGACAATGGAGCAAACCCTGTGCCGTCCCGCGTCGAAAGAACGGTGCAAGCGACCGGCCGCGCGGCGCTGCGCGGCCTATGCTCTTTACCATCTTAGATGGCAAATACTGCAACGCGCGCCCATTTGCGACAAAACCATATTGTAGTTTCCATGATGGCACGAACGGCGCTCACGCGTCGGCCGCACCCTAGCGCAGTACGTCGAAGCGCGTCCACGGCCACGACGGCCGGTCGCGCATATAGCCGTTCAGCCAGTTCCACTGCGGATGCCGCTTCATGAACGCCTGCGCGTCGAACGGCCGGCCGCACGGATGACCCCAGCGCGCGGTGAACGCCATCTCGCGCGCCATTTCACTGTCGACCACTTTGCCGTCGTTCGCGCCCCACGGATTGAACGGCCCATGATCGGTGCCGCCGAAGCGCGCGTCGTCGAGCTCCAGATGCCCGCAGATCGTGCGCGAGCACGGGTTGTCGTTGCGATCGAGATAGACGTCGTGATGGTCGGCGATCATCTGTTTCGCGAGCTCGACGTCGATTCTGCCGCGATGCATTTCCTCGAGCTGCATGAAGCGCAGGCGCCGCGCGCCGTTTTTGCGCACGTCGGTATAGTCCTCGCCTTCGCCGGTGCATTCCTGGTTGCGGATCTTCAGATCCGTCGCGGTGTTGTAGCCGCTGTAGAAACCGTCCTTCGTGGTCTCGAAGCCCGAATAGTGCAGTCCGAGTTCGTAACGCGCGATCTCGCCGGTTTTCGTGTCGCCGAGCAGCCAGCTATTCGCGTAGCCGCCGTTGTTCGCGAGCGCGAACATGTCGCACCATTCCTTGATGCTGTTCGCATATTGCGACGCGCGCCGCGAGCGATAGAACTCGGGCGCGCCGGCCGCGTTGTACCCCACGAAGTTCGAGATCGTCGTTTCGGTGATCATCAGGCCGGCCGCCGTGACCCAGAAATCGGTCAGGCTCGAGATGCAGCCCGGCAGGCCCTGCATCAGGATGCGGTTGCCGCGGTCGGGCACGATGTCGAACACGACGTTGAACGCGTCGCCCGCCGCATAGCGGTCCCACGAGTTGTGCGCCATCACGATGCGGCCGTCGCGCGTCGCGTTGCCGGTCGCGATGAACGCGCTGCAGTGGTGACCGCGTCGCCCGCGCCACAGTTTCGCGCCCAGCTGCGGTTGCTGCTGCGCCGCGTGCGTCGGCCACCAGCTCTGCAGCAGATCCATGTAGCCGTTCCACGCCAGCACTTCGGCGAACGGCAGCTTCGCGCCGTCGGCGATGCCCTGGATCTCGTCGGCGAATTCGGTGTCGAGCCTGCTCGCGAACTGGCTCGTCGCGGCGTTGACGAAGGTGTCGAACTCCTCGCCGGTGTCCCACTTCGCGAGATAGCGCGCGGTGCGGATCGCGTTGCGGATTTCGTCGGCGAGCAGCTGACCGTGCTGCTCGCCGCGATCGTACGGCTCGCCTTCGATATGCAAGAAAATCCAGCCGGCCTGATCGCGGCGGACGGCCTCGGTAGACGGTTCGCTCATGTTCGCTCCGACGATACGGCGGGCGCTGTCGCAGCGCCCATGCTGGCCTCACACGTGCCGGCCGCAGGAAGGGCCGACGCTCTGTTCATTGTAGGGAATCCGCGGCGCTTTGCATCGCGCCGCGCGAAGCGCGTGGCCGTGGAGGTTGGGCGCTGGTTCTAGCGCGACGGATTCATGCGGAAGTACGCATCGAGCAGCGAGGTCTTGTAGACGACCCCGGTGAGCTTCGGATGCGCGGCGCTTTCGATCACCGGCAGGCGCTCGCCCTGAAACGCCATGAAGTGCTGCAACGCGACGCCGAGCGACATGTCCGGCGTCAGCACGTCGAAATGCGGCTGCAGATAATCGGCGGCGGTTTTGGCCGCGGTGTCGCGCCCCTCGAGCAGATCGGATGTGATGTCCTTCAGCGCGACCACGCCGAGAAACGCGCCCGAGTCGTTCGCGACGTACAGATACTTGACCGGATATTCGAGGAACACGCGCGTCATGTCGTGCACGGTCGCGTTCGGCGGCACGACAGTCTGCGCGGGGCGGATCAGCTCGCGCATCTGGGTCGCGCGCAGCCGCGAGCGCTCCTGCTCCTCGCGATTGCGGCGCAACGTGATCTCGTACATCGAGGTCTTGCCGATCGCGCGCGCGATGAAATACGCGACCACGCACGACAGCATCAGCGGCAGCACGACCTGATAGCTCAAGGTCATCTCGAAGATCATCAGGATCGCCATCAGCGGCGCCTGGGTCGCGCCCGCGAGGAACGCGCCCATGCCGACCATCGCATACGCGTAAGCGGCCGACGTCGCGTGCGGCCACAACGCGTGCATGGCCTGGCCGAACAGCGAGCCGACCGCCGCGCCGACGAACAGCGTCGGCGTGAAGACCCCGCCCACCGCGCCGGAGCCGGCCGTCGCCGCGGTCGCCGCGAGCTTGCAGACGAGCACGAGCACGAGCGCGGACCAGGTCCACGGCGAATGCAGGATCGAGTTCACGACGCTGTAGCCGTTGCCCCACACCTCGGGCTCCGCGACCGAAATGATGCCGACCACGAGACCGCCGAGCCCGAGCCGCAGCGGCAGCGGCACGGGCAGCTTGCGAAAGGCCTTCTTCGATGCATCGAGCAGCCGCAGGAACTGCGGCGCGGCGGCGCCGCACAATGCGCCGAGCGCGACGAACAGCAGCACTTCGAGACCAGTCACGGTCGGAAACTCGGGCATCTCGTAGGGCGGCTTGTAGCCCGCGAACTGGCGCATCGTGATGTTCGCGACGACGGCCGCGACCACCACGGGCCCGAAGCTTTCCATCGCGATCGAACCGAGCACGATCTCAGTGACGAAAAACGCGCCTGCGATCGGCGCGCTATAGGCGGACGTGATACCGGCCGCCGCGCCGCACGCGACGAGCAGGCGCAGCCGCGGCGGATCGAAGTGGACCCAGCGGCCGATCAGCGACGAGGCGAGAGCCGCGAGCTGCACCATCGGACCTTCACGGCCGATCGAGCCGCCGCTCGCAATGGTGAACAGCGACGACACGCTGCGCCACAGGCTCAGTCGCACCGGCACGACGCCGTCGCCGATCGCGACCGCTTCCATGTAATCGGTGTGCGTGTTCTCGTCGGCGTGACGCTGCGCGATCAGCAGAAACACCCCGGCGACCAGACCGCCCGCGGCCGGCAGCCAGATCCGCATGGTCCACGGCAGACTGCGCGCCAGTTCGACGAAGCTGCCGGAGTGGCCGGTCATCGCCAGTTGCAGCAGTTCGATGCAGCGGCGAAACACGATCGTGGCGAACGCGCCGGCGATGCCGACCACGACTGACCAGACCAGCATCGTGTGGGCTTCGGAGAGGCGGAAAAGGCGTTGGGCGCGGGTGCGCAGCTTCAGCAGGAATGAAAGCACGTCGACGGTACGGGGCGTGAAGAAGGGTTGAAAAAACCGCGGCCCAACAGCCGCGCGCCCGCCTCGAATGGCGGGCGCGCGGCGGCGGGCGGCGGCGGACGGACGGCGCGGTTCAAGTCGCCGCCTTGTCGAGTTCAGGGTAGTGCCGGAAGATGCAACTTTCGTTATGGCCGATGCGCCGGTCCGAGTCCAGATACGCGGCGATGTTCGGCCTCGCGATCACGCTGTCGTGCAGCGCGGCGAGCCGCGGATAGCGATCGCCAAAGCGCTTCAGCGCGCGCGGAAACGCGTACAGCAAACCGTCGATCAACTGGAACATCGACAGGTCGACGTAGGTGAGCGTGTCGCCGACCATGAAGCTGTCGCCGGCCGGATTCTGCGCGAGCACGCGCTCGAAGTACGACATGAACTTCGGGATCCGGTGGTCGATGAAATCGTGCGCGCGCACCTTCGCCGCGTCTTTCTGATCCTCGTAGTAGAGGGCGCTCGCGAGCGGATGGTGGGTGTCGTGCGCTTCGGTGACGACGTCGGCGATGGTCAGCTGCAGGCCGTTCGCGACGTAGCGCAGGCTGTCCACCTCCGGCGCGAGCTTCAGTCGCGGGCCGAGATAGAACAGGATGTTGGCGGTCTGCGAGATCACCAGGTCGCCGTCTTTCAGAAACGGCGGCGCGAACGGCGGATACGGTTCGTCGGGGCTTTGCATCACCGCCATCATCGCGTGGGTGCCCTGGCCTTTCGAGCGTCTGCCACGCGCGACTTCGACATAGTCGACGCCGGCTTCCTCCAGCGCGAGCCGCACGAATTCGCCGCGGCCTTGCAGGCCATCCCAGTAGTACAGTTCCAGGCTCATCGATCGATCCTCATTCCGGTCGCCCGCGCGCGTCGCCGCAAGGCGGTTGCACCGCTGTCATCGGAACTCGCGCGCGGGCGGGTGGTGGGAGCAAAGTTCGCAGCAACGAGTATGCCGTGTGATCGGCCCGGATGGTGCGCCAGAAAGCGCAAAACCCCGCGCGCGGCGGGGTGTCGGGCGAGGCGGGGAAGCCGGCGGCGGCTCAGTGGAACAGGTGCTGGACGGTCCATGTGATACCGAGTCCACCTGCGATCAGCCACACGTACAGAATCAGGCCGGTGGTCAGCGCGCGCGGACCCGCTTCGCGAATCTGCGAGACCCGTGTTTCGATGCCGAGTGCGGTCATGGCCATGGTCAGTGCGAAGGTATCGAGCATGTTCAACGTCGAGATGGCGCTTTCCGGCAGCACATGCAGCGAGTTGATGACGACGCAGGCGAGGAAGCCGAGCGCGAACCAGGGGATCGCGAGCTTGCGCGGGGCGGCGCCGTCCGCGTGACCGTCTTTCGCGCCGCGCGCCGCGCGGTTCACCCACAGGCCGACCACCAGCAGCACCGGCACGAGCAGCATCACGCGGGTCATCTTGACGATCGTCGCGATGTGCGTCGCTTCCGGGCTCACGTTGCTCGCCGCGCCGACCACCTGCGCGACTTCGTGAATCGTGCCGCCGAAGAACAGACCGGCGCCGAACGTATCGAGATGCAGCCAGCCCGCGTTGAACAGCACCGGGTACAGGAACATCGACAGCGTGCCGAACAGGACGACGCTGCCGACCGCCATCGCGCTCTTATGCGGCTTCGATTGCAACGTCGATTCGAACGCGAGCACCGCGGCCGCGCCGCAGATCGCGCTGCCGGCCGCCGTCAGCAGCGCGGTGTCGCGATCGAGCTTCATGATTTTCATGCCGGCCCAGGTGCCGATCACGAGCGTGCTGACGACGATCAGCACCGACTCGGCGAGACCCGGCAGGCCGACGTGCGCGATCTCCTGCAGGCTCACGCGCAGACCGAAGAACGCGACCGCGATACGCAGGAGCTTGCGCGCCGAGAAGTTGACGCCGGCCGCCCAACTGGCCGGCATGCCGTCGCGCAGCGCGTTGCCATAGATCGCACCGGCGACGATGCCAACGATCAGCGGACTCAGGCCCAGGCCGGCAATCGCCGGAATCGCCGCGATCCGCGTGACAGCGGCGGCGAACAGCGCGACGAACAGCACGCCGTTGAGCTGGCCACGGGTGGACAGCGCGGCAGAGGCGGCGGTGAGCGGGGCGGTGGGTATGGACATGAGCGGGTGCCTGAGTTCGTGGCTGGCTGGATGGGCAGCAACGGGGCTAATCCTAAATTAGATATATCGATATGAGAAATCATGATTTAGAATGTGAAGTATCGGGTAAATGGATACTTTCAGCGAGATGACCCCGGATCAGCTTATAACGTTCGCCGCCGTCGCCGAACATCGCAACATCAGCCGGGCGGCGGTCGCGCTGCATCTGTCGCAGCCGGCGGTGTCCGGCCAGCTCAGGCAGTTGCAGGACGAGTTCGGCGAGCCGCTGTATCAGCGTGATGGCCGCGGCGTGCGGCTGACACCCGCCGGCGAGCAGCTCGCCAGCTATGCGACGCGGCTGCGCGACACGTGGCGGCAGGCGCACGCCTATCGCGACGCGCTGCGCGGCCTCGAGCAGGGCACCTTGCGGATCGGCGCGAGCACGACGCCGGCGAGCTACCTGCTGCCGTATCTGATCGCCGAATTCCATCGCCGCTATCCGGACGTGACCGTGCATACCGCCAACGGCAACACTACCGAGATCGTCGGCGCACTCGGTTCGGTCGATATCGCGATGGTCGAAGGCCCGGCCGGCGATCTGCCGCCGGACACCGCCGTGCATGCGTGGCGCGAGGACGAGATCGTGGCGATCATGCCGCGCTCGCATCCGCTCGCGCAGGTGGACAGCGGTGGACGCATCGAGCTGGCCGTGTTCGGTGCGTATCCGCTGGTGCTGCGCGAGGAAGGCTCGGGCGTGCGTCAGACGGTCGAACGCGAGTTCGCGCGTGCGGGCGTGCCGATGCGCGTCGCGCTCGAAATCGCCGGGGTCGAAGGGGTGAAGGAGGCCGTGCGGGCCGGCATGGGCGTCGGTTTCGTGTCGGCGATGTCGATGCGCCACGAGAACGGCGCGCTGCGGATGCTATCGCTGAGCCCGCAGCCGCTGACGCGGCGCCTGTCGATTCTGGTGCCGCACGCGAGCGCGCCGTCGCGCGTGGTGGAGCAGTTTCTGGCGATGTGTGTCGCGGAAGGGGACGCTTGACTCGCGCGCAGGCAGCGTGTGGCCGGCGCGAATCCGAACGCGCACCGCGCGCGGGTCTGGCAAGCGACTCGCGTCACGCTTGCCGCATGCCCAGCGCGCCTGGGGATTTCCTCTATGGTGCGCGATGGCTGTCCCGCGCACTATTCGCACATCGCAGCGCCTCGGCGCTTTTTTTCGAAGCGCTTTTGGAACCGGTTCCAAGGTGCAGTTTCACGACAGTATTGAGTGGATTCGACATGGCTGATGCAATCGAGATCGTGATCGTCGCCAGCGCGTTCGGTGTGAACGCGGTGCGCGCCGACGGCCATCTGAAATGGGCGCAGGCGGCGAGACGCGCCGGCGCGGCGGGTTTCGAAGTGCGCCGCGAGCTGTTCGCGAGCGATGCGGAGGCGGACCCGCAACGGCTGCGCGCGCTCGGCGCGGCGTTGGCCGATCTCGGCCTGTGGTCGGTGTTTTCGACGCCGGCATCGTTGTACACGGCGCACGGCCAGCTCGATACCGAAGCACTGCGTCTCGCGCTCGACGAAGCGGCCGCGCTCGGCGCGCGCTTCGTCAAGCTGCAACTCGGCGGCTTCGCGGGCGAGGCTGACGGCGCGGCGATCGCCGCGCACGTCGCGAGCGCGGCAGGCACCAGCGGGGACGCGCAGCCACGGCTCCTCGTCGAAAACGGGCAACTGGCGCAGGGCGGCTCGCCCGCGCAGTTCGTCGGGCTGTTCGAGGCGCTCGCGCGTGAGGGCAACGCTGGCGTGCTCGGCATGACCTTTGATACCGGCAACTGGGCGTGGCTCGACGTCGCGCCGTTACTGATCGCCCCGCAGCTTGCGCCGCACGTCGAGTACATCCATTGCAAGACCACGGCGGGCGAGGGTGCGCGGCGCTTTGCGGTGGCGCCGGCCGACGACGACGCGCAATTCCGCGCGGTCCTCGACCGCCTGCCGCGCAGCGTGCCGCGCGCCATCGAGTTTCCGTTCGAGGCGGGGCGCGTCGACGCGGATGCCGCTCGCTATGTGAGCTGGCTCGCGCGCGTGTAGGCGCGCGACGAAGCATCGCGACGCGGCATCATTGAAGCCGCTTGCAGCAAATGCGGCAGCAACCGTAGCAGCAACGAACCCAGCCCGCGCCACACGACTCACCCGCATCAGAAGCATCACCAGGAGCCAAGCATGACCCACCCATACCCAGTCCTCGACGTGATCACCTACGGCGAAGCGATGGCGATGTTCGTCGCCGCCGAAACCGGCCCGCTCGCGGGCGTTGGGCAGTTCACGAAGCGCATCGCCGGCGCGGACCTGAACGTCGCGATCGGCCTGTCGAGACTCGGCTTCAAGGTGGGCTGGATGAGCCGCGTCGGCGCCGATTCGTTCGGCCAGTACGTCCGCGACACGTTGACTAAAGAAAACATCGACCAGCGCTGCGTCAGCACGGACGCGCGCTATCCGACCGCCTTCCAGTTGAAGTCGAAGAACGACGATGGTAGCGACCCGGCGGTCGAATACTTCCGCAATGGCTCGGCGGCGAGCCATCTGTCGCTCGACGACTACGTGGCCGATTACGTGCTGCCCGCGTGTCATCTGCATCTGACCGGCGTCGCGCCGGCGATCTCGGCGAGTTCGCGCGAACTGGCGTTCCACCTGGCCCGCGAAATGCGTGCGGCTGGCAGGACGATCTCGTTCGACCCGAACCTGCGTCCGACCCTATGGCCG
>DATAQT010000161.1:0-3572 GCA_036264535.1 Paraburkholderia sp. | reverse complement strand
ATGCGGCCGACCAGCATCAGGTAAGCCGTGAAGCCGATCACCGAGCCGAACACCGCGAGATACGCGAGCGCGCCGAGATAACGCGCCGACGGCTCCAGCGCGAACGAATAGCCAGCGAACAGACTACCGACCGTCAGGATGGCCGCGCCGATCAGCATCGCCCAGCTGTTGGTCGCGAACGGATGCAGGCCCATCGACTGCATGCGGCTCGACAGCAGGTTGCCGGCCGAGAAGCACATCGTGCCGAGAAACGCGATGCCAAGCCCGAGCCACGCGGTGTGATCGCCGAGATGTCCGGCCATCTGCTGCACGAACAGACAGACGATGCCGACGAGCCCGAGCAACGCGCCCGCAATCGCGCTCGGCTGCAGCGGCCGGCCCATGAACAGCCGCCCGTTGATCGAATTCAGCAGCGGCGCGGTCGAGAACACCACCGCGACGAGTCCGCTCGGCACGATCTGTTCGGCGTAGTAAAAGCACAGGAAATTCAGGCAGAACAGCGCGAGACCTTGCGCGACGAGGTAGCGCCAGGCGTCGCGCGGCGGCCAGATCGGCCGGCGCATGATGTGCAGCAGCGCGAACAGCAGCAGCGCGGCGATCCAGAAACGCCACGCAATCGACACCGGCGGCGGCACCGCGCCGAGTTGCCATTTGATCGCGATCCACGTGGTACCCCAGATCAGCACGGTGACGGCATAAAGCAGGAGATTCATGGTCGGGCCTCAGACTGCAATGACGGGCTGCAATAACACGCAGCATTGACGAAAGCTCGACTATGCAACCGCGCCGCCACGCGCAATTGTCCAAAATTGCGCACTTTTTCGCGCCGCTGAGCGGCTAGGTGGGGCGCGCCGTATACTGGCCGCTCAACCCTTGACCCTCCACCGGAAAACCTCCGCTCGCCGCCGTGAACGCCAGTCCGTCCCTCCCCGTGATACCCGCCGCCGGCACGCCTTTTGGCCTGCAGTCGGTCTGTCACGCGCTCGCCAGCGCCAACGCGAATCTGGACCGCTTCGCGTGGCTCGGCGACGGACTCGCGATCGCGCTTTGGACGCGCGACACGAAGGAAGCCGAGACCGTCTACGAGCGCCCCGGCCATCACACGCTGTCGTGCTATCTGGATGGCGGCTACCGCACCGAGCGTCAGAAAATGCCGGGCCACTACGGCGCGCCGTCGCGGCTGTGCGCGCTGCCCGGCGATCACGAATCGCGCTGGTGGGTGCGCGGCCACATGCACTTCATGCACCTGTATTTCCTGCCCGAGCATTTCACGCGACGCGCGGTGCAGGAGCTCGACCGCGAACCGCGCGAATTGACGCTTGCCGATCGCACGTATTTCGAGGACCCGCGCATTGCGAGTCTGTGTCAGTCGCTCGTCAACGAGGAGTGGCACAGTCCCGACGGTCTGTTGCGCACCAACGAAACCGCGCACGAAGTGCTGAGCCTGCTCTTGCGCGGGCAAGGCGTGCGGCGCGCGAACGTGGCGCTGAAGGGCGGGCTCTCGTCTGCTACGCGGCGGCGCCTCCACGACTATATCTACAGCCATCTCGCGCAGCCGTTGACGCTCGGTGAGCTGTCCGGCGTCGCGGCGCTGTCGGAATTTCATCTTGCGCGGATGTTTCGCGAGTCGTTCGGCTTGCCGCCCGCCGCCTGGATCGCGCGGCAGCGGCTCGATCGCGCACGCACGCTGCTGCGCACGACGACGTTGCCGCTCGCGCAGATTGCCGACCAATGCGGCTATGCGAACGCGAGCCACTTCAGTCACCGGTTTCGCGAGGCGGTTGGGGTGACGCCGGGTGCGTACCGGCAAGCTATCGGCGTTTGAGTTTTGCGTTTCAGTCAGCTCCGCGTCACGGCAGCGCCATCGCCAGCACGCGCGCGACGTGGATCGCGTCGACGCCCGCGCCGTCGTGAATCTGATGCCGGCAGCTGGTGCCGTCGGCGACCATCAGCGTGGCGGCGTCGAGCTTGCGCACCGCGGGCAGCAGCGACAGCTCCGCCATCGCCTGCGACGTCGCGTAGTGCTCCGCTTCATAGCCGAAGCTGCCGGCCATACCGCAGCACGACGATTCGACTGTCGACACCTTCAACTCGGGAATCCACTTCAGCACGGTCTGCACCGGCGTGAACGCGTCGAACGCCTTCTGATGGCAGTGGCCGTGCACGAGCGCCTGCCGCATCGGCAGCGGTTTCAATTTGAGCTGCAAACGTCCGGCCTGTTCTTCGCGCACGAGGAATTCCTCGAATAGAAACGCATGCTGCGCGAGGCGTCGCGCTTCGTCGCCGAAGCCGTACTGCAGGAATTCGTCGCGCAAGGACAGCAGGCAGGATGGCTCCAAACCCACCACCGGCACGCCGCGTTCGACGAACGGCCTGAACAGATCGAGCATGCGTCGCGCTTCCTGCTTCGCTTCATCGACGAGGCCCGCCGCGAGGAACGTGCGGCCGCAACACACGGGACGCTCGCCTTCGCGTGCATTGAAGTAGACCGTGTAGCCCGCCGCTTCGAGCACCTGTTGCGCGGCACGCGCGTTGTCGGGCTCGAGGTGGTTGTTGAAAGTGTCGACGAACAGCAGAACCTCTTTCAACGTAGTGCCCTGCGCGTTCTTTTGCTGCGGGTGGGCGCCCGACTTCGCGGACACCGCATCGGCCAGAAACGCCCTCCTGAACCGTGGCAAGCTCCGCTCAGTCGCGAACCCGACCGAGCGCTTGAACCACGCCGACAGCACCGGCACATTGTCCGCGAGCGCCAGCAGCCCCGGCACGCGGCTCGCCGCGCCCGCATAGCGCGGCATGAACGCGACGAGCCTGTCGCGCAAGCGCACGCCATGCGTCTTGACACGCGCCGCCCGCGCTTCGATCTTGAATTTCGCCATGTCGACACCGGTCGGGCAATCGCGCTTGCAGCCCTTGCACGACACGCACAGGTCGAGCGTTTCCTTCACGTCGTCGCTCGCGAGTCCACTTTCGCCGAGCTGCCCTGATATCGCGAGCCGCAACGTGTTCGCGCGGCCGCGCGTCAGATGCTGCTCGTCCTTGGTCACGCGATAGCTCGGGCACATCGTGCCCGCGTCGAACTTGCGACAGTGGCCGTTGTTGTTGCACATCTCGACCGCTTTCGCGAGGCCGCCGCTCAGATCGTCGCCGCTGCCCGGCGCACTTTCTTCGCCCGTCAACGGATCGCGCTTCACGTCCCACGCCGACCAGTCGAGCGCCGTGTCGATACGTTGTTCGCGATAGCCCGGCGCGAAGCGGAAATTGCGCGCGTCGTCCATCTTCGGCGGACGCACGATCTTGTCGGGATTGAAGCGATTGTCCGGGTCGAACAGCGCCTTGATCTCGCTGAACGCCTCGTTGAGCCGCGGCCCGTATTGCCATGCGACCCATTCGCCGCGGCACAGACCATCGCCGTGCTCGCCGGAATACGCCCCCTTGTACTCTCTGACGAGCGCGGCCGCCTCCTCGGCGATCGCGCGCATCTTCGTTGCGCCGTCGCGCCGCATGTCGAGAATCGGCCGCACATGGAGCGTGCCGACGCTCGCATGCGCGTACCACGTGCCTTCGGTGCCGTG
>DATAQT010000148.1:0-14434 GCA_036264535.1 Paraburkholderia sp. | reverse complement strand
TGCGCTACAGTCGCTCGATGGACTGCGCGCGCGACCGTCGGCGGTCGATCTCGCGCGCCGGCTCGGCGCGCCGCTTAGCGAGCGGCAACGTGCGTTGCTGCTGCAATGGGGCTATCCGTACGTGTTCGACGAATTCCGTTTTCATATGACCTTGTCCAGTTCGCTCGCCGATGCCAACGAGCGCGCAACGCTGCTCGCATGGTGGCGTGAGCGCACGCCCACGCTCGGGCCGCTCGCGGTCGATCAGGCCGCGCTCTTCGTCGAGCCGGCGCCGGGCGAGCCGTTCGTGCTGTGGCAGCCGCTGCCGTTCAGCCACGGCGCGCAAGGCAGCGATCGCAAGGACATGTACCACGACGAGGTGAGCAGCCAATGACAGGGCGTTTGATCTATGTGATGGGGCCGTCGGGCGCGGGCAAGGATGCCCTGCTGCAATTCGCGCGCAAGCGGCTCTCGGGCGAGCCGGTCGTGTTCGCGCATCGTTACATCACGCGGCCGAGCGGCATTGGCGAGGTGCACGTGGCACTGAGCGTCGAGGAGTTCGCCGCGCGCTCGTTGCTTGGTCTGTTCGCGCTCGAATGGTCGAGCCACTCGCTGCGCTATGGCATCGGCATCGAACTCGACGTGTGGCTCGCGCGCGGCTGCACGGTGGTCGTCAACGGCTCGCGGCAGTACGTGCAGCATGCGCTCGCGCGTTATCCGCACGCGGAAGTGGTGCACGTGAGTGCCGCGCCGCATATTCTCGAGGCGCGGCTCGGCGCGCGGGCGCGCGAATCGGCGGAGCAGGTCGCGGCACGGCTCGCGCGGCGCGCGCCGTTTGCGTTGCCGGCCGGTGTGCGCTGCACGACGATCGACAACTCCGGCACACTCGAAGAAGCGGGCCACGCGTTGATCACGTTGCTCAAGGAGCGCGTGAGCGCGTAGCGCAAGCGCGCGCTCATGGGCTGACGTGGGTATGCGACCTTATTGCACGACCCCCATCCGCTCGCGCGTCACCTGCCGCAAACATGCGACGAACTGCTGCACGGCCGGCGTCGGCAGCAGATCGCGTCGCGAGATGATGCTCAGATCGTAGTTCGGCAGCGCGTCTTCGATCTGCGCGACGCGAATGCCGAGCGGCGCGACCTTCTGCGCGAGCGGCCGCGTGAAGCAGCTGATCACGTCGGTCTGCGACACGAGCCCGAGCGTCACCGCAAACGACGACGGCGCGCGCAGCAACCGCTTCGGCACCGGCAGGCCGTGCGCGCTGAACATCGCCATCATCACGCTGTGCGGGAAATGATCGGCGCCGACCGTGACGATCCACTCGGCGTCGAGCAGTTCAGACAGGCGTGTGACGTTCGCGAGCGGATGCCCGGCGCGCATCGTGACGACGAACTGCGTCGAGTACAGCGGGACCTGCACCAGATCGCTATCCAAGGCCTGCACGTGATGGATCGCCGCGAGATCGAGCGCGCCGTTGCGCAGACGCGCGAGCGCGTCGGGCACGGTCACTTCCTCCAGATGCAGATTCACGAGCGGCATCTTCTCGCGAAAGCTCGACACCGCATGCGGCAGTACCGTCAGCGCGAGGGAGGGCATCGTGCCGACGCTGACCTTGCCGGCCAGTTCTCCCTTCACCTGCTCGACGGCCTCGACCGTGCGGCGCACGTCGCCGAGCAACTGTTCGGCACGCGGCAGGAGTTCGAGCCCGCAGGCGGTGAGTTCGACGCCGCGCACGCTGCGCACCATCAGCTCCGCATTGAGGGCGTTTTCCAGTTCGCGAATCGTGTGCGTGACGGCCGGCTGCGTCACGCCAAGCTCGCGCGCGGCGGCGCGCAGACTGCGGTGATGCGCGGCGGCGACGAAGGCCTGCAACTGCTGCAGCTTCATGAGGGTAACCCCGTATATAAGACGCGTTAATCAGGGTGAAAAAAATAGCATCTTATTCGAACAAAACGGCGTGGCTATAGTGCAAGGCTACCCATTGGAGCCACACAGACTATGAACCAGACCCCGCGCATGACCGAAGTGTCCGATCTGGAGCCCGCCGCCCCCAGCCTGCGCGAGATTCGCCATCACATTCACCACCGTCCCGAACTCGCGTACGAGGAAGTGCAGACTTCGGCGCTCGTGGCCGACAAGCTCGAACAGTGGGGCTGGCAGGTCACGCGCGGAGTCGGCAAGACCGGTGTGGTCGGCACGCTGAAAGCGGGCGATGGCAAGCGCAGCATCGGCATTCGCGCGGATATGGACGCGCTGCCGATCATCGAACAGACCGGCCTGCCGTACGCGAGCGGCACGCACGGCAAGATGCACGCGTGCGGCCACGACGGCCACACGACGATCCTGCTCGGCGCCGCGCAACGGCTCGCGGCGACGCGCAATTTCTCGGGCACCGTGCATCTGTATTTCCAGCCGGCCGAGGAAAGCGGCATCGACAGCGGCGCGCTGAAGATGATCAAGGACGGTCTGTTCGAGCGCTTCCCATGCGACGCCGTGTTCGGCCTGCACAACCATCCGGGCGCGGAGCCGGGCGTGCTGCTGTTCCGCAAGGGTCCGTTCATGTCGGCGGGCGACAAGGCGATCATCACGATCGAAGGCGTCGGCGGCCATGCCGCGCGTCCGCACCTGACCGTCGATCCGGTCGTGGTCGCCGCCAGCATCGTGATGGCGCTGCAGACGATCGTCGCGCGCAACGTCGATCCGTCGCAGCCGGCTGTGGTGACCGTCGGCTCGATGCACGCTGGCACCGCGAACAACGTGATTTCGAGCAGCGCACGACTCGAACTGAGCGTGCGCTCGTTCAGCCCCGAGGTACGCGCGTTGCTGAAAAAGCGCATCACCGAGCTGGCCGAGACGCAGGCCGCGAGCTACGGCGGCAAGGCGAACGTGGAGTACATCGAGGGCTATCCGGTCGTCATCAATACGGATGCCGAAACGGATTTCGCGGTGCAGGTCGCGCGCGAGCTGGTCGGCGACGACAAGGTGGTCGAGCAGACCGACATCCTGATGGGCAGCGAGGACTTCGCGTTCATGCTGCAAAAGCGCCCCGGCACGTTCCTGCGGATCGGCAACGGCGTCGGCGAGGACGGCTGCATGGTGCACAACCCGCACTACGACTTCAACGACCACAGCCTGCCGATCGGCGCGGCATTCTGGGCGCGGCTGGTGGAGCGTTATCTCGCGCAGTGAGCGATGGAAGCAAATTCCAGGGCGCGCAACGAGCGCGCGCCCACGCGGGGGCGCGCTTGCGTTAGCCCCGCCGCGCGACCATCTCCGATACCGTCTGCGCAGCCTGCTGCAGCGGTTCCAGAAACGCCTTCACCATCTGCTTCGCTGAATTGCGCTGCGCGTTGCCGCTGATGTTCATCGCGGCGATCACCCGACCCTGGCGATTGCGAATCGGCGCGGACAGCGAAATCAAGCCGCCTTCGAGCTCCTGATCGACGATCGCCCATCCCTGGCGGCGCACCTGCTCGATCAGCTTCTTCAACTCATCCTTGTCGGTGACGGTGCGCGGCGTGTGCGCATAGAGCGGCGTCGAGTTCAGTGTCGCGTCGAGCGTTTCGTCGTCGAGCGAGGCGAGCAGCACGCGGCCCATCGACGTGCAGTACGCGGGCAGGCGGCTGCCGATCGACAGGTTGATCGTCATGATCTTGTGGGTCGGCACGCGCAGCACGTAGACGATCTCGGTGCGATCGAGCACGGCCGCCGAGCAGCTTTCATGCACCTGTGCCGACAGACTCTCCATCACCGGCTCGGCGAGATTCCAGAACGGCATCGAGGTCAGATACGCGAAGCCGAGGTCGAGAATCTTCGGCGTCAGACGGAACAGGCGCCCCTCGGCTTCCACGTAGCCGAGCGTTTGCAGCGTCAGCAGAATCCGGCGCGCGCCGGCGCGCGTCAGGCCGGTCGCCGCGGCGACGTCGGTGAGCGTCTGTTCGGGGCGCCTCGCGTCGAACGCGCGGATCACCGCGAGACCGCGCGCGAACGACTGCACGTACGAGTCGCCCGGTTTCTCCGGAGCCGGTTCAGCGGTGGCGGGCGCGACGGAAGACGGCGGCAGGGCTTTGCTCATGGACCTTGATCGTGGTTTCGGAAAAGTGCGCACGAACGACGTGCGACGCGCATTCGCTTCGATGCGGGGCCGCGTATCGCGTTGCGGCGCAAAGGCGAGACGATAGCTTAAGCCTTCTGTTTCGCCAAATGACGCCGATCCATTCAAAAAGCCCAGGGTTTGCGTGGATGCGGCTCGCCGTCCAAATTTGTATGATGACCCGATAACCAGATCACTTTACGGCAACCGATCCATCCGATACGCCATGTTCGACAAGATCCCCGCGCGCGCGTTGAGCGACACCGTCGCGCAGCAACTGCTCAAGCAGATCGACAAGGGCACCTTCGCGCGCGGCGCCAAGCTGCCGACCGAAGCCGTGCTCGCCCAACAGTTCGGTGTGAGCCGCACGGTGATTCGCGAGGCGCTGTCGAGACTGAAGAACGAGGGCGTGGTCGAACCGCGCCAGGGCAGCGGCGTGTTCGTCGCCGGGCGCGGCGCGATCCGGCCGCTGCGGATCGACTACGCGGAAGCCGTCGAGCCGGGCTCGGTCGTGCAGATCCTCGCACTGCGCCGCGCGATCGAGGCGGAGGTCGCGTCGGAAGCCGCGACGCGCCGCAGCGATGCCGACATGGCCGCCATCGATGCCGCGCTCGCGCGCATCGCGCAGGCGGTCGCCGACGGCGAAGACGGCGTCGCTGAAGACGTCGCGTTTCATCGCGCGATCGCGGCGGCGACCGGCAATCCGTATTTCCTGAAGACGCTGACGTTCCTTAATCAGTACCTCGAAGCGGGCACGGTCGTCACGCGCCGCAACGAGGCGTTGCGCGAGGACTTCTCGCGGCAGGTGCGCGAGGAGCACGCGGCGATCGCCGCGGCGATTCGCGCGGGCGATCCGATGGCGGCGCGCAATGCCGCGCAGACGCATCTGTATAACGCGGCGCGGCGGCTTGCCGAAGCGGGCATCGGCTGATGCGCCGAACGCGCAAACGCAGCACCAATCGATAGAGGTCACGCATGTCGAGAAATGTCGGTGTCATTGGTTTGGGGGCCATGGGGCTCGGCGTCGCGCGCTCGCTGTTGCGCGCGGGCTTCAGGGTCCACGCGTGCGACTTGCGGCCCGACGTGCTGCAGGCGTTCGTCGATGAAGGCGGGGTCGGCTGTGCGACGGCCGCCGAGCTCGGCGCGCACTGCGAGGTCGTGATCACGCTCGTCGTGAATGCCGCGCAAACCGAGGCCGTACTGTTTGGCCAGCAAGGTGAGCATGGCGCGCTCGCGGCGATGAAGCCGGGCGGCGTCGTGATCGCGAGTGCCACGGTCGCGCCGGACTTCGCGAGCGAGCTAGGCAAGCGTGTCGAGGCGGCCGGTTTGCAGATGCTCGATGCGCCGGTCTCGGGCGGCGCGGCGCGCGCCGCGTCGGGCGAAATGACGATGATGACGTCCGGTCCCGCGGCCGCTTACGCCGCGTGCGAGGACGTGCTTGCCGCGATCGCCGGCAAGGTCTACCGGCTCGGCGCCGCGCATGGCGCGGGCTCGAAGGTGAAGATCATCAACCAGTTGCTGGCGGGCGTGCATATCGCGGCGGCCGCCGAGGCGCTGGCGCTCGGTCTGCGCGAAGGCGTCGACCCGAACGCGCTGTACGACGTGATCACGCACAGCGCGGGCAATTCGTGGATGTTCGAGAACCGCGTGCCGCATATTCTCGCGGGCGACTACACGCCGCTGTCGGCGGTCGATATTTTCGTCAAGGACCTCGGGCTCGTGCTCGATACCGCGCGTCGCACGAAGTTTCCGCTGCCGCTGTCGGCGGCAGCGCATCAGATGTTCATGATGGCGTCGACGGCGGGCCATGGCGGCGAAGACGACTCGGCCGTCGTGAAGATTTTCCCCGGCGTCGACTTGCCGGCGCGGCACCAGGCGAGGGGCAGGTCATGACGGCTCAAACGAAACCCGCGCTGCTCGGCTGCATCGCCGACGATTTCACCGGCGCCACCGATCTCGCCAACATGCTCGTGCGCGGCGGCATGCGCACGGTCCAGACGATCGGTGTGCCCGCATCCAGCGAAGCCCTCGACGCCGACGCGCTCGTCGTCGCGCTGAAGTCGCGCACGATCCCGGCCGCCGATGCGGTCGCGCAATCGCTCGCGGCGCTCGACTGGCTGCGCGCGCAAGGCTGCCGGCAATTCTTCTTCAAGTACTGCTCGACCTTCGATTCGACCGATGCGGGCAACATCGGTCCCGTCACCGATGCGTTGCTGAATGCGCTGTCCGCCGACTTCGCCGGGCGAGCGTCGTTTACGATCGCCTGTCCGGCGTTTCCCGAGAACGGCCGCACGATCTTCCGCGGCCATCTGTTCGTCGGCGATACCTTGCTCAACGAGTCGGGCATGGAGAACCATCCGCTGACACCGATGCGCGACGCGAACCTCGTGCGCGTGCTGCAGCGACAAACTCGATCGAAGGTCGGGCTCGTGCGCTACGACGCGCTCGCGCAAGGCGACGCGGCCGTGCGCGCCGCGTTCGCCGCGCTGCGCGCCGACGGCGTGCGTATCGCGATTGCCGATGCGGTGTCCGATGCCGATCTGCACACGCTCGGCGCGGCCTGCGCGGACCTCGCGCTGATCACCGGCGGCTCCGGCGTCGCGCTCGGTTTGCCGGCCAATTTCCGGCGCGCGGGTCTGCTCGGCGAGCAAGCGAATGCCGCGCAATTGCCGCGTGTCGAAGGGTTGTCGGCGGTGCTCGCGGGTAGCGCCTCAAAGGCGACCAACGCACAGGTGGCCGCCTGGCGCGCGACGCGACCCGCATTCCGCATCGATCCGCTCGCCGCGGCGCGCGGCGAGGACGTCGTCGGCGAGGCGCTCGAGTTCGCGCAGCAGCGCTTCGTGCACGCGGAGCCGGTGCTGATCTATGCGACCGCATCGCCCGACGACGTGAAGGCCGTACAGCGCGAACTCGGCGTCAACGAGGCCGGGCATCTGGTCGAAACGACGTTGGCGTCGATTGCTCGCGGCTTGCGTGAGCGCGGCGTGCGCAAGTTCGTCGTCGCGGGCGGCGAGACTTCGGGCGCGGTCGTGCAGGCGCTCGACGTGCGCATGCTGCGCATCGGCGCACAGATCGATCCGGGCGTGCCGGCCACTGCGACGACCGGCGCGCAACCGCTCGCGCTCGCGCTAAAGTCCGGCAACTTCGGTACGACCGACTTCTTCGACAAGGCGCTGCGCCATCTCGACGGAGCCGCGCAATGAGCGACACGCCCGCACTCCATACCTCCACCGAAGCGCGCGTGCGCGAGGAAATCTGCACGGTCGGCGCGAGTCTCTATCGGCGCGGCTATACGGTCGGCAGCGCCGGCAACATCAGCGCGCGGCTCGACGACGGCTGGCTGATCACGCCGACCGACGCGTGTCTCGGTCGCCTCGATCCCGCCGACATCGCCAAGGTCGACGCGGACGGCCGCGCAGTGTCGGGCGGCAAGCCGTCGAAAACGCTCGCGCTGCATCGCGGCATCTATGCACGCAACGGCGACGCGCGCGGCATCGTCCATACCCATTCGACGCATCTGGTCGCACTGACGCTCGCGGGCGTGTGGACCGAAGCGGACGTATTGCCGCCGATCACACCGTACTACGTGATGAAAGTGGGACATGTCCCGCTGATTCGCTATCGACGCCCAGGCGATCCGCAGGTGGCCGCGCAGATCGCCGGGCTGGCCGAGCGCGTGCGCGCGGTGTTGCTCGAACGTCTGGGGCCGGTGGTGTGGGAGCGCTCGGTCGAGCAGGCTTCGTATGTGCTCGAAGAACTCGAGGAGACCGCGCGTCTGTGGCTGATGACGAATCCGCGGCCCGCGCCGCTCGACGCTGCCGCGATCGAAGAACTATGCGCCTCGTTCGGCGCGCGCTGGTAGCGGGACGCATGCCCCATGAACGCTGGAGCGGGACGCATGCCCCATTAACGCCGCGCACCCTATCGCACTGTCTTGAAGGAGTTGCCGCCATGCCTCGCTTCGCCGCCAATCTGACGATGATGTACAACGAGCACGCGTTCCTCGAGCGTTTCGCCGCCGCCGCGCGCGACGGCTTCAACGCGGTCGAGTTCCTGTTTCCCTACGAGTTCCGCGCCGGCGAACTGAAGGCACGGCTCGACGCGCACGGCCTCACGCAGGCGTTGTTCAATGCGCCGCCGGGCGACTGGAGCGGCGGCGAGCGCGGCCTTGCGTCGTTGCCGGGACGCGAGGACGAGTTCCGCCGCAGCGTCGACACGGCGTTCGAATACGCACGCGTGCTCGGCAATCGCAAGCTGCATGTGATGGCGGGTTTGCTCGCCGGCGATCAACCGGGCGAAACACAGCGTAAAGCCCAACGCGACGTGTACCTGAACAATCTCGCCTATGCCGCGCGGGCCGCGCAAGCCGAACAGATCACGATCGTCATCGAGCCGATCAACACGCGCGACATGCCCGGCTATTTCCTCAATCGACAGGACGACGCGCAGGCGATCTGCGCCGAAGTTGGCGCGCCGAACCTGAAGGTGCAGTTCGATTGCTATCACTGCCAGATCGTCGAGGGCGATCTCGCGATGAAGCTCAGACGCGATATAGCCGGTATCGGCCACATCCAGGTTGCGGGTGTGCCGGAGCGGCACGAGCCCGACATCGGCGAGCTGAACTACCCGTACCTGTTCGATCTGATCGACGCGCTCGGCTATGACGGCTACATCGGCTGCGAATACCGGCCGCGCGCGGCGACGTCGGCGGGGCTCGGCTGGCTGAAGCCTTATCTCGGCGCGGGGCGCTGACTTTCTTCGACAACCACGGACGGACACGCAACCATGAAAGTACTGATCACCGGCGGCGCCGGTTTTCTCGGCCAGCGTCTCGCGCGCGAACTGCTCGCGCGTGGCGCACTGAAGGACGCGCACGGCGCACCGCAAGCGATCACCGAACTGGTTCTGCTCGACGTCGCGCGCGGCCACGATTTCGGCGATGCGCGCGTGCGCACCGAAGTCGGCGATATCGCGGAGCGCAGCGTGCTCGAGCGCGTCGTCGATGCTCAAACCTCGGCGATCTTTCATCTGGCCGCGATCGTCAGCGGCCAGGCCGAGGCGGACTTCGAGCTCGGCATGCGCATCAATCTCGATGCGTCGCGCCTGCTGCTCGAAATCTGCCGCGAGCGCGGGCACCAACCGCGCGTCGTGTTCACCAGTTCGGTCGCGGTCTATGGTGGCGATCTGCCCGCGGTCGTGCAGGACGACACCGCGCTCAATCCGCAGTCGTCGTATGGCGCGCAGAAGGCGATCGCGGAATTGCTGCTCAATGATTATTCGCGGCGCGGCTTCGTCGACGGCCGCGTTCTGCGGCTGCCCACCATCAGCGTGCGGCCGGGGCGGCCGAACGCGGCGGCGTCGTCGTTTGCGAGCGGCATCATCCGCGAGCCGCTGAACGGCGAGCAGGCCGTGTGTCCCGTCGACGGTTCGACGCGGCTGTGGCTGCTGTCGCCGCGCAAGGCGATCGACAGCCTGATCGCCGGTCTCGAACTCGATGGCGCCGCGCTGGGGAAGCAGCGCGTGCTGAACCTGCCGGGCCTGTCGGTCAGCGTCGACGAGATGATCGCGGCACTGCGCGAAGTCGCCGGCGATGCGGTCGCAAGCCGCATCGTGCGGCAGCCCGACGAGCGCATCGGCAAGATCGTCGGCAGCTGGCCGGGCGCGTGGGATACGTCGCGCGCCGAACGGCTGGGGCTCGCGGCCGAGCGCAATTTTGCCGACGTGATCCGCGGCTACATCGCCGATGAAGGAATCGATGTCCGCTGAACACCCCCTCCGCGTATTCCCTGGTATCGCCTGGCACGGCCGAGGCCGTGCTTGACACGCTTTCGCGCCCACGCCTATTATCGTGTCTGTTTGTTCGATATATGACCTTGTGTTCGAATATAGAACATAAGGCCGGGTGAGAAAGACGCAACAGCGGTATCCGTCGTCAATCCCAAGCCCGTCGTTCATGATCCTGCGCTAAGCTGCTTCGATGTGACGGCCGCCGCGCCGCCGTTCCTTGACAGCTTCCCGCCCGTGGCCGTTGGCCACCGGGCCGATGCCCCGGCGCATCGAACCGGCGTCATCGGTGCAAAGCCGGCCGCGGCGCAGCGCAGCGCACGCAGCATTTCAACTGGAGACATCACATGACCGAAGCATTCCTGTGCGACGCGATTCGCACCCCCATTGGCCGCTATGCGGGTTCGCTGTCGTCGGTGCGCGCCGACGACCTGGGCGCGGTGCCGCTCAAGGCGCTGATGGAGCGCAACAAGAACGTCGACTGGACCGCGATCGACGACGTGATCTACGGCTGCGCGAACCAGGCCGGTGACGACAACCGCAACGTCGCGCGCATGTCGTCGCTGCTCGCGGGTCTGCCGAAGGACGTACCGGGCTCGACGGTCAACCGTCTGTGCGGCTCGGGCATGGACGCGATCGGCATCGCCGCGCGCGCGATCAAGTCGGGCGAGGCCGCGCTGATGGTCGCGGGCGGCGTCGAAAGCATGAGCCGCGCACCGTTCGTGATGAGCAAGGCGACCAGCGCGTTCTCGCGTCAGGCGGAGATCTACGACACGACGATCGGCTGGCGCTTCGTGAACCCGCTGATGAAGAAGCTGTACGGCGTCGACTCGATGCCGGAAACCGGCGAAAACGTCGCGACCGACTACAACATCAGCCGCGCCGACCAGGACGCGTTCGCGCTGCGCAGCCAGCAGAAGGCCGCGCGCGCGCAACGCGACGGCACGCTCGCGCAGGAGATCGTCGGCGTGACGATCGCACAGAAGAAGGGCGATCCGATCACGGTCACGCAGGACGAGCATCCGCGCGAAACGAGCCTCGAGACGCTCGCGAAGCTGAAGGGCGTCGTCCGTCCGGACGGCACGGTCACGGCCGGTAACGCGTCGGGCGTGAATGACGGCGCGGCCGCGCTGCTGCTCGCCAACGAAGAAACCGCGAAGCGCTTCGGCCTCACGCCGCGCGCCCGCGTGCTCGGCATGGCCACCGCCGGCGTCGAGCCGCGCGTGATGGGCATCGGTCCGGCACCGGCTACACAGAAGCTGCTCGCGCGTCTGGGCATGACGATCGACCAGTTCGACGTAATCGAGCTGAACGAAGCGTTCGCCTCGCAAGGCATCGCGGTGCTGCGCGCGCTCGGCGTCGTCGACGACGATCCCCGCGTGAACCCGAACGGCGGCGCGATCGCGCTCGGCCATCCGCTCGGCATGAGCGGCGCGCGTCTGGTGACGACCGCGACGTATCAACTGCAACGCACGCAGGGTCGCTTCGCGCTGTGCACGATGTGTATCGGCGTCGGCCAGGGTATCGCGATCGCGATCGAGCGCGTGTGATGCGATAGAGGGTCTAGCGCGAGGTGCCGCGCAAGCTGAATAGCAAAAAGCAGAAGGGCCGGCGTGTCGTCGAGATACGCCGGCCCTTCTTCGTTTCGATTACGCCTTTCTTCCCCTGGCGCGAGGGTTATGACGCCGCTTCGACTGTCAGATGCATGACCTCATGCACCGGCGCGAGCCGCGCGCGGATCGTCTCGGCCGTGACGCCGCCGTGCGTGCGCACGCTGACGATAGCCGCTCGGGCCTGCGGGCCGATCTGCCAGACGTGTAGGTCGGCAATCTCGGCGTCGCCGTGCGAATCGAGGATTTCGCGGATTTCGCCGGCAACTTGCTCGTCGGTTTTATCGAGCAACACGCCGCCTGTGTCGCGCATCAGCGTCCACGCCCAGCGTGCGATGACGATCGAACCGACGATGCCCATCAGCGGGTCCAGCCAGATCCACTCGAGATAACGCCCGGCCAGCAGGGCCACGATCGCCAGCACCGAGGTCAGCGCATCGGCGAGCACGTGCACATAGGCGGAGCGCAGGTTGTTGTCGGATCCGTGCGCATGGCCATGATGATGATGGTGATGGCCGTGATCGTGATGCCCATGCTCCGCATGACCGCCCGACAGCAGCAATGCGCTGACGATGTTCACGATCAGCCCGATCGCCGCGATCACTGCCGCCTGTCCGAAGGCCACGCCGGTGGGATGAATGAGTCGGATCGCCGATTCGATGCCGATGCCAAGCGACACCAGCGCGAGAATCAAGGCCGAAGCAAAGCCGGCAAGATCGCCTACTTTGCCGGTTCCAAAGCTGAAAGCGCGGTTTCCCGAGTTGCGTTTCGCGAACGCATACGCGAGCGCAGCAATTCCGAGCGCGCCGGCGTGCGTCGCCATGTGGAAGCCGTCGGCGAGCAGGGCCATCGAGCCGGTCATGTAACCGGCCGCGATCTCGCCGACCATCATGACCAGGGTCAGCGCGACGACGGAACGGGTCCGGCGTGCGTTTTCGTCGTGCGAGCTGCCGAGAAACGAGTGTTCGTGTGTGCGGATCATGTTGTCAGTCATAAGAAATCTACTTCGAGTATCGGCGGATCGCCCCGAGCAATGCGTCCACGCCCTTCTTGCGCTGGCTCGCCGTCAGGTCGGGATGCGCGACGTGTTCGCGCGCGTGCGCCTCGACGATCTCGTCGAGCAGGCCGTTCATCGCGCCGCGTGTCGCGGCAGCCAGATGCAGCACTTTTTCGCAATCGGCGTTTGACTCCAGTGAGCGCTCGATAGCCTGAACCTGACCAGCGATACGGCGAACGCGCTTCAATAAGTCGTCTTTGTGTGTGCTCAGATGTGACATACCTATACCCCCTATGGGTATAAATGATAGCACGGCAGTGACACGACGTTTTGGCCGGCGACCGGCGGCGATGCCGATGCATGCGCCGACAAATCGTTCGCGTCATACTCTTTGCAGTGCTTGTCCTGAAGGCGCGGCGTTCCTGCGTCGGGCACGAATGCTGCGTAGCGCGAAGCGATCGAGCGGCAAGCATGACCGATCGTCCGGCCGTATTTCAACCTTGTTCGAGGAGAACGCGAATGAAGACAGCGACGATAGGCGCAGCGTTGTTGCTCGCGGCGGTGGCCACAGCCCAGCCGGCATGCGCGCAGGAGGAGATGGCCAGCACCGCGCAAGCGGTGCTCGGCGCGGCGCAGCCGGTGCGTATGACGGCGGAGGTCGTCGGCATCGATGCGGGAAACCGCGCGTTGACGCTGAAGGGACCCGGCGGCAACGTCGCGATCGTGCTCGTCAGTCAGCAGGTCGCCGCGTTCGATCAACTGAAGATCGGCGATCACGTCGACGTGCTCTACAAGAATGCGCTGCTCACGAAGGCCGAAAAGGTCAGCGGCGCGGGCAAGGGGATTCGCGAGCGGGCCGACAAGCAGAGCTACACGCCCGCGTCGGGCGGCTACGAGTCGGCGCGACAAACCGAAGTGCTCGCGACCGTGCTGAAGATCGATCGCAAGCAGCGCCTCGTGACGCTGCGCGGCGCGTATCAGACGCAGACGTTCGAAGCCGCGCCCGATGTCGACTTGAGCGACGTGAAGGTCGGGGATACCTTGCATGCGGTGTTCGTGTCGGCCGCCGCGGTGCAGGTGACGCCGGTGGGGCAGTGAGCGGCTGAAGTCGCGACCGATTCCAGCGGCCGCAATGTTTCGCAAACTATGTCGAATTATGTCGCGCTGGCCGTCGAGCGCCCGCAAACCCTTGTCTGGTGGGCCTGCGTCGCGGTGAAACAGCGCGACATATCTTCCGTGATGATTTCCACGGTGTGTCCTTCTATAGTCCGTTCGTCGCCACGCAGCAGTGACGCAAGTGGCCCGAATCCAGCAAGGACATACCGTGAAAAATCGATCATTCGCAGGTTCCGACCAGGTCTCCGCTCACGTGGCGCGCGGCGTGCTGCGCAAAGTGGTGCTCGGCGCGGCCGCCGCCGTGTTCGCGCTTGGCAGCGCATCGGCGTTCGCGTGGTCGGGTCACGGCACCGCGTACACGTCGCGCGGCGTCTATAACGGCGCGCACTACGGCTCGTGCGGTGGCGGTAGCTGCTCGCATGCGGGCAGCGTCGCCGGCCCGTACGGTGGCGTCGCGAGCAACACCGGCACGGTCACGCGCACGGCGCCCGGTCAGTTCTCGAACTCGGGTACCGCGACCGGCCGCTACGGCAACTCGGTGCAGCACTCGGGCGATACCAGCTGCGCGGGCGGCTCCTGCTCGCATACGGGCACGCTGACCGGCTCTGACGGCAAAACCGCGACGACCTCGGGCGACGTGACCCGCACCGCGCCGGGCCAGTATTCGTCGTCGGGCTCGATCACCGGTTCGAACGGCAATACGGTCAATCATTCGGCGTCGACGAATTGCGCGGGTTCGACCTGCGCGCGCTCGGGCACGGTGACGGGCCCGGACAACAACAGCGTCTATCACTCGGGCACCGCGACGCGGGTCGCGCCCGGCGTCGTGACGACGTCGACGAGCGTGACCGG
>DATAQT010000141.1:0-11723 GCA_036264535.1 Paraburkholderia sp. | reverse complement strand
CCCCATTTTTGCGACAGGTGCCCTCATGAGCGTTCCGCAACAAGCCTTCCTACGCGATGCGATGCGTCGCATGAACATGACGCGCGATACGTTCGCAAACCGCATCGGCGTGTCGCGCCGGGCGCTGGACACGTGGCTGCTACCGGACGACTCGCAGGAATCGCGGGCGATGCCGGAGATCGTCGAGCGTTTCGTGTCGGAGATCGTCGCTAACACCGAGCCGGGCGAAGGATATACGCAAAGCGTAGACGCGCAATCGCTCGCGAGCCAGATCCTGTTCGAGGGCAAGCCGCAACTGCTGTCGGTCGATCAGTTTTCGCGCGACTCGGTCGAGGCGCTGTTTCGCGTGGCCGACATCATGCAGCCGATCGCCCGGCGCCGCAAAATCTCGCGCGTGCTCGAAGGCGCGGTGCTCGGCAATCTGTTCTTCGAGGCGAGCACGCGGACCCGCGTGAGCTTCGGCGCGGCGTTCTGCCGGCTCGGCGGATCGGTCTGCGACACGACCGGCTTCACGTTTTCGTCGATGGCCAAGGGCGAATCGATCTACGACACGAGCCGCGTGATGAGCGGCTACGTCGATGCGCTGGTGATCCGCCATCCCGAGCAAGGCTCGGTGGCCGAGTTCGCGCGCGCGACCAACGTGCCGGTGATCAACGGCGGCGACGGTCCCGGCGAGCACCCGAGCCAGGCGCTGCTCGATCTTTACACGATCCAGCGCGAGTTCTCGCGGCTCGGCAAGATCGTCGACGGCGCGCACATCGCGCTGGTCGGCGACCTCAAGTACGGACGTACCGTGCATTCGCTCGTGAAGCTGCTGGCGCTCTATCGCGGCATCAAGTTCACGCTGATTTCGCCGCCGATGCTCGAAATGCCCGGCTATATCCTCGAACAGATTTCGCGCAACGGACACGTGATCGAACAGACGCACGACCTGCCCACCGGCCTGCGCGGCGCCGACGTCGTGTACGCGACGCGCATCCAGAAGGAGCGCTTCGCCGACGAATCGTTCGAGGGCTACACGCCCGATTTCCAGATCAACCAGGCGCTCGTCGATAGCGTCTGCGGCACCGACACGCTGATCATGCACCCGCTGCCGCGCGACAGCCGCCCCGGCGCGAACGACCTCAGCACCGACCTCAATCACGATTCGCGGCTCGCGATTTTCCGGCAGACCGACAATGGCATTCCGGTGCGCATGGCGATTTTCGCGGTGCTGCTCGGCGTCGACAAACTGGTCCAGCATTCGATGCGCGATGCCGCGTGGCGCCCGCCCGTCTACCTGGGCCCTGACGACGCGGTGTTTCACGGGATCGATTGAGGGTTGAGGCGGAGCGTGCTCCGCCAGTCAGGCCGCGGCGTGCGTGTCGTGCATGTCGCGTGCTGCTTGCCTGAACGTGCTGGCAAAGAACAGCACCTGATATTTGACCGCCTTCGACCAGTACTTCCATGTATGGCCACCGGGCCGCTCGGCGTAATCGTGCGGCACGCCGAGTTCGACGAGCCGCTCGTGCAGCAGACGGTTCGACTGCACGAGTGAATCGTTCATGCCGCAATCGATCGTCAGCGCAATATGGTCGCGGCCAAAATCCTGCGCACTGGCGACGATCGCTTCGCTATCCCAGAAGTCCGCATGCTGCGACGGGTCGCCGAACACACGCTCGATGCCCGGCTCGTCCTCGCTGCCGCGCGGGTCCACCGCGCCGCTGATGCTGCCCGCCGCGCCGAACACGTCGGGCCGGTCGAGCGCAATCCGCAACGCGCCGAATCCGCCCATGCTCAGGCCCGTGATCGCGCGCGCCTGCTTCGTCGCGATCGTGCGGAAATGGCCGTCGATATAGGCCACCACTTCGGTGCCCACATAGGTTTCGTAGAGGCTGCGCGGATCGACGGGGCTGTCGATGTACCAGCTCTCGTGGCCGCCGTCGGGCATTACGAGGATCACATGGTAGCGATCGGCAAGCTTGCCGATATGCGAATTCGCGGTCCAGTCCGTGTAGTCGCCGCCCGAGCCATGCAGTACGTAGACGACCGGAAAGCGCGCAGCCTGATTGCCGCGCGCGTACTGATCCGGCAGCACGACCGTTGCATCGAACGAGCGATGCATCGCCGTGCTCGGAATCGTGACGACGCGCGACTGGAACGCCCACGCGGGCGATCCGATCAGCATCAGAATGAGCCAGAACGTACGCACTGGATTCATGGTGGGTCGCCCTCTCGCTTGCTTCCGCTTGCTTCCGCTTACTTCCGGTTGCTTACATTCGTCAGGCATCCCAGGCAAACCGCCACGGCATGCCTCGGCCTATGTCGTGGACGACTCTAGCAATAGCGACTTACAACCATATTTCAGCGAACCCTACGCCCCGTCAGGCTTCGGCTGCTTCAGCCGCCGCAGTCGATGGTTGCGCGCCCGCCTCTTCGAGGTGCGCGGCGAAGCCCACTCGCCCCGGCGCGAGATCGTCCCGCAATGTGAGCGCCGGAATCGCATACGCGCCGCCATTCTGCGACCGGAAAGCGATCGGCGTGGTGGTCCACAGCGCGTCGAGACGTCGCCCGAGCGTCTCGCTCACCTCGGCATACTTCGCGTCGTCGACACGGCTCGTGCGATAGACGACGAACGGCGGCAACACATCGAAGCCGGGGTAATACAGCACGCCATGCTGGATCGGGAACAGCACGTCGTCGATCGGACCGTTGATGCCGCGTGCGCTGTAGTGCGACTCCCAGCCGCCCGTGGTAACGACCAGCATCGCGCGCTTGCCCGCGAAACGGCCCTCGCCGTAACGCTCGCCCCAGCGCGCATCGGAATGCTCGCCGACGCCATACGCGAGACCGTAGGCGTAGACGCGCTCCACCCAGCCCTTCATGAGCGCCGGCATCGAGAACCACCACAGCGGAAACTGCAGGATCACCGCATCGGCCCACTTCAGCTTGTCCTGCTCGCGCGCGATGTCCTCGCTCTGCAAGCCGTTCTCGAACGCATGCTTCGATTCGAGCGACGGAAAGAAGCGCTCGCCGCTGTGGCGCTCGCTACTGTCATGGGCATCGAGCGACGCTTTCCAGTTCATCGCGTACAGATCGGAAACCTGCACGGTATGACCGGCGCGTTCGAGATGCCGGACCGTGAAGTCCTTCAGCGAACCGTTCAACGATTTCGGTTCGGGATGCGCGTAGACGATAAGAACGTTCATGATGGGACCTTCGTGGCTAAAACGTCACGATATGCACCGCCAAGGTATATTGGAAATGAATTCCCAATATGTCAGGTATTGCCATGGTTAATCTCAGAAGGCTCGACCTCAATCTGCTGGTCACGCTCGACGTGCTGCTCGAAGAGCACAACGTGACCCGCGCCGCCGAACGGCTGAACTTCTCGCAGCCGTCGGTCAGCGTGCATCTGGCGAAACTGCGCGACGTGTTCGGCGATCCGCTGCTGTTGCCCGGACCACGCGGCATGCGGCCCACCGCGAAAGCTCAGGCACTGCGCGAGCCGTTGCGCGAAGCGCTCGACGCGCTGCAGCGCGCGGTCGCGCCCGCGAGCCCATTCGATCCGGCCGCGGCGACGCACACCTGGCGCATCGCCGCCACGGATTACGCGGAGTCGACGATCATCCTGCCGATGCTCGCCGGCCTGCGCGCGGCGGCGCCCGGCACGCGTCTGGCGATCGTCGAGGCGGTCCCGCCAAGGCTCGCGCGCCAGGCCGAACAGGGCGACATCGATATCGGCTTTCACACGAGCGAAGGCGCGCCCGAAGGTTTGCGCCGCCGCGTGCTGTTTGCCGAGCGCTATGTGCTGGTCGGTCGCTCGGATCATCCGAAGCTCAAGCGCCGGCCCACACTCGCGCACTTCTGCAAGCTCGAACACGTGATCGTGTCGCCGGACGGCGGCGGATTTTTCGGCGTCACCGACGAAACCCTCGCGAAGGTGGGACTCGCGCGCAAGGTAGTGCTGTCGGTGCCGCACTTTCTGTTCATGCAATCGGTGCTCGCCAGCACCGATCTCGTGGGGATGCTGCCCGCGCGTCTCGTGCGCGACTCGGACGCGCTGCGCATGGTCGAGCCGCCCGTCGAGGTGCCGGGCTACGAAATGGCGATGCTATGGCACGAGCGCGTGCATCGCGATCCCGCGCATCAATGGTTGCGGGAGTTCATTGCGGCATCGGTTTGATCCAGGGCCGCAATGGCTCCGGGCGTCTCAACGCACGCTTGTCACGGGACGCGACGCCCCGCTACCGGATAGCCCGGATCGGTATAACCATGCGTCGAGGCGTGCCCCGGCGCAACGAGACTGTCGACGAGTTTTTCATCGTCGGGACCGAGCTGCAGTTGCAACGCTTCCATGTAGCTGTCCCACTGCGCTTCCGTGCGCGGCCCGGCAATCGTGCTGCTCACGAGGCGGTTGTGCAGCACCCACGCCAGCGCGAACGCGATCGACGTCGTGCCGCGCCGCGCCGCATGTTCGGCGATGCTCCGCGCGATCTTCAACGACTCGGGACGCCACTCCGTTTGCTGAATGCGCTTGTCGCCGCGACCGGCGCGCGAGTCGGCGGGCGGCGGCGCATCGAGCGCGTATTTGCCGCTCAGCACCCCGCGCGCGAGCGGGCTATACGACACGACGCCGAGCCCGTAGTGCTGCGCGGCCGGCAATTGCTCGACTTCGGCGGTACGGTCGACGAGGTTGTACAGCGGCTCGCTCGCGACGGGCCTGTCGATTCCGCACTGATCGGCCAGATGCGCGATCTGGGCGATGCGCCAGCCGCGGAAATTCGACACGCCGAAATAGCGGACCTTGCCCTGGCGGATCAGATCGGCGATCGCGCGCACGCCTTCTTCGAGCGGCGCATCGTCGAGCGCGCGGTGAAAGTACAGGATGTCGAGATAGTCGGTGCCGAGGCGCTTCAGGCTCGCCTCGACCGACTGCATGATCCATTTGCGCGACTGCCCCTGCCGGTTCGGTCCCGGCGTGGCCGGAAAGCCGAACTTCGTCGCAACGACCCAATCATCGCGGCGCGCCGCGATGGCACGCCCGACGATTTCTTCGGAGCGGCCCGCGTGATAGACGTCGGCCGTGTCGATGAAATTGACGCCCTGATCGTAGGCCTTGTCGATGATGCGCGCCGAGGTCGCCTCATCGGTCTCGCCGCCGAACATCATCGCGCCGAGGCACAATGGCGACACTTTAAGGGCGCTCTGACCCAGATAGCGGTAATCCATTCGTGAGTCTCCTTTCCACACTCAGGCTTCTCTGCTTGCAAAAACCTGCCGCGCAACCGCGAGCGCGGTGCTCGCGGTCGGCCAGCCTGAATAAAACGCGAGGTGCGTAATCAGTTCGATCAGCTCGTCGCGCGAAACGCCGTTGTCCAGCGCCTTGCCGAGATGAAACGGCAACTCGTTGCCGCGATAGAGCGCGACGAGGCTCGCCACCGTAATCAGGCTGCGCTCGCGCGGCGACAGCCCCGGACGCTGCCACACGTCGCCGAATAGAATCCGGTCGGTATAGTCGGCGAGTGCCGGTGCGACGTCGCCGAATGCGTTGCGCGCCACCGTGGGTTCCGCTTTCGATTTCGTCTCTGCCTGATTCGTCATTGCCTGTGCTCCTACTCGATCTAGCCTGCGAGAGTTCGAATTTAATCGCTGCGCGCTGTTGCGACTAGACGGTAGAATCGGCAAACACCCATGAGCGAGATTCATGAATGCCGCGCGAAAACTTCAACGACCTGCTCGCGTTCATCGCGGTCGCCCGCGAACGCAGCTTCACGAGAGCGGCCGCGAAACTCGGCGTGTCGCAATCCGCGCTCAGCCATACGATGCGCGGTCTCGAAGCGCGGCTCGGCATCCGTCTGCTCACGCGCACCACGCGCAGCGTATCGCCCACGCCCGAGGGCGAGCGCCTGCTGAACAGCGTCGCCCCGCGTTTCAATGAAATCGAGGAAGAACTCGCGGCACTGGGCGAACTACGCGACAAACCCGCCGGCACGATCCGCATCACGACCGACGAGCATGCGGCGAACACGATCCTGCAGCCGAAGCTCGCCCAACTGCTGCCCGAGTACCCGGACATCAAGGTCGAAGTCGTCGTCGATTTCGGTCTGACCGATCTCGTCGCGCAACGCTACGACGTCGGCATTCGTCTCGGCGATCAGGTCGCGAAAGACATGATCGCGGTGCGCATCGCCGCGGACCTGCGCATGGCGGTGGTCGGCGCGCCCGGCTATTTCACGAAGCACAAACGCCCGCGCAAGCCGCAGGACCTGACCGGGCACAACTGCATCAATCTGCGCCTGCCGACTTACGGCGGTCTGTTCGCCTGGGAGTTCGAAAAGGATGGGCACGAGCTGAAGGTGCGCGTCGAAGGTCAGCTCGTGTTCAATGGCACCGGACAGATGCTGAGCGCGGCGCTCGCGGGTGGCGGCCTCGCGTATGTGCCAGAAGATCTGGCGCGGCCGTATATCGCCACTGGGCAACTGAAGCAGGTGCTGAAGGACTGGTGCCCGACGTTTCAGGGCTATCACCTCTATTACCCGAGCCGGCGGCAATCGTCGCGGGCGCTCGCGGTGTTGATCGACGCGCTGCGGTACCGGCCGTAGGCCGCGGTCGGAACCTCAGGCGTTTTTTCGGGCGACGGCAAAACCTGACCGCCGTCGCCCGCCACAAGCGGCGCGTGTTGCGAAGCCGAACCTCAGCCCTTGCCGGCGCCGATCGCATTCAGCTGATCGAGCACCTCGTCGCTGAGCTTCAACTGCGCCGCTTGCAGGTTTTCGCGCAGATGTCCAGGCGACGACGTGCCCGGAATCAGCAGAATGTTCGGCGCGCGATGCAGTAGCCACGCGAGCGCGACCTGCATCGGCGTCGCACCGAGCTTGCCCGCAAGGTCCGACAGCTCCGACGATTGAATCGGCGTGAAGCCACCCAACGGAAAAAACGGCACGTAGGCAATGCCCTGCTCCGCGAGCGCGTCGATCAACGCATCGTCGTCGCGATGGACGAGGTTGTAGTGGTTCTGCACGCACACGACCCTGGTGATGCGCTGCGCCTCGGCAATCTGCGCGGCCGTCACGTTGCTCAGGCCGACATGACGCACAAGCCCCCGCTGCTGCAGCTCGGCGAGCGCCGTGACCTGCTTTTCGATCGAGCCTTCGCTCGGCTCGTGCACGTTGCCCATCACACGCATGTTGACCACGTCGAGCGCGTCGAGCCCGAGGTTGCGCAGATTGTCGTGGACCGCTCGCTCAAGGTCGGCGGGCTCCTGCGCCGGCAGCCACGCGCCGGCGCTGTCGCGCACCGCGCCCACCTTCGTGACGATCGTCAGATCGTGCGGATACGGGTGCAGCGCCTCGCGGATGATCTGGTTGGTCACGTGCGGCCCGTAAAAATCGCTGGTATCGATGTGGTCGACGCCCGACGCGACCGCCTCGCGCAGCACCGCGAGCGCCGCGTCGCGGTCTTTCGGTGGCCCGAACACGCCGGGGCCGGCCAGTTGCATCGCGCCATAACCCATGCGCCGCACCGGGCGGCCGGTCAGCGCGAAAGTGTCGATGGAGCTGAAATTCGGCATCACGATCTCCTTGTGAAGTGATGAGCGGCAGTATCGCCGGAATTGCGTTGTTGAATAAACAGGTCTAACGTGTACGGGTTGTTCAAAAATCTGCACAATCATATGGAACTGAACGATCTGGCCGCTTTCGTTTCGGTCGCCCGCGCGGGCGGTTTTCGCGACGCGGCGCGCGTCGCTGGTGTGTCGGCGTCGAGTCTGAGCGTCGCGGTGCGGCGCCTCGAAACGAAGCTCGGCCTGCGGCTCCTGAACCGCACCACGCGCAGCGTCGCGCCGACCGAAGCCGGGCTGCGTCTGATCGAGAAGCTGACGCCGCTGTTCGGCGAAATGGAAGCGGCGCTCGACGTGCTGAACGGCTTTCGCGACAAGCCGACCGGCACGCTGAAGCTCAACGTGCCGTCGAGCGTCGCGCGCATCGTGCTGCCCGACGTGCTCGCGCGCTTTCTGAAGCAGTACCCGGATATCCGCGTCGAAGTGGTGGTCGAGGATGGTTTCGTCGATGTGCTGTCGATCGGCTGCGATGCGGGCATCCGCTACGACGAACGCCTCGAGCAGGACATGATCGCGGTGCCGATCGGCGCGCGCGTGCAGCGCTTCGCGACCGCCGCGTCGCCCGCCTATCTCGACGCGCACGGACGTCCCGGGCACCCGAGCGAACTGCTGGCGCATGCGTGCCTGCGCGGGCAATTCGCGAGCGGCGCGCTGCCGACGTGGTATTTCGAGCGCGATGGCGAGCTGCTGCAATTGAATCCGACCGGACCGCTACTGGTGCGGCCCGGCGCCGCGATCGACCTCGCGGTCAGTGGCGCGATCGCGGGCCTCGGCATCGTTCATCTATTCGAAGGGATGCTGCGCCCGCATCTGGACAGCGGCGCCCTCGAAGCAATTCTCGAACCGTGGTGGCAGCGCTTTTCCGGGCCTTTTCTGTACTATCCGGGCCATCGTCATGTGCCCGCGCCGCTGCGCGCATTCGTCGATTTCCTCAAGGCCGATTCGGCAGGCTTCCTGAATAATGACGTGGCAAGCCGCTAATGCGGCGGCGACGACTCGTGCCGTATCAGCAACGTGTCGCGCACAGTTGCGCGATCGTCGTCAGAAAGCGATCGGCGCCGATCGGTTTCAGCAGAAACGCGTTGCAGTACTTCGCGTCGCTGTCCGAGGGCGGCACCGCGGTATGGACCAGAATCGGTACGTTGACGAATCGAGGCGTCGATCTCAAACGACGGCACAACTCCGCGCCGTCCATGATCGGCATCATCCAGTCCGTAATTATCAGGTCGGGAACGTGAGCGACGACACGGGCGAGTGCTTCGGCGCCGTTGCTAGCGCAACTCACCTCATACCCCTCGCTTTCCAGAATCAGCCGCCACGCGGCCAATATTTCCGGCTCGTCGTCCACCAGCAGGATCGAATACATCATGGCTCACACGCGAAATTGGCTTCTTTGTCTGATGAGAGTCCCGCAAGCCGTGTTCCACGAGAGGCAATTGCGCGGATAATGACGCGGATTACTGGTGCGCATCGGGTCGCGTGGCCGATCGGCGGCGAAACAGGGCCGCGGTGGCCGCGCAAATCGGGGCGATCGGGCCCGTTCGCAGGTTTGCATGTTGTAGAAACTTCATTCCGGTAGCCATCATGACCGACAGACGCGTGAGCCCGCTGCGTAATTTCTCCAACTTCATCCGCGCGGAACGGAGCCGCCTGACGCGGCAATGGATGCATGCCGTTTCCATCGACGCCAATCTCGTGGAAGCGGACAAGCTCACCTATCAGCAACTGACCGACCATCTGCCGGAAATTCTCGAAGAGCTGTGCCTCGCGCTCGATTCGGAAGATCTGGAATGCGTCGAAACGTCGATCGAACGCGACGCGAAGAAGCATGGCAATGTCCGTTGGCGCCAGGGTTACCGGATCGAGGAGCTGGTGCGCGAACTCGACCTCTTTCAGCAGGTGCTCGTCGAGGCGCTCGAGGAATTCATCGAGCGCGACAAGACCTGCACGCGCCGCCACGAGAGCCGCGCGCGGCGGCTGATCGCCGAGGCGTTCAGCGTGGTCACGTATGCATCGATCAAGGAAGTGGTCGGCGAACGCGATCGCAAGATCGACGAATACACGCGCCAGCTCGAACGCGCGAATCACGACTTGACGCGCGAGCAACGGCTGGTCGGCGATCTGCACGAATCGCGCATGCAGATCACGCGCAGCGTCGTGCACGATCTGCGCAATTTTCTCAACGCGTTTTCGATCGCGCTGCAACTGATCGAGCGAGCACCGTCGAAAGCCGATACCGCGTTGACGCTCGCGAATCGCCAGGCCGCCGACATGAAGCAACTGGTCGACCAGATGGTCGAGTACTCGGTCGTGCTCGGCGACTCGGCGCCGCTGGTGCTCGAACCCGTCGATTTGCGTGAGCTGTTCGACGAACTCGTCGCGTCGACACGGCCGTTGATCGACGCGAAGGGGCTTGCCTGGCGCAGCGCGTTCGACGCGGCGCTGCCGGTCGTCACGTCGAATCGGCTGAAGCTCAAGCAGATTGCGGTCAATCTGCTGTCCAACGCGATCAAGTACACGAAGTCGGGACAAATCGAATTCCGCTTCGCCATGCAAGGCGCCGAACACTGGATGATTCACGTGTCCGATACCGGCGTCGGGATTGCGCCGGCCGACGTGGATCGCGTGTTCGGCGAGTTCGAGCGCGCGGCCGGCGAGGATATTCCGGGCACGGGGCTCGGGCTCGCGATCGTCAAGGAACTATGCCGCGTGCTCGATGGGCACATCGAGTTTGCGTCGCACGAAGGTGTGGGGACGAGCTTCGAGATCCGCTTTCCGCTGCACGTTCAATGACCCGATCAATCGCATGATCCATCTGCACACCGCCCGCTTCCCCGAACAGCTCGAGGTCGTACGGACCATCTTCCGTGAATACGCGGAGAGTCTCGGCATCGATCTCGGCTTCCAGCAATTCGATGATGAACTCGCCAGCCTGCCAGGCAAATTCGCGGCACCGCGCGGCCGTGTGCTGCTCGCGAGCAACGGCGCGGGTGACGACGCCGGTGGCAATGTTGGCGGCATCGTCGGCTGCGTCGCGATGCGTCCGATCGACGAAACCACCTGCGAAATGAAGCGCCTGTATGTGCGTCCGGCGGGACGCGGCCTGCAGGTGGGACGGCAACTCGCCACGCTGATCTGCGCGACGGCGAAACAAGCGGGCTATCGCCGCATGCGTCTCGACACGTTGCCGATCATGCAAGCGGCGCTCGGCCTGTATGCATCGCTGGGGTTCGAGCCGATCGACGCCTATGTGTTCAATCCGATCCCCGGCGCGATCTTTCTGGAGTGTGATCTGACGCGGCAGCCTTCAATGTAATCGCGCTGCGGGCCTGCCACGGCCCGCGGGAAGGCACGCGCTCAGCGCGCCGTCCTGCTCGCTCAATCCACGCACGACCACCTCGGACGATTTGCCGTCACGCCGCGCGAGTTCGGCGAGGTCGAGCAATGCGGCATAGCGCGCCGAACAGTCTCTCGTTGCGCTGGTAGCGGGATTCGCGCGAAGGTCATCGTTGGCGTCGCTGGCATCCACGAACGCGTTGATCGCCAGCAACGTTGCCAGCAGGATCGTCGCAAGCGCGGCTGCTTTGCACAGCGTGCCGTAGGCTCTGATTCGCATCGCCGCACTCATCGTCAGGCCCAATGCGCCGGTACCCACACGCGCCCGACCCAATGGCCCGGCACCCACACGGCAGCCCGCGGCGCGACATACACCGGACGCGGCGCGACGTACACGACCGGCGGCGGCGGCACGTACACCACGGGCGGCGGCGGAACATAGACCGGCGGCGCCACCACCACGACCGGCTTCGGCGGCACATAGACGACCGGCGCCGGCACCACGACCGCCGGCGGGGGCGGCGGCACGACCACTACAGGCTTCGGCGCGACGACCACGGTCGTACCGGTGGTCGTGGTCCCGCCGGCGACCACCACGCTACCGGTCACCACCGTGCCGCTCGTTGTCACCGTATTGCCCTGCGTGCCGGTCACGCTCGTCGACGTCGTCACGACGCCGGGCGCGACCCGCGTCGCGGTGCCCGAGTGATAGACGCTGTTGTTGTCCGGGCCCGTCACCGTGCCCGAGCGCGCGCAGGTCGAACCCGCGCAATTCGTCGACGCCGAA
>DATAQT010000072.1:0-16734 GCA_036264535.1 Paraburkholderia sp. | reverse complement strand
GTGTCGGCGGCGATCGCGATTGCCGGCGCGGTGCGGGCCAAGCGCGAACAGGCTTCGGTGGCGATCACGCTGGTGGTGCTGTGGGCGATCGTGATGATCTTCGTATTGCCGTTCGCGTCGCGTTCGCTGGGACTCTCGACGGCGGTCGCGGGCGCGTGGATCGGCACCTCCGAATTTGCCGACGCCGCCGGCATTGCCGCCGCGCAAGCCTATGGCGACTTCGCGAAGCACGCGGGCGGCGCGATCGCCGGCACGCCGGAGGCGTCGTTGCAGGCGTTCACGCTGATGAAGGTGGTGGGCCGCGACATCTGGATCGGCATCTGGGCCTTTGTGCTCGCGATCGTCGCGACGACGCGCTGGGAAGCGCAGGACAGCGGCGTCACCGCGCGCGCGAATGCCGGCGAGATCTGGGCGCGTTTTCCGAAGTTCGTGATCGGTTTCGTGATCGCGTCGGCGCTGGTCACGTGGATCGCGAGCCATTATTCGCTTGCCGATTACCGCAAGGTCGTCACGCCGGAATTCGTCGCGCCGATCACGGTGCTGCGCACGTGGGCGTTCACGTTCTGCTTTCTGAGTATCGGTCTGACGACGCGCTTCCGCTCTTTGGCCGCGACCGGTCTGAAGCCGTTCCTCGCGTTCACGGCGGGCGTCGTGGTCAATATCGCGATCGGCTATGCGCTGTCCGCTCACGTGTTCGCGTCGTACTGGAACAGTCTCGGATAAGGCTCGTGAAAATCTTGATGAATCGTGGCGCCGGCGCCGCAAGCTGCGCGGACGCAGTAGAGCGTAGCGGCACAGCCCTCACACCGTGCTGCGCCGGATGCCTGCATCGCGTGGCAGAGCGTGATGCGCTCGAGCAGCGCATCGCGGGGCTCGTCACGTTCAGTTCGGGGTTTGGCGCGAGCGTCGCCGATAGCCGGCTGTGCCGCCTGCACGACCAGCTCGTATCACCCGGCGACGTCTGTGGCCGGTTCGAGCCGATTTCGCCGCCGCTCAGGCCGAGCTGACCCAAAGCGACCTTCAGGCACAACCCTCGCGCGTCTCAGCCGTCCCGCGCCAATCCCGTCGCAGGACCACACAGGTGCGCGCATCCGGCTTTGCGAACCGTCGCGCGCGGTCCCTTAAATCTCAGTCGTTCAGCGCGGTCTGCGACTTTCCCGCCGACCCACGCGAGGCCGCGCTCGCACGCTTGCGCTCCTCTTCCCGCCGATTCAAGCCGCCGGTCGCGCCTCGAATGAAGAGCACCGCGCAGGCCGCACACATCGCCCAGACGCCCAGTATTACCAGCCACTTTTCCATCACTCCAACCCTCGTGAACCCCGTTTATCTTTTTAGCGTGCCCGGAAAACCGCCATTTCGGGCCACTCGTCGCCTGCTTCTGTATATCGGCGCGCGAAGTCGTTTGATAAGGCTTATTTCAAAAAGAATCACGCCAGGGAAAGTACCAATCTCAAACGCAGCGCTCCGGCCGTCGGCCATCGGCCGGAAACCTGCACCCAATAAGGCTCCTGGGGTGGTGCAACCAGTGCGCCGGTTTGGTTGCACCTTTTTATTGGGAGGCGTACGATTCGCCCAACTTTTAGTCTTTCGCCAGGCTCGCGCCCGGTATCAAAGAAGGAAACATGGCTAGCACCACCCTTGGCGTCAAGGTCGACGACCTCCTGCGTTCCCGGCTCAAAGATGCCGCCACCCGTCTCGAGCGCACCCCGCACTGGTTGATCAAGCAGGCGATTTTCGCGTACCTCGAGAAGATCGAGCACGGCCAGTTGCCAGCCGAACTGTCGGGCGCGACGGGCACGACCGATCTCGTCGATGGCACGGCGGTCGAGAACGAGGAAGACGGCGCGTTGCATCCGTTTCTCGATTTCGCGCAGAACGTGCAACCGCAGTCGGTGCTGCGCGCGGCGATTACTGCCGCGTATCGCCGTCCGGAACCCGAATGCGTGCCGTTCCTGCTCGGCCAGGCGCGTCTGCCGGCCAACCTTGCGGGCGACGTGCAGGCGATGGCCGGCAAGCTCGTCGAAACGCTGCGCTCGAAGAGCAAGGGCGGCGGCGTCGAAGGGCTGATCCACGAATTCTCGCTGTCGAGCCAGGAAGGCGTCGCGCTGATGTGCCTCGCCGAGGCGCTGCTGCGCATTCCCGACCGCGCGACTCGCGACGCGCTGATCCGCGACAAGATCAGCAAGGGCGACTGGAAATCGCACGTTGGCCAGGCGCCGTCGCTGTTCGTCAACGCGGCGACCTGGGGGCTGATGATCACCGGCAAGCTGGTGACGACCAACAGCGAGACGAGCCTGTCGTCGGCGCTCACGCGCCTGATCGGCAAGGGCGGCGAGCCACTGATCCGCAAGGGCGTCGACATGGCGATGCGCCTGATGGGCGAGCAGTTCGTGACCGGCGAGAACATCTCCGAGGCGCTCGCGAACAGCCGCAAGTACGAGGCGCGCGGGTTCCGCTATTCCTACGACATGCTCGGCGAAGCGGCCACCACCGAGGCCGATGCGCAGCGCTACTACGCATCGTACGAGCAGGCGATCCACGCGATCGGCAAGGCCGCGGGCGGCCGCGGCATCTACGAAGGCCCCGGCATTTCGATCAAGCTGTCGGCGCTGCATCCGCGCTACTCGCGCGCGCAGCAGGAACGCACGATGAGCGAACTGCTGCCGCGCGTGCGCTCGCTCGCGATCCTCGCGCGCCGCTACGACATCGGCCTCAATATCGATGCCGAAGAGGCCGACCGCCTCGAACTGTCGCTCGATCTGCTCGAAGCACTGTGCTTCGATCCGGAACTGCAAGGCTGGAACGGCATCGGCTTCGTCGTGCAGGCGTACCAGAAGCGCTGCCCGTTCGTGATCGACTATCTGATCGATCTGGCGCGCCGCAGCCGTCACCGCATCATGGTGCGGCTCGTGAAGGGTGCGTACTGGGATTCGGAAATCAAGCGCGCGCAGGTCGACGGACTCGAGGGCTATCCGGTCTACACGCGCAAGATCTACACGGACGTGTCGTACGTCGCCTGCGCGAAAAAGCTTCTCGGCGCGCCCGATGCCGTTTATCCGCAGTTCGCGACGCACAACGCGCATACGCTGTCGGCGATCTATCAACTCGCGGGCAACAACTACTACCCCGGCCAGTACGAGTTCCAGTGCCTGCACGGCATGGGCGAGCCGCTGTACGAAGAGGTCACTGGCCGCGACAAGCTGAACCGCCCGTGCCGCGTGTACGCGCCGGTCGGCACGCACGAGACGCTGCTCGCCTACCTCGTGCGCCGCCTGCTCGAGAACGGCGCGAACACGTCGTTCGTGAATCGCATCGCCGACGAATCCGTCGCGATCAAGGACCTGGTCGCCGATCCGGTCGAGGAAGCGTCGAAGATCGTGCCGCTCGGCGCGCCGCACGCGCGCATTCCGCTGCCGCGCAATCTGTACGGCGCGGAGCGGCTCAATTCGATGGGCCTCGATCTGTCGAACGAACATCGGCTCGCGTCGCTGTCGTCGGCGTTGCTCGCGAGCGCGCATCATCCGTGGCGCGCCGCGCCGATGCTCGAAGACAACGAGATCGCCGTCGCGACAGGCGGGGTGGCGCGCGACGTGCGCAACCCGGCCGACCAGCGTGATCTCGTCGGCACGGTCGTCGAGGCGAGCGCCGAGCATGTCAGCGCGGCGCTCGGCTACGCGGTGGCCGCCGCGCCGATCTGGCAAGCGACGCCCGTCGAAGCACGTGCCGATTGCCTCGCGCGAGCCGCCGATCTGCTCGAAGCGCAGATGCACACGCTGATGGGGCTCGTGGTCCGCGAAGCGGGCAAATCGCTCGCCAACGCGGTCGCCGAAATCCGCGAGGCGATCGACTTCCTGCGCTACTACTCGACGCAGATCCGCAACGAGTTTTCGAACGACACCCATCGGCCGCTCGGTCCGGTGGTCTGTATCAGCCCGTGGAATTTCCCGCTGGCGATCTTCATGGGGCAGGTGGCTGCCGCGCTCGCGGCCGGCAACACGGTGCTGGCGAAACCAGCCGAGCAGACACCGCTGATCGCCGCGCAGGCGGTGCGGATTCTGCGCGAAGCGGGCGTGCCGGCAGGCGCGGTGCAGCTGCTGCCGGGCAATGGCGAGACGGTCGGCGCTGCGCTGGTCGCCGATCCGCGCACGCGTGCGGTGATGTTCACCGGCTCGACCGAAGTCGCGCGTCTGATCAACAAGACGCTGTCCGGCCGACTCGATCAGGACGGCAAGCCGATTCCGCTGATCGCCGAAACCGGCGGCCAGAACGCGATGATCGTCGATTCGTCGGCGCTCGCCGAGCAGGTCGTGGCCGACGTGCTGCAATCGTCATTCGACTCAGCCGGTCAACGGTGTTCGGCGTTGCGCGTTCTTTGTCTACAGGACGACGTCGCGGACCGCACGCTCGAAATGCTGACGGGCGCGATGCGTGAGCTCGCGCTCGGCAATCCGGACCGCCTGTCGACCGATGTCGGCCCGGTGATCGATCTCGACGCGAAGCGCGGCATCGACGCGCACATCGCGGCGATGCGCGACAAGGGTCGCAAGGTCGAGCAGCTGCCGCTGCCGGACGGCGCGACGCAAGGCACCTTCGTGCCGCCGACGCTGATCGAGCTCGACAGCATCGACGAGCTGAAGCGCGAAGTGTTCGGTCCGGTGCTGCACGTGGTGCGCTATCGCCGCAGCCAGCTCGACAAGCTGCTCGAACAGATTCGCGCGACAGGTTATGGCTTGACGCTCGGCATTCACACACGCATCGACGAAACGATCGCGCACGTGATCAGCCGCGCGCACGTGGGCAACATCTACGTCAACCGCAACGTGATCGGCGCGGTGGTCGGAGTGCAGCCGTTCGGTGGCGAAGGGCTGTCGGGCACGGGGCCGAAGGCCGGCGGCGCGCTGTATCTGCAGCGTCTGCTCGCGACGCGGCCGGCGGGTTTGCCGAAGTCGCTCGCGCTGGCGCTGGTGGTCGAAGTACCGCAGGCGGCGGAAAAGGGCGACAATCCGGCGGCCGCGCTGACCGCGTTGCGCGACTGGCTGATCGCCGAGCGCGAGCCGCAGCTTGCCGCGCGTTGCGACGGCTATCTCGCGAATGTGCCGGCGGGCGCGACCGCGGTGCTATCGGGGCCGACCGGCGAGCGCAACACGTACACGCTGGGTCCGCGCGGCACGGTGCTGTGCATCGCGTCGACGGCGAGCGGTGCGCGCGTGCAGTTCGCGGCGGTGCTGGCTACGGGAAATCGTGCATTGTTCGAAGGCGCGGCTGGGGAACAATTGGTCGCCCAACTGCCCGCGTCGCTGAAGGCGCACGCGAGCGTGAAGAAGAGCGCCGATGCGCCGTTCGACGCCGTGCTGTTCGAAGGCGACAGCGACGAGCTGCTCGCGCTCGTGAAGGAGGTCGCGAAGCGCGCGGGTCCGATCGTGTCGGTGCAGGGCGTCGCGGCCCGTGCGCTCGCGAGCGGCGACGAGGACTACGCACTCGAGCGTTTGCTGACCGAGCGCTCGGTCAGCGTGAACACCGCGGCGGCAGGCGGCAATGCGAATTTGATGACGATCGGTTGAGCGAACCTCGACGATCCCTTCAATAGAACGGAAGCGGCACGGCGACCCCGAATCCGCTTCATCCACACCTGGTATCAAGGAGAAGCTATGCAACACAAAATGAAACAGCTGGCAGGCGCAGCTCTGGTTGCCGCAATGTCGCTGGCGGGGACGGCCAACGCTCAATCGACGGAAGACGTGAAGATCGGTTTCGCCGGTCCGATGACGGGCGCACAGGCGCACTACGGCAAAGACTTCCAGAACGGCATCGTGCTCGCGGTCGAAGAGTTCAACGCGACGAAGCCGGTGATCGGCGGCAAGCAGGTTCGCTTCGTGCTCGACTCGGCCGATGACCAGGCTGACCCGCGCACCGGCACGACGGTCGCGCAGAAGCTCGTGGATGACGGCATCAAGGGCATGCTCGGCCACTTCAACTCGGGCACGACGATTCCGGCCTCGCGCATCTACGCGAACGCGGGCATTCCGCAGATCGCGATGGCGACCGCTCCGGAATACACGCAACAGGGCTTCAAGACCACCTTCCGCATGATGACGTCCGACACGCAGCAAGGCTCGGTCGCCGGCACGTTCGCGGTGAAGAACCTCGGCATGAAGAAGATCGCGATCGTCGACGATCGCACCGCTTACGGCCAGGGCCTCGCCGATCAGTTCGAGAAGGCTGCGAAGGCGTCTGGCGCGACGATCGTCGATCGTGAATACACGAACGACAAGGCCGTCGACTTCAAGTCGATCCTGACCAAGCTGAAGTCGTCGAACCCGGATCTGATCTATTACGGCGGCGCGGATTCGCAAGCGGCGCCGATGGTCAAGCAGATGAAGCAGCTCGGCGTGAAGGCGCCGCTGATGGGCGGCGAAATGGTTCACACGCCGACCTTCATCAAGCTCGCGGGCGACGCTGCGAACGGCACGGTGGCATCGCTCGCCGGTCTGCCGCTCGAAGAAATGCCGGGTGGCAAGGCGTACGTCGAGAAGTACAAGGCGCGCTTCAACGAAGACGTGCAGACGTACTCGCCGTATGCCTACGATGGCGCGATGGCGATGTTCACCGCGATGAAGACCGCGAACTCGACCGATCCGGCCAAGTACCTGCCGGTGCTCGCGAAGACGTCGAAGCCGGCGGTGACGACGGCCGATCTCGCGTACGACCCGCGCGGCGATCTGAAGAACGGCGGTATCACGCTGTACAAGGTCGTCGATGGCAAGTGGACGACGCTGCAAAGCGTGGGCGGCAAGTAAGTTTTTTGCTGAAGCGTTTGATGATGAAGAAAACCCCGCTTCGGCGGGGTTTTTTCTTGGCTTGTCGTACCGCTTTTATTTGCACGACCATGCCGCGGCAAGCGTGGCTCCGCTACTCCCCGCGCATCTTCCTCCCCTGCTCACGAATCTGCTCGAGCGTCGCCCCGGGTGTGCTCGCTTCCTGCGGCATGCGAATTTCGATCACGGCCGGCAGTTGCGATTCGATCGCGCGTTGCAACGCCGGCAGAAAATCCGCGGTACGTTCAACGGTCTCGCCATGCGCGCCGAACGATCTTGCGAATGCCGCAAAGTCCGGATTCGTGAGACCGGTGCCGTGCACGCGATGCGGATAGTGCCGCTCCTGATGCATGCGGATCGTGCCGAAGTGGCTGTTGTTGACGACGATGAACAGCACGCGCAGGTCGTACTGCATTGCTGTCGCGAGTTCCTGCGCGGCCATCATGAAGCAGCCGTCGCCGGCGAGCGCGACCACCGCGCGTTGCGGATAAAGCGACTTCGCCGCGAGCGCCGCCGGCACCCCGTAGCCCATCGCGCCGCTCGTGGGCGCGAGTTGCGAGCGGAAGTGTCGATACGAGAAATGTCGATGCAGCCACGTCGCGTAGTTGCCCGCGCCGTTCGTGAGGATCGCGTCGTCGGGCAAGTGCTCGCGCAACTGCTGGATCACTTCGCCCATCTGCACGTCGCCGGGAATCGGGCGCGGCTTGCGCCAGTCCAGATACGCGCGATGCGCTTCCTCGGCGGCGCCGGCCCAGGCGAGCCTGCCGGACGACGACGGCTTCAGCTCCGCGAGCATCGCCGCAAGTTCAGGCATGCCGGAGACGATCGGCAGATCAGCGGCATACACACGTCCGAGTTCTTCCGCGCCTTGATGCACATGCACGAGCGTCTGCTTCGTCTTCGGAATGTCGAACAGCGTGTAGCCGTTGGTCGTCGCTTCGCCGAGGCGCGGACCGAGCGTCAGCAGCAGGTCGGCGTCGCGAATGCGCTGCGCGAGCGCGGGGTTGATGCCGAGACCGACGTCGCCCGCGTAGTTCGGATGCTCGTTGTCGAAGGTGTCCTGGAACCGGAACGCGAGGCCGATCGGCAGCTGCCAGTTTTCGATGAAGCGTCGCAGGTCCGCGCATGCGGCCGGCGTCCAGCCGCTGCCGCCGGCGATCACCATCGGCCGTTGCGCGCCTTCGAGCAACTCGCCGAGCTTGGCGATCTGCGCGGCCGACGGCGACGCCGCCACGCGGTGATAAGCGGGCGCGCCAGGCACCGCGTCGCAGGCCTCGCTCAACACGTCTTCGGGCAGCGCCAGCACGACCGGGCCCGGCCGACCCGAGGTGGCCGTGTGAAACGCATGACTGAGGTATTCGGGGATGCGCTTCGGGTCGTCGATCTGCGCGACCCACTTCGCCATCTGACCGAACATGCGTCGATAGTCGATCTCCTGGAATGCCTCGCGATCGAGATGTTCGCGCGCGCATTGGCCGATCAGCAGGATCATCGGCGTCGAGTCCTGAAACGCGGTGTGTACGCCGATCGATGCGTGCGTCGCGCCCGGTCCGCGCGTGACGAGCGCGACACCCGGGCGGCCGGTCAGCTTGCCGACGGCTTCGGCCATGTTCGCGGCCGCGGCTTCATGACGGCAGACGATCGTCTGGATGTGCGCGGTTTCGTCGTGCAGCGAATCGAGCACGGCGAGAAAGCTTTCGCCGGGAACGCAGAACACGCGTTCGACGCCGTGCGTGAGCAACGCATCGACGACGAGACGCGCGCCGGTCGTGTGTGCGTGATCGGAAACGGGAGCATTCGGCAGCGACATTGCGAAGAAGCCTCCTGGTAGTGCGTGTGGGCGATGGGATGGAGCCGCATCGGCGGACGATGGGTGCTTCGACAGCTTACGCTGAGCACGCTCAACCACTCAACACTCGACGATATTCACCGCGAGCCCGCCGCGCGACGTTTCCTTGTACTTGGTCTTCATGTCCGCGCCGGTTTCGCGCATCGTCTTGATCACCGAATCGAGCGACACGTAGTGGCTGCCGTCGCCGCGCAACGCCATGCGCGCGGCATTGACCGCTTTCACCGATGCCATCGCATTGCGCTCGATGCACGGAATCTGCACCATGCCGCCGACCGGATCGCAGGTGAGCCCGAGGTTGTGCTCCATGCCGATTTCGGCGGCGTTCTCGACCTGCCTCGGCGTGCCACCCATCACGGCGGCGAGCGCGCCCGCGGCCATCGAGCAGGCGACGCCGACCTCGCCCTGACAGCCCACCTCCGCGCCGGAAATGGATGCGTTCAGCTTGTACAGGATGCCGATCGCGGCGGCCGTCATCAGAAAGTCGATCACGCCCTGCTCGTTCGCGCCCGGCATGAAGCGCGTGTAGTAATGCAGCACCGCCGGAATGATGCCGGCCGCGCCATTGGTCGGTGCAGTGACGACGCGCCCGCCCGCGGCGTTCTCTTCGTTGACGGCGATCGCATAAAGATTGATCCAATCGACCATCGACAGCGGATCCTGCAGTGCGCGCTCGGGGTTGCCGGTCAACGCGCGATACAGCTGCGGCGCGCGGCGCTTCACCTGGAAGGGGCCGGGCAGGTGACCATCGGCATCGGGATTGTTGATGCCGCACCCGCGCGCGACGCACGATTGCATCACGTCCCAGATCTTCAGCAGACCGGCGCGCGTTTCTTCCTCGCTGTGCCAGACGCGTTCGTTTTCCCACATCAGCTGCGCGATGCTCTTGCCGCTCGACGCGCACAGCGCGAGCAATTCGTTGCCGGTACGAAACGAATGCGGAAGCTGATCGACAGCGCTCAACACCTTCGTGTTCGGCGCACCGGCCGTCACGACGAAGCCGCCGCCAACCGACAGATAGGTCGACTCGCGCAGCGTCGCGCCTTGCGCATCGAACGCGAACAGCTTCAGGCCGTTCGGATGCTCGGGCAGCGCCTGGCGATAAAACGCAATGTGATCTTTCTGCACGAATGGCACGTCGTGCGTGCCAAGCAGCGCGAGCTTGCGCGACACGCGCACCGCTTCGAGCCGCTGCGCGATCGTCTCGGGGTCGACGGTGTCGGGCGCATCGCCCATCAGGCCGAGCATCACGCCGCGATCGGTGCCGTGCCCTTTGCCGGTCGCGCCGAGCGAGCCGTACAGCTCCGCTTTTACCGATGCGGTGGTATCGAGCAGCCCGTCGCGCTCGAGTCCCTGGACGAACATCAACGCCGCGCGCATCGGCCCGACCGTATGCGAGCTAGACGGACCAATGCCGATTTTGAAGAGATCGAAGACGCTGACTGCCATGTGCTGCTCCCTGCCGATAGATAAATAGTTTAGCGCGCCGGCAGCGGCAAACACACGGCGAGCCATGCGGGCGGCGTCGGCGCTAGCTGCAGCGCGACTGGCGTAAAGCGTCCGTCGAGACGCGCCGCCAGGTGAAACAGTTCCGTCGCGTTCTTCGGATCCCATTGACCCGAATAGCCGGGCAAGCCGGCCTCGCGGCGTTTTGCATCGAACGCGACGTTCGAATGCACGAATTCCTCATGCGTCTGGCTGCCGGTAGCAAACGGCACGAGCCAGTTCAGCGCGGCGAGCAGCGTCGCGCCGTTCGCGCCCTTCTCCTGCAGCCAGTTGCGGTTGTGGCGGCGGGCGGCGAGCGCGGCCGTCACCAGCGGTTGCAGATCGTAGGTCACGTAATGCAGCGCATCGCGCTCGCCGAAGTCGATCGTCGAGCCGTCCGGCGCGATGTTGTCGCCGATATGCTCGACGAACAACCGCTGCGCGGTATTGATCATCTTGCGGTTGTCGAGCGTGAACGCGGCCATCGCGATCAGCTTGATGCGGTGGCTTTGCCAATTGTTGCGGAACGTGCCCGTGAGCGGCCTCGGCTGCGCGTCGATCTGGGCGATATAGCCGTTCCCCAGTTTCGTCAGAAACCCCATCGCCGCGTTGCGCGTTTTGACGGGCAGCGCGCTTGCCGTCATGTCGTACGCGAGGATCAGTCCTTCGAAGCGTGTTTCATCGATCGGATTGAAGCTCGGCTGATACGTCGTGACCCACGCATACAAAAGACGGTCGACGAGCTTCAGGAAGCGGTCGTCGCTGGTCGCTCGCCACGCGAGCGCGGCGTCGCGCAGCAGATCGAGATCCTTCTCCGCTTCGACGCTCTGATCGTAGATGCCCTCGTGCGGCAGCGTGCCCTCGGTGTGCAGCTTCGCGAGCGCATGCGGCTGCTCGTTCAGATGCGCCTGCACGTTGGCGACGAGTGCCTTGACGCCGGGATCGGCATTGGTGCGCTCGCTCGTTTGCAGCGCGGGCGCCGCGCAGAGATTCATCGCTGCTTGCGCCTCGGAGAGCGGCAGCAGCACGGCCGCGCCGGCAAGCAGCATCGCGTAAGCGGGCCGCCACGGACGGGCGGCTGCGCCTTCGGTCCGGCTTTGCATCAATCGCACCTTTCGCGCCATGCGAAACTCCTCATTAGGCTGATTTGGTGTGTGATGTTAGCCGGTTGCGGCCTTCGACGACAGGATCGCCGGCGCACGCTGATGGACCTTCACAGCGCCGCGCGAGGCGACCCGCCGACTCGCGCTATTTACTCGTAGTCAGCGATCGGCACGCACGAGCAGAACAGGTTGCGGTCACCGTAGACGTTGTCCGCGCGGCCGACCGGCGGCCAGTACTTCTTCGCGATCAGCGTCTTCAGCGGATAGGCTGCGGTCTCGCGCGCATACGCATGCTTCCAGTCGTCGGCGATCACGACCGCGGCCGTGTGCGGCGCGTGCTTCAGCGGATTGTCCTCGCGGTCCGAGCGGCCTTCCTCGACCGCGCGAATTTCCTCGCGGATCGCGATCATCGCTTCGATGAAGCGATCGAGCTCTTCCTTCGACTCCGACTCGGTCGGCTCGACCATCAGCGTGCCCGGCACCGGGAAGCTCATGGTCGGCGCGTGGAAGCCGTAGTCGGCGAGGCGCTTGGCGACGTCGTCGACGGTGATGCCGCTCGTGTCCTTGATCGGACGCAGATCGAGAATGCACTCGTGCGCGACGAGTCCACCGGGGCCCGAGTACAACACCGGATAGTGCGGCGCGAGCTTGTTCGCGACATAGTTCGCGTTGAGGATCGCGGTTTCGGTCGCGGCGGTCAGGTTCTTCGCGCCCATCATCGCGATGTACATCCACGAAATCGGCAGGATCGATGCCGAGCCGTACGGTGCGGCCGACACGGCGCCGATGCCGTTTTCCGCGCGTTCGTAGCCCGACGAAGTCTGGTTCGGCAGGAACTGCGCGAGGTGCGCGCCGACCGCGACCGGACCAACGCCCGGTCCGCCGCCGCCGTGCGGAATGCAGAAGGTTTTGTGCAGGTTCAGGTGCGAGACGTCGCCGCCGAACTGACCCGGCGCGCACAGACCGACCATCGCGTTCATGTTCGCGCCGTCCACGTACACCTGGCCGCCGTGCGCATGCACGATCTCGCAGATTTCACGGACGTTCTCTTCGAACACGCCGTGCGTCGACGGATACGTGATCATGATCGCCGCCAGCTTGTCCGCGTGCTGCGCGGCCTTCTTCTTCAGGTCTTCGATATCGACGTTGCCCTGCGCGTCGCATGCAACGACCACGACCTGCATGCCGGCCATCTGCGCCGACGCCGGGTTCGTGCCGTGCGCCGAAGCGGGAATCAGGCAGACGTTGCGATGCGCTTCGCCGCGCGAAGCGTGATACGCGTGGATGATCAACAGACCTGCGTACTCCCCCTGCGAGCCGGCATTCGGTTGCAGCGAGACCGCTGCATAGCCGGTTGCCGCGACCAGCATCTCTTCGAGCTGATCGATCATTTCGCGGTAGCCGACAGTTTGCTCAGCCGGCGCAAACGGGTGAATCTGCCCGAACTCGGGCCACGTGACCGGCAGCATTTCCGAGGTCGCGTTGAGCTTCATCGTGCAGGAACCGAGCGGGATCATCGAGCGGTCGAGCGCGAGGTCCTTGTCCGACAGGCTGCGCAGATAGCGCAGCATTTCCGTTTCCGAATGGTGACGGTTGAACACGTGATGCGTCAGGTACTCGCTCGTGCGTTCGAGCGCGGCCGGCACCGACGCGGTCTTCGATGCGGCGAGCTTTTCGTCGAGTGCGTCGACTTGCGGCACGTCGCTCGCAAAAGCCGCTTGCGCGAACGCTGCGAGCAGATCGGCCAGATCGTGACGCGTCGTGGTTTCGTCGATCGACAGGCCCACTTGCGTCGCGCTCACGCGGCGCAGATTGATGCGCTTCGCGCTGGCCGCGTCGAGCAGCGCCTGCGTGCGCGCGCCGGTGTCGAACGTGAGGGTGTCGAAGAAAGTTTCGTTGACGAGCGTGTAGCCGAGTTGCTTCGCGCCTTCCGCGAGCAACGCGGCGATGCGGTTCACGCGCAATGCGATCGTCTTCAGGCCGTGCGGACCGTGATACACCGCGTACATGCTCGCCATGATCGCGAGCAGCGCCTGCGCGGTACACACGTTCGAGGTCGCCTTCTCGCGACGGATATGCTGTTCGCGCGTTTGCAGCGCGAGACGCAGCGCGGAGTTGCCTTGCGCGTCGACCGTTACGCCGACCAGACGACCCGGCATCTGCCGCTTGAATTCGTCGCGCACCGCGAGATACGCGGCATGCGGGCCGCCGAAGCCGACCGGCACACCGAAACGCTGCGTGTTGCCGACCGCGACGTCCGCGCCCCATTCGCCCGGCGGCGTGAGCACCGTCAGCGCGAGCAGGTCGGCGGCGACGACCACATGGCCGCCCGCCGCGTGGATCGCTTCGGTCAGCGCGCGATAGTCGCGCACGTCGCCGTTCACGCCCGGGTATTGCAGCAGCACGCCGAACGCGTTCGCGTTGGCGGCTTCGGCGGCCGGGCCGACTTTCACTTCGATGCCGACCGGCGTCGCGCGCGTCTTCACGACTTCGATGGTTTGCGGCAGCACGTCGTCGGCAACGAAGAACACGTTCGACTTCGGCTTGCCGACACGTTGCAACAGCGTCATTGCTTCGGCGGCGGCGGTCGCTTCGTCGAGCAGCGACGCGTTCGAGATCGCGAGGCCGGTCAGGTCGGTGACCATCTGCTGGAAGTTCAGCAGCGCTTCCAGACGGCCTTGAGAAATTTCAGGTTGATACGGCGTGTACGCGGTGTACCACGCTGGATTTTCCAGCACGTTGCGCAGGATCACCGTCGGCGTATGGGCGTTGTAATAGCCCTGGCCGATGTAGGAGCGGAACACCTGGTTCTTGTCCGCGAGTTCGCGCAAGGCGGCGAGTGCTTCGGCTTCGCTCTTCGGCTGCCCGAAGGGGCCGAGCGGCAGCGCCTCGGTGCGGCGGATCGTCTTCGGGATGACGGCGTCGATCAACGCCGCGCGCGACGCGAAGCCGAGTGCTTCGAGCATCGCTTGCTGGTCGGCCGCATCCGGGCCGATATGCCGTTCGGCGAAGGCGTCGTGCACTTCGAGCGCGGCGAGCGAGAGAGGAGTGCGGTTCATCAGACGATCCGGGTGTTCGAGCTTCATGGGTGTTCCTGGCGGCACGGCGCGCACCGATTTTGCGCGCGCCGTGCCTGACGGTTAAAACGGGAGGTGAATCAGGCGCCGATCGACTTCGTGTACGCGTCGGCGTCGATCAGGCGGTCGAGCGTCGCGTCGGCGGCCGGCTTGATCTTGAACAGCCAGCTGTCGTACGGCGCGCTGTTGACGCTGTCCGGCGAGTCGGTGACGGCCGTGTTCGCTTCGATGACTTCGCCCGAAACCGGCGCGTAGATGTCGGAAGCGGCCTTCACCGATTCGATCACGGCGACGGTGTCGCCCGCGGTGACGGACTTGCCCAGTTCCTGGACTTCGAAGAAGACGATGTCGCCGAGCGCTTCCTGCGCGTGGTCGGTGATGCCGACCGTCAGCGTGCCGTCCGCCTCGGTGCGGACCCATTCGTGCGATTCGGTGTATTTCAGATCGGCCGGGATGCTCATCGGATGCTCCTAAACGGTTTGTTCGGTTGTGTTTTGAATGTAGGGGGGCGTGCGCCGGCCGCTTAGACCGCCAGCACCTTGCCGTTGCGCACGAACGGCAGTTTTACCACGCTTGCGGGGCAGGCTTTGTCGCGAATCTGGACGTGCACGGTATCGCCCGGCTGCACGCCTTTCGGCACGCGCGCGAAAGCGATCGATTCCTGCATGGTCGGCGAGAACGTGCCGCTGGTGATTTCGCCGTCGCCGTGCGGCGTGACGACTTTCTGATGCGCGCGCAGCACGCCAGCCGCCTTGCCGTTGTCCTTCAACAGGATCAGGCCGACGAACGCGGCGCGCGAGCCGTCGGCTTCGAGCTTGCTCTTGCCGACGAAGTCGCGCGGCGAGGTGAGGTCGACGGTCCACGCGAGGCCGGCGTCGAGTGGCGAGACGTTGTCGTCCATGTCCTGGCCGTAGAGGTTCATGCCGGCTTCGAGGCGCAGCGTGTCGCGCGCGCCGAGACCGGCCGGGCGCACGCCCTGGGCGGCGAGTGCATTCCACAGCGCTTCGACATGGGTAGCCGGCACGATGATCTCGAAGCCGTCTTCGCCGGTATAGCCGGTGCGGGCGATGGTCAGCTCGCCAAACGGCGTTCCGTCGACGCGCGCGGCGTTGAACGGCTTGAGCGCTTCAGTCGCGGCGCGCGCGGCCGGCACCGTTTGCCAGGCTTTTTCGCGCGCGTTCGGGCCTTGCACCGCGACGATCGCGAGATCGCGACGCGGCGTGATCGTGAGGCCGAAGCCGCCTTCGGCGTTGAGCTGGCCGAACCAGGCGATGTCTTTATCGGCGGTGCCGGCGTTGACGACCACGCGGAAGTGGTCTTCGGCGAAGTAATAGACGATCAGATCGTCGATCACGCCGCCGTTCGGGTTCAGCATGCAGGAGTAGAGCGCGCGGCCGGGTGTCTGGAGCTTCGCGACGTTGTTCGCGAGCGCGTATTCGAAGAACGCGCGCACCCGCTCGCCGGTGAAGTCGACCACGCACATGTGGGACACGTCGAACATGCCGGCGTCGGTGCGCACCGCGCGATGTTCCTCGATCTGCGAGCCATAATTGACGGGCATGTCCCAGCCGCCGAAGTCGACCATGCGGGCGTTGAGCGCGCGGTGAGCGGCGTGGAGCGGGGTGTGTTTGAGTTCGGTCATGGGGCCTCGGGCGTCTCGCGAAACAAAAAAGGCCATGCGGCGCAACGCCTCGCGGCGATGTGCCTGCGAGCGTGGTTCTGCATGACCCCTCTGTCCTCGATACCTGAGAGATTGCGCTACCGCGACTTGCTCAATGAGCTCGATCCGTCACGATGAAACGCGCGCCCCTTCGGTGGGCAGCCTGCCTGCTGTGCACGATGTGCGACGCGGATGGCTACTGCCGCTCTCCAGAGTGCGAAAAAACCCCTTGAAGGCGGGTTCTTTCGACGCGGTCGGTCCTTTTGCCTGAGAGTTTGCGGGTGTGCCCCTTCGGCGGCGCGGCCGGCGTTTTTCGCCTGCCAGCGCTCTCTCCCGACGCGTGCGGCGAATTTACGCGACGGGCAGGGGCTTGTCAAATAAAGGCCCGCGAGCGGTGTGGGGCCGGGCAGGGCGGTGTGGGGGCGCCAAAAAGAAAAGCGCGGACCGTGGGGCTCGCGCTTTTGGCTCGCTTCTCCTCATGCTATCCGTCACCGCGCGATGGGCAGGAGTGGGTGCTCACCTGGAAGCCCGGATGCCGGGCAGGATGACCGACTTACTCGCCGATCGCATGAGCGGCGTTATCCAGCTCCTGATTCAGCACGCGCTGTTCTTCCGCGGACAAACCGCCGCCATGCTGCGCGGCCATGTCATGCGCTTCCTGACGGATCGTCTCGAGACGGTGATGCAGCGCGGCACCTTGCGGCGGCGGGTAATAGCCCTGATTCACGTGAACGTCGATACGGTG
>DATAQT010000002.1:0-13341 GCA_036264535.1 Paraburkholderia sp. | reverse complement strand
CAGACACAGATAACCGAGCGCGGCCGCGATCAACGCCGCGAGCAGCAACGGTCGATGCCGCCCGCTCCTGTCGCTCCAGCGCCCGGCGAGCGTGCTCGCGAGCACGCCGCTCGCGGCGATCAGCGTCATGAAAATGCCGAGCCGGAATGGCGTCATGCCGGCGCGTTCGATGCCGAAGAGGGACAGATACGGTGCGGTGAAGGACATCGCCACGCCGAGCATCAGCGTGGCGGCGGCGAGCGGCTTGAAGCCAGGAATGCGAAGCAGGTCGAAAAAACGCGCAGTTTTCAACACGGGGACAGTGAGTCAGGTGGAGCGAGCTTCGCTGCGCATCAAAGCGCCGCGAGGCACGATAGTCGCCGCGGGTTCGGGGCCGGAACGACCGGGGCATTATCGACCCGGAGCGTGGCTCGCGTAAACCCGCGAAGTGTCGTCCCAAATTCGCGCGGCGCGCCCTGTCGTGACGATGCGTGCCGTTAGCGACAAGCTGGTTGCACGCTCGACGCTACTTGCCTTCAGTTGCGCGCATTTGCTGCGCCTGCGCTTTGTAGTCGTAAGTCGGATAGAACTCGGTGTGGTAGCCGCCCCACGCGGTCGATTCGATCGCGCGGTTCACTTCGCGTAGCCGGCTCGCGGGCACGCGCAGTGTCACGACCTGGCCGATGCCCATCATCACGTACCACGACACGACTTCGATACCGGGCGGCGGAAAGCTTTTGAAGAAGCCCTGCGCGCGTAGCTGATCGTTGATCTGCGGCAGCGGCTTCGATTCGTCGTGGCGCAGGAAGATCGTCAGCAGGAAGGTGTCGTCGGCGGGGGCGGAGGATGGCGTGGGCGCGGTGGCTGCAACCGCGGCGGGAGCCGCTGGGTCGGCACCGTAGGCGAGTGGCGCGATGGCCAACGATGCGGCCAGCGCGACCTCAAGCACGCCACGACGCAGCGACACGCTGCGCGTCGAGAACCGGTCAGCGGAAAGACCAGCGAGTGCGGATGCAATCAGCATGAAACGCCTCCATGACGAATTGAACTCACCTTCGACGACACGCGGGGCGCCCGCATCGAGCGCGCGTCACATCACGACGTAACCGCGCTGTTCGAGCGTCCAGCGATGCCACCGGTTGCCATACACGCCGCACCCGAGCGCGAACACGATCGACAGCACGAAACCGATCAGATCGGCCGTCTCGCCCCACAGTCCGATGCCGAGCAGGATCACGTTGATGCCGAGCATCACGAACGCGGCGAACCACATTCTCTTCGACAGCGCCCAGATAAAGCCGAGCAGGCACGCGCCCCAGCTGAAGCCGGTCGCGACCGCGATCGGGTCTTTGTGTTGCGGATGTTGCAGATAGATTCGTGCGTTCATTGTTTGCCGGGTTCTTTGCGATGACGCGACGCGTCGATCGGTCGATCGGTCGAGCGCGTGCGCCCCGCTTTTTAACACGCCGGGGCGACACTACGCGCATCGGCAGCTCACGGCCGCTTCGCTGACGAGCCGCGGCATAGCTGCTACCCTTTGCAAATACCCGCGCGAGACGCGCCGCGACAGGCAGGCGCGGCGCGCGCGCCCCGTCTATCTGGACCCATTCCGGACACGCCCCGGACACGATCAGCAGCGGAGCACGCATGACCACCCCGACAGCTTATTCCCCGAAAGCCCCGACGCGCGCAGAGCTCGACGCGCTGCCCGGCGTCACCGTCGTCGAATTCGGCACCAACTGGTGCAGCATTTGCCAGGGTGCGCAGGCCTCGATCAGGCAAGCGCTCGCGCCGCACGCGGAGCTGCGGCACCTGAAGATCGAGGACGGCCCCGGCCGTCCGCTCGGCCGCTCGTTCAAGGTCAAGCTGTGGCCGACGCTCGTGCTCATGCGTGACGGCGCCGAGGTCGCGCGCGTGGTGCGGCCACACAGCGCCGAGGATATCGAGGATGCGTTCGCGTCGCTTTGATTCGCGTTGCGCGTAGCCGGCCGCCACTCAGCGCGTCGGCCCCCTTCTCTCACCGCCTCATTGGCCCTATCCGTCATGCGCCAGGTCATCCATCACTTAAGCGTCCAGGCCCGCGGCCGCGGTCTGGTTGAATTTACCGACGACGCGCGCCGCTTCGTCGACGACACGGACATCCGTACCGGTCTGCTGACGCTGTTTTGCCGACACACGTCGGCGTCGCTGCTGATTCAGGAAAACGCCGATCCATCGGTTCGGCGGGATCTGGAACGCTACTTCGAAGCCGTCGCGCCCGAAGACAGCGAGCGCTACGAGCACGACACCGAAGGCTCCGACGACATGCCCGCGCATCTGCGCACGGCGCTTACGCAGGTGCAGCTATCGGTACCGGTCGAACATGGACGGATGCTGCTCGGCACATGGCAGGGGCTGTATCTGTTCGAACATCGGCGCCACCCGCAGCCGCGCGATATCGTGTTGCATCTGCTCGGCGAGTGAGGCCCCCTCACCGACCCGTCACGCAAAGGAATCTGTCACCGACGTCTCTGTCGCACACCGCATCGAACGGACCTACCCAAGGGAGCACACCTCATGGACACCCGTAGCGAGCTGCAAGCCACCGTCAACGCGATGGTTCAACCCGGCAAGGGCCTTCTCGCCGCCGACGAAAGCGGCCCGACCATCGCCAGACGCTTCAAGACGATCGGCCTCGAATCGAGCGAGGAAAACCGCCGCGCCTATCGCAACCTGCTGCTGACGACGCCCGGCCTCGGCGAGTACGTGAGCGGCGTGATCCTCTACGAGGAAACGCTCGGCCAGAAAGCCGACGACGGCACGCCGTTCCCGCAAGTGGCCGCGGCGAACGGCGTCGTGCCCGGCATCAAGGTCGACCTCGGCAAGGTGCCGCTCGCGCTCGCTCCCGGCGACGAGATCACCGAAGGCCTCGACGGCCTCGCCAAGCGTTTCGTCGATTACAAGCGGCAAGGCGCGCGCTTCGCGAAGTGGCGCGCCGTCTACAACATCACGTCGAGCCTGCCGAGCCGGCTCGCGATCGAGGCGAACGCCGATTCGCTCGCGCGCTACGCGGCGATCTGTCAGGAAGCCGGCATCGTGCCGATCGTCGAACCCGAAGTGCTGATGGACGGCGATCACACGATCGAGCGTTGCGCCGCAGTGACCGAGGCCGTGTTGCACGAGGTGTTTCATGCGCTGCACCGGCATCACGTGGTGCTCGAACATATCGTGCTGAAGCCGAGCATGGTGGTGCCCGGCTCCGAGCATCAGCAGCCGTCGAGCACCGCGCATATCGCGGCGGCGACCGTGCGCGTGCTCAAGCGGACGGTCCCTTCGTCGGTGCCCGGTCTGGTGTTCCTGTCGGGTGGCCAGTCGCCTGAGGAGGCCACCGCCAATCTCAATGCGATGAACCGGCTCGGCGCGCTGCCGTGGAATCTGAGCTTTTCGTACGGGCGCGCGTTGCAGGAGCCGCCGTTGCAGGCGTGGCGCGGTCAGCCGGGCAACGTGAAGGAAGCGCAGCAGGCCTTGCTCAAGCGCGCGCGTTTGAACGGCGCGGCCGCGCTCGGCAAGTATGAGGCGGCGATGGAAAAGGATTGACCCGTGGCGAGAGCGACTGCGCGACGAACGCCTGTGCGTCGCGCAGTCGCTCTCGCCCTGCTGCCTCGATACGTTGCGCTTACTGCCCCTTCGTGTCGCTGCTCGCGTTCGCGCCCGGCATGTTGGTCGTGTCGGTCATGGGCTTCTTCGCTTTCGAGTGCTTCTTCATGTGATGCTGGGTCGACGACGCGTCGCCGCCCTCGCGCGTCGAGGTCGCGGCGTTGGTGTTCGGGTCGTTGCCGGCCGGACCGCCGCCACCACCACCGCCCGCGCCCTGGGCCATCGCCAGCGATGAAGCCGCGAGCAAGGTGGAAGCGAGCACTGCGTGTCGGATCTTCATGGTGATTCTCCTGGGTGTCGAGAGTGTCGAAAGGAAGCGGGCGCGTCATGGCCGCACGCGCATACCTCACGCTCTTCTCAGCAAGGGGTGTGCCGCAGCACAGCACGACAGGAAAAGCCCGCGGACAGAAACAGCCTTTAGACGCGATGCGCGAACGGTGCCGCGGCCTCAGGTGCCGCAAGCCACCAGCGCATGCAGTTCGTCGATATTGAATGGCTTCGCGAGAATCGCGATGCCGAGCCGCCGCGCGCGGTCGAGTTCGTCGGCGTAACCGGTCATCAGCGCGATCTTCTGCGACGGCCACGCGCTGCGGATCTTTTCCGCAAGGTCGATACCGTTCAGCCTGCCCGGCATCTGGATGTCCGAGAGCACGAGCTCGAAGCGCTCGCCGGCGCTCAGCACGTCGAACGCCTGATCGGCGGTCGGCTCGTGGCGCACCTCGCAGCCGAAGGTTTCGAGCACCGCGGTCACGCCGGCCGCAACTTCCTCGTTGTCCTCGACGAGCAGCACGGCCGCGGCCGCCGTCGGCAGCGGCTGGCGCGCGTCGGCGCCGGCCAGCGCGGCGCGTTCGCGATAGCGCGGCAGAAAGATCCGCACCGTCGTGCCGCTGCCCGGCACGCTGTCGATCTTCGCGGTCCCGCCTGCCTGCTCGCACATCGACAGTACCTGGGCGAGCCCGAGGCCGGTGCCCGAGCCGCGCAGCCTGGTCGTGAAGAGCGGCTCGAACGCGCGTCGCGCGACCGATTCGGACATCCCTTCGCCGTCGTCGGAACAGGCGATCAGCACGTACTCGCCGTCCGGCAGCAGCGTATCGCTGCCCACCAGCCGATTGTTCTGGCAGCGGATCACGAAGTGGCCGCCGCGCGGCATCGCAGCGCGCGCGTTCATCGCGATGTTCATGATCGCGAACTCGAGATCGGTCGGATCGGCGAGCACCTGCCATAGGCTCTCCGGCATGCGTAGCGACAGTTCGATCGTGTCGCCGAGCGACGCATCGATCAGCGGCGCGGCGGCCGGCAACCAGCGCGCGAGTTCGACGGGTTCCTGTTTCAGCGGCTGCTTGCGCGCGACGCTCAACAGACGCCGCGTCAGCGCTTCCGCCGTGGCGGTGGCGCGCTCGACCGCCAGCATTTCCTTCTCGAGATCGTTGTAATGCTTCAGTCGCGCGAGCTCGACGTTGGCCGACACCACCATCAGCAGGTTGTTGAAATCATGCGCGACATTGGCGACCAGATTGCCGAGCGCGCCCATGCGCTGCAACTGCCGGCTCGACGCCTCGGCCGACAGCCGCATCGCGACCTCGCCCTGCCAGCGCTCCCACGCGCGCCGCTCCGCTTCGAGCTGACGCAGCGAATACAGCACCAGCCCCCAGATCGCGATGCAAGGCACGGCCGTCAGCGCCGCGATCAGCAGGAAGTGGGTGCGCCAGGCCGCCGCGATCGACGATGTCGCGTACGCGCTCATCACATACAACGGATAGTCGCCGACGCGGCGAAACGCGAGCAGCCGCTCGATACCGTCGACGGTCGAATTCAGACGCACATGGCCAAACAGCTGTTTGTCGCGCAACGCCGACATGAACGCGCTGTGCACCGAGAGCCGCACGCCGGGCGGCCACGGCGGATAGCGCACCAGCAGATTGCCGTCCTGCCGATACAGTGCGAGCGCGAGCGACGGGTCGCCGTTGGTCAGCTCGCGATAGAAGCGCGAAAAGTATTCATCGCGCAGCGCCACCGTCACCACGCCGAGAAACTGGCCATCCGCGCCCGAGCGGCCGATCGCGGTCGTGAACACGTCGGTCTTCGACAGCATGCCGAACATCGGCAGCGAGAAATACGGCTGCGGGCGCATCGCCTTCGCGGCGAGAAAGTCGTCGCGCTGGCCGACCGTCACTGCCGGCGTCGGATACGTGACGCTCGTCGCGAGCAGTTCACCGTTCACGCCGAGCAGCGCGATCGACGCCACCTGCGGAAAATCGCCGCCGATGCTCTCCAGACGCTCGTGCAATTCGCCCGCGCGCGCGCGGATCTGCGCATCGTCCGAATTGCCGAGTAGCTCGATCACGCGCGAGGCCATCTGCCGGTTCAGGTCGAGCACCTTGACGGCCTGCTCCTCGGCCACCCGCGCGATGCGGTCGATCATATCGTTCGCATCGACGATACGGCGCTGGTAGTCGAAGTAGCCGTAGCCCACCAGGCAGGCCAGCGGAACCACAATCGACACGGCCAGCACGATCAGCAGCACGCGCCGAGTCGCCGCGAAGTTGCGCGACGGCATCGGCACATCGACTGCGACACGTTCTGCGCGCTGCACGGTCACCTGCTCCACGAAATTTGCATACGGCCAGGGAAGGCATTGCCTACGTATTCGCACGCCGCTGTTCGCGCGCTAATTCCCCTGTCTCGAAATTTACAGCAACTCGGCCTATCTTCCCAAGCAGGTTGACAACATCACTCCGGCAACGCGTGCAGGCACAGCGCTTGCTGCCTGTCGATGCCTGATCGCAAACCTGTCTCTGTCACTGCTCGCGACGCGTTGCCGTGCGCTGCGCGAGCCTTCGTTTCGCGAGGCCTCACCATGTCCACGCCTGCCCGCCGCGTCGCGCGGCTATCGGAATTGCCGGCGGACCGCGCCGTGCGCGTAACCGTGGACGACACGCCGATCCTGCTCGTGCGCGATGGCGACACCGTGCACGCGTATTCCGCCGATTGCCCCCATGCCGGGGGCCCGCTCGACGAGGGCGCGCTGTGCCACGGCCGCATCATCTGTCCGTGGCACAAGGGCACGTTCGACGTCGCGACCGGCAACGTGCTGGAGCCGCCCGCGCTGCTGCCGCTCGATCGCTACCCGGTCACGCTCGATGGCGACGATGTGCAGGTCTCGGCGGACAAAATCGCGCGCCCCGAGCCGGCGGTGCACACGCCACCCGACGACGCCACCGTGCAAACAAAGCACTACGTGGTGATCGGCGCGGGCGCGGCGGGTGCCGCCGCCTGTGTCACGTTGCGCGAGTGCGGCTTCGAGGGCCGCATCACGCTGATCGGCGACGAAGCGCACGCGCCCTACGACCGCACCTCGCTGAGCAAATTCGTGCCGTCGTTTGAAATGACGCCCGCCGACGTGCCACCGCTGCTGCCGCCCGACTGGCTGCACACGCACGGCATCGAGCGGATCGTCGCGAAGGTCGCGCGGCTCGACGTGCCGGCGCGCGCGATCTATTTCGAAACCGGCGTTAGCGGCAGCGAGCAAAGCATCGAGCCGCTCAGATACGACACCGCGCTGCTGGCGACCGGCAGCGCGCCGCAAGTGCCCGACATTCCCGGCTGCGAGCTCGGTGGGGTTCACGTGCTGCGGCACCTCGACGATGCCGCCGCGCTGGTCGACGCGCTCGGCGACGACGCGTCCCAAACCCGCGTCGCGATTCTCGGCGGCAGCTTCATCGGCCTCGAAGTAGCGTCCGCGTTGCGCAAGCACGATGTGCCCGTCACCGTGATTTCGCGCGACAAGGTGCCGTTCCTGAAGCAGTTCGGCGAGCGTGCGGGACAGATGTTCCGCGCGCTGCACGAAAGCAACGGCGTGACGTTTCATCTCGACGCGAAGGTCGCGTCGCTCGAGGGCGAGGAAGGCAACGTCCATTCGGTGATGCTCGACAGCGGCGAGGCCATCGCCGCCGATGTCGTCTTGCTCGGCACCGGGGTTGCGCCGGCCACCGGTTTTGTCGAAGGACTGCCGTTGCAGAAGGACGGCGGCGTGGTCGTCAATGCGGGCATGCACGCCGCGTGCGGTCTCTATGCGGCCGGCGATATCGCCGTGTTTTCGCTGCACGAGAACGAGGAGCCGGTGCGGATCGAACATTGGCGCGTCGCGCAGCAGCATGCGCGCATCGCCGCGCAGAACATGTGCGGCGCGCGCAATCGCTATGACGACGTGCCGTATTTCTGGACCTATCACTATGGCAAGAACTTCGAGTACCTCGGCCACGCGGGCGAGTGGGACGAGATCGTCATCGATGGCGATCTCGATCATCCGCCCTTCATCGCGCTGTACGTGCGCGACGGCAACGTCGACGCGGTGCTCGCCTGCGAGCGCGACGCGCTGACCGCGCGGCTCTCCGACGCGATGCGCGGCGGACTGTCGCGCGCAGATGCGCTTGCCATCATCGGTGAAGCGGCGCGCAGCGCGCCGGAACCGGCGGCCTCGAAGTGACGACGAAGCGCCCGTTTTCTTGCCGTTCAATCTGGAGGAAAGAGCCATCATGACGACACACAAGGAAAAGCATCCGCACTCTGAAAAGAGCGAAAAGCAGATCGACAGGCAGGTCGAAGACAGCTTCCCGGCAAGCGATCCGCCCTCCACGGGCGGCACCACGAAGCTCGAACCGGAGACGGACAAGGCAAAGACCGGGCACGACAAGCCCGCCGGCCGATAGGCGCAATGCGGCGCGCGGCGACGCGCGCCGACAGGCGGTGGCGGATCGTCAGCCATCCTCGAACTGCGGCTCGGTAATCACCGTCGGCGTCGCGTCGATGCGCTGGCACGCGGCCAGCATCTGCTGCAACGACGTCACGGTGCATTCCGCTTCCAGCGAGCCTTGCGAATCTGCGCTGCCCTGCTCCGCATCTTCGGGCGTCCATAGCCCGACCACCACCGACACCTTCGGCAAACGCGCGCGAATGCGCCGAACCAGATAGCGCAGATGCGGCGGAATGCCGTCGATTTGCAGATACAGAATGCAGACGATGCCGACATCGTCCGCCTCGAGGCTGTCGATCGCCGCGCGCGACACCGCCTCGTGCGGCAACGAGCGGGCCGCGAAGCCGTGCTTGCCGAGCAGCTGCAGCAGGATGGTCGTCGCGAGCGCATCGAGGGGACCACGGCCCGGCAGACACAGCACGCGGTTCGTCGGCGCATGCCAGGCGAGCACGGGCGCGGTCGTGGACGCTTCGCGGATCGGCGGCTGCTCCGGGCTGTGCGTTGGTCCTGGCGCGACCGCGGTGGGGTCGATGCCGCTCCTCATGGCGTCGAGCGGCTGAGGCATGACCTGCGTGGCCTGCGTTTCGTCGAGCGGCGCGATCGGTCCCACTGCGCCCCAGTTTGCCTGCGTCGCGAATGGCGCGGGCTCGCGATCCTCGTAACCGTCGAGGCCATCGACGAGATCGTTGGTCGTCGCCTCGATGCGCGCAAGCTGCGAGCTCGTCACGCTGCCGCGCATCACGTCGTTGGCCGCGAGCCGCAAGCCCTTGATCGCGACTTCGTCGTAGTAAGCCGACAGCGAGCGCTCGCGCAACAGCAACTCGGCCTGCTCGATCGCTTCATCGGGGTCGCCCGCAAGCGCGCGTTGATAGAAGTTTTCGATCGGCGTCAGCGCGGGCTGATCGCCGAGCAGCACGTCGAGAAACTCGAGGCGCCGCACGTGCCGGCCGAGTACCAGCAGACACAGCGTCAACGGCGTCGACAGGATCAGGCCGATCGGCCCCCAGATCCAGCTCCAGAAGATCGCCGCGACCACCACCGAAAACGGTGACAGGCCGGTGCTGCGCCCATACAGCAACGGCTCGACCACCTGTCCGACCGCCAGCTCGGCGACCACGAACAGCACCAGCGACCAGATCGCCATCGCCCAGCCGGGACTGACCGCGGCGGCGAGCGCGGTGGCCAGCGTCGCCGCGAGCCAGATGCCGACGTAGGGGACGAGCCGCAGCAGCGCCGCGAGAATGCCCCACAGGATCGGGCTCGGCACGCCGATCAGAAACAGCCCCGCACCGATCACGACGCCGACGCCGGTATTCACGCCGAGCTGCGACACGAAGTAGCGGCTCAGCCGCCGCGCGGTCTCGTCCATCACCGTGGTCGTGCGATGCAGGTCGCGCGAGCCGAATAGCCGGATCGCGCGATCGCGCAGGTCGTCGCGTTGCAGCAGGATCACGATCGTGACGACGAAGACGATGAAGGCAGTTTCCAGCGGACTGATGGCCGGCGACAGCACGCGTCGCGCGAGCTCGAACGGTGTCGGCACCGGCTCGCGCACTTCCACCGGCAGCGCCGCCGACGCATGCGGGGCCGCCGCGGCCGCCGCGCCGTTCGGCGCATCCGGTTGCGGCGGCTCGATCGTCGCGCGCTGCAACGCCTGCCCTGCTTCGCTCACGAAACGGTTCAGCCTGCCGATCGTCAGGCTGTGCACGGTGTCGAGCTTGTGCTCGATGGTCGCCTGATAGCGCGGCATGCCGGCCGCCAGATCGGTCAGCTGTGTGGCGATCGCGGCGCACAGCAGCGCGATGACCGACACCGAGATCAGCACCGCCGCGCACACCGACGCCACATGACCGAGCTTGAGCCGGCACAGTGCATCGGCGAGCGGCGCGACGAGGAAGCTCAACAGGATCGCGAGCGTGATTGGAATCATCACCGCGCTCGCGAAGTAGAGGCACGCGACCGCGATTACGCCCACGCCGAACGTGACGAGGCCCTCGATGCCGAATGCGGCGGACGCCGCCTGAATGCGCGCGGCGGGTCTCGTGCCGCGCGGCTCGGGTATGTCGTTCATCTTGGGGAGCGAAATTCGGGTGGGGGGCAACGGGTCCGTTGAACAACAATGCTTACTTCATCGTATCGCCCGATACCGGTCCGCTCTCGACCGGTGGCGCCTCCTTCTCGATCTCACTGCGCGCCTGCTCCCAGTACTGCTCGGGCTTGCCCTTCGGCTCGTCCGCCTGCTCCCACAAATAGTAGGCACGCGTGCGAATCTGCTCGTCGACGCTCGGTTCCTGTTCCATTTTGTTTACCCCTCCCTGGCTGTTTGTGTACGCGCGCCTGCCGTGGCAAAACGCGAAGACGCGTGCGTGTGTCACCGATAGAAAGAGCAAGCGTTGTACCTGGGGTGCGGCGTCGCTTACGAGTCGGATGGAGCGTCCGCTTCGTCGGAAGTCAGTTGCTCTTCGAGGCGGTCGAACACGCGCTGCGTCGCCCGGCTCGGCGCTTCGAGCGCGAACAGCAGCAGCGAGCGGCCCGTCACCTGGTAGGCGTCGCCCGCGCTGAATTGCGGCAGTTCGGCGCGCACCGGCATGTTGGTGTCGACGAGGCAGGTCCAGCCCTCGGCCTCGGGAATCTCGGGCAGCGTGAAGTTGACGACGTCGTGATGCGCGTTGAGCACCAGCAGCAAGGTCGCGTCGGACGCGAGGCGGCGGATCCCGCTCGCCTGCGCGCGGCCGTCGATCACGAGGCCGAAGCATCGCATCGCCGGATCGGCCCACTGCTCTTCCGTGATGTCGGTGCCGTCCGGCGATAGCCAGCGCGAGTCGGTCACGTCGAGCGTCTCGTTGTATTCGCCCATCAGAAAGCGGCCGCGCCGCAGCACCGGCAAGCGGTGGCGCAGCGTGGTCAGATTGCGCACGAACTCGGTCAGCGCGCGGCCGTCGTTGTCGATCGCATCCCAATCGACCCAGCTGATCTCGTTGTCCTGGCAATACGCGTTGTTGTTGCCTTGCTGCGTGCGGCCGAATTCGTCCCCGGCGAGAATCATCGGCGTGCCTTGCGACAGCAGCAGCGTCGCGAGCAGATTGCGTTTCTGGCGCTCGCGTTGCTGGCGGATCTCGGCGTCGTCGGTCGGTCCTTCGACGCCCATGTTCCACGACCGGTTGTCCGAGTGGCCGTCGCGGTTGTCCTCGCCGTTTGGTTCGTTGTGCTTGTCGTTGTACGAGACGAGGTCGTTCAGCGTGAAGCCGTCGTGCGCGGCGATGAAGTTCACGCTCGCCCACGGCCGCCGGCCGCGATGATTGAACTTGTCGCCCGATCCGGTCAGGCGCGTCGCGAGATCGGCGGCGGTGCCCTCGTCGCCTTTCCAGTACGCGCGCGCCGTATCGCGGAAGCGATCGTTCCACTCGGCCCAGCCCGGCGGAAAACCGCCCACCTGATAGCCACCGGGGCCGCAATCCCACGGCTCGGCGATCAGGCGCACGCTCGAGAGCACCGGGTCCTGGCGGCAGCTGTCGAGAAAGCCGCCGCCCTCGTCGAAGCCGTGATCCTCGCGGCCGAGGATCGTCGCGAGATCGAAGCGGAAGCCGTCGACCTTCATTTCGGTGACCCAGTAGCGCAGGCTGTCGGTCACCATCTGCAGCACGCGCGGATGCGACAGGTTCAGCGTATTGCCGGTGCCGGTATCGTTGATGTAGTAGCGAGGCTCGTCCGGCATCAGCCGGTAGTACGACGCGTTGTCGATGCCCTTGAACGAGATCGTCGGCCCGCGCTCGTTGCCTTCGGCCGTGTGGTTGTACACGACGTCGAGTATCACTTCGAGATCGGCCAGATGAAAGCGGTCGACCATATCCTTGAACTCGCCGACCGATTCGGTCGACGAGGCGAAGAAACGCGGATCGGCCGCGAAAAAGCCGATCGTGTTGTAGCCCCAGTAGTTCGTGAGCCCCTTGTCGAGCAGATGGCTGTCGTTGACGAAGGTCTGGATCGGCATCAGTTCGACCGAGGTCACGCCAAGGCCGCGGATGTAGTCGAGCACCGGCTGCTGCGCGAGCCCCGCGAACGTGCCGCGCAACCGCTCGGGCACTTCCGGATGACGCTTCGTGAAGCCGCGCACGTGCGTCTCGTAGAGAATCACGCGTTCCCACGGCAGCGCGTTGCGCTCCGGATGGCTCCACGAAAAATTCGCGTCGACCACCTTGCACTTCGGGACGAAAGGCGCGCTGTCGCGTTCGTCGAACGACAGATCGGCCTCGTCCGAATCGAGCGTGTAGCCGAAAATCTCCGGCGCCCATTTCAGTTCGCCGATGTGCGCCTTCGCGTACGGATCGAGCAGCAGCTTGTTCGGATTGAAGCGATGCCCATTCTCGGGCTCGTAAGGACCATGCACGCGATATCCATAGACGGCGCCCGGCTTCAGATTCGGCACGAATACATGCCATACCTCGTCGGTGTATTCGGGCAGCTCGATCCGTTCGAGTTCGTGCTCACCGGTTTCGTCGAACAGACACAGTTCGACTTTCGTCGCGTGCGCGGAGAACAGCGCGAAGTTGACGCCGCTGCCGTTCCATGTCGCACCGAGCGGAAAAGGTGTGCCTTCGGCAATGCGCGTCGAGTAGCTGGCTGGGGATGACATAGGTGTTCCAGGTGGACGCAAGGAGGTCGGTATTTCAGGGGTGTGCATGTGCACTTTTTTCCACTGCCTTTCCACGTCTTCTTGCTGCTCGTTGTCCCAGTGTAGCCATTGGAAGCGCGCGCAGCGGAGATTGCGCAGCGCGCACGGCAGCAGACGGGGTCTCTAAGCAACTTGCGGGCCTGACCCGGCGCAGCCTTCCTTCAGATCAGTGCCGCGGCATGCGATTTGCAACATCGAGACTGGCGCACCCGTTGCGCGCCACGGAAACACCACGACAGCAAACAGGGAGAACACAGATGATGCGCAACATGCAGATCAAACCGCTGGCCGCTTCCGCATC
>DATAQT010000477.1:0-15425 GCA_036264535.1 Paraburkholderia sp. | reverse complement strand
CGGTTCGCGCCTGCAACGCTCGGCCGACGCCTACGTCGTCACGCGCAACGAAGGGCGCACGATCCTCGCGGGCTTTCCGTGGTTCACCGACTGGGGCCGCGACACCTTCATCGCGATGCGCGGTCTGCTGATAGCGTCGAACCGTCTCGACGACGCCGAAGCGATCCTGCTCGAATGGTCGGGCACGCTATCCGAAGGCATGCTGCCGAACTGCTTCCCGGACTACGGCGATGCGCCCGCATACAACTCGGTCGACGCCTCGCTATGGTTCATCGTCGCCGTTCACGACTATCTGGCCGCGCCGCATGCGAGTGCGCAAACGCGCGCGCATCTGCAGCAAGCCGCCGAGACGATCCTCACCGGCTACACGAACGGCACGCGCTTCAACATCGGCGCCTGCGCCGACGACGGCCTGCTGCGCGCCGGCGTCCCCGGCGTGCAACTGACCTGGATGGACGCGAAAGTGGGCGACTGGGTCGTCACACCGCGTATCGGCAAACCGGTCGAAGTGCAGGCGTTGTGGATCAACGCGCTGCGCATCGCGTCGGCATGGAATCCTCAGTGGCGGCAGGCGGCCGAGCGCGCGACGCTGGCGTTTCGCCAACGCTTCGTCGATCCCGCCACACAGGCGCTGTTCGATAACGTCGATGTCGATCATGTGCCGGGCACGCTCGATCGCTCGATTCGACCGAACCAGATCTTCGCGATCGGCGGCCTGCCGTTTGCGCTGCTCGAAGGCGCGGCCGCGCGCGCGGTGCTCGACCAGGTCGAAGCGCAACTGCTGACGCCGCTCGGCCTGCGCTCGCTCGCGCCCGCCGATCCCGCCTATCGCGGCCACTACGGCGGCACGCCGCTCGCGCGCGACGGCGCCTATCATCAGGGCACCGTGTGGCTGTGGCTGATCGGCCCGTTCGTCGAAGCGTGGCTGCGAGTCAACGGCGCCAGTGCCGACAACCTCGCGCAGGCGCGCTCGCGTTTTCTCGCCCCGCTGTACGCGCACCTCGATCACGCGGGCCTCGACCACCTGTCCGAGATCGCCGACGGCGACGCGCCGCACGCGCCCGCCGGCACGCCGTTCCAGGCGTGGTCGCTCGGCGAGCTGCTGCGCGTCGAAAGTCTGCTTGCCCGGTTCGAGCGCAACGGCGCGTAAACCGCGCTACGATGTGGGTCCCACCGCCAGGCCTGTTGCAAGGACGTTCTGATGCCACCGCTGCGCGCTGCCAATCTGCTTGCCACGATCGAAGGTTCTCGCCTGCATTCGGCCGACTGCGGCCACTGGCAGCGCTGGGGGCCTTATCTGAGCGAACGCCAATGGGGCACGGTACGCGAGGACTACAGCGCGGACGGCACCGCCTGGGATTCCTTTCCGCACGACCATGCGCGCAGCCGCGCCTACCGCTGGGGCGAAGACGGCATCGCCGGTTTCGGCGACGACCGGCTCAGCTGGTGCGTGTCGCTCGCGTTGTGGAATCGCAAGGACCCGATCATCAAGGAGCGCCTGTTCGGCCTGACGAACTCGCAGGGCAATCACGGCGAGGACGTGAAGGAGCTGTACTTCTATCTGGACGGCACGCCCACGCATTCGTACATGCGCATGCTGTACAAGTACCCGCATGCGGCCTATCCCTACCAGGACCTGATCGACGAAAACGCGCGCCGCGGCGGCGATATGCCGGAGTACGAAATACTCGATACCGGCGTGTTCGACGATCTGCGCTATTTCGACGTGCAGGTCGAATACGCGAAGCACACGCCCGACGACATCGTGATGCGCGTGACGATCGAAAATCGCGCGGACGAGGCGGCGTCGCTCGACGTGCTGCCGCAGATCTGGGCGCGCAACTCGTGGTCGTGGAAGGAGAACAAGGACAAGCCGAAGCTCGTCGCGGGCACCGATCATGACGGCACGGTGCGTCTGCTTGGCCATCATCATGTGCACGAGCCGATCGTCGTGACGGCGTGGTCGAAGGACGCGCCGCAGCTAGCGTGGCTGTTCTGCGAGAACGACACGAACGTGCAGCGGCTGTTCGGCATGGACGGCGCGGGCCCGTACAAGGACGGCTTCAACGATTACCTCGTGCATGGCGACGCGAACGCGATCCGTCACGACGCGGGCACCAAGGCCGCCGCCCATGCGGCGCTCGAATTCGCGCCGCATGGGCGCGCGGTGGTCTATTTGCGCTGGCACCCGCAATCGGTGACCGATGAAGCGCCATTCGACGCCGACGCGCTGTTCGCGCACCGCATCGCCGAGGCCGACGAATTCTATGGCGCGTTGCAACACGAGATCACCGATCCCGATGCACGGCTCGTGCAACGTCAGGCGCTTGCCGGCATGCTGTGGTCGAAGCAGTACTACCAGTACGACGTGCAGCGCTGGCTCGACGGCGATCCGCTGCAGCCGCGGCCGCCCGCCGGGCGCAAGCGGGGCCGCAACACGGACTGGCGGCATCTGTGCAATGCGGACATCGTGTCGATGCCCGACAAGTGGGAGTACCCGTGGTACGCATCGTGGGACCTCGCGTTTCATGCGGCCGCGTTCGCGCTAATCGATCCGGCGTTCGCGAAGAAGCAACTGCTGCTGCTCGTGAAGGACCGCTATCAGCATCCGAACGGCCAGCTGCCCGCCTACGAATGGGCGTTGAGCGACGCCAACCCGCCCGTGCATGCATGGGCCGCGTGGCGCGTGTACGAGATCGATCGCGCGTTGACCGGCAAAGCGGACCGCGATTTCCTCGAACTCGTGTTTCACAAGCTGCTGCTGAATTTCTCGTGGTGGGTGAACCGCAAGGACGCCGACGGCCACAATATTTTTCAGGGCGGCTTTCTCGGGCTCGATAACGTCGGCATCTTCGACCGCTCGTCGCCGCTGCCGACGGGCGGCCACATCGACCAGGCCGACGGCACCGCGTGGATGGCCGCGTATGCGCTCGACCTGATGCGCATCGCGCTCGAACTCGCGTACGCGAACCACGTGTTCGTCGATATCGGCGTGAAGTTCTTCGAGCACTTCCTGTACATCGCGGAAGCCGTCAGCTGCGACGACGGCTGCGACACGGGCCTGTGGGACAGCGAGGACGAGTTCTTCTACGACAAGCTGCGCCTGCCCGACGGCAGCAACTTTCCAATGCGCGTGCGCTCGATCGTCGGACTGATCCCGCTGTTCGCCGTGCACGCGCTCGAGGAGCGACTGCACGGCGGCTTGCCGGGCTTGCGCGAACGCCTCGTGTGGTTTCTCGAGCATCGGCCCGATCTCGCGAAGCTCGTGTCGCGCTGGAACCAGCCCGGTAAGGGCAACACGCTGCTGCTGTCGCTGCTGCGCGGGCACCGGATGAAGGCATTGTTACGGCGTGCGCTCGATGAAAGCGAATTTCTCTCCGATCACGGCGTGCGGGCGCTGTCGCGTTTCCATCGCGATCATCCGTTCGTGTTCCAGCACAACAGCAACAGCTTCTGCGTGAAGTACCTGCCGGCCGAATCCGATACCCGTGTATTCGGCGGCAATTCGAACTGGCGTGGCCCGGTGTGGATGCCCGTCAACTATCTGCTGATCGAATCGCTGTACGAGTTTCATCGCTATTACGGCGACGAGTTCCGTGTCGAGTATCCGACCGGTTCGGGGCAGAAGTTCTCGTTAAGCGAAATCGCCGACGAACTCGCGCGCCGCGCGACCACCCTGTTCCTGAAGGACAAGAACGGCGAGCGGCCGGTGATGGGCGCGTATCCGCTGCTGCAGGCGGACCCGCGTTCACACGATCTGATCCTGTTCCACGAGTATTTTCATGGCGATAACGGACGCGGCGTCGGGGCTTCGCATCAGACCGGGTGGACCGGGCTCGTCGCGTTGCTGCTGCAGCCGCGCGCGATGGCGGCGTCGGGCAACGTGCCGCTCGCGGGCGAACCGGCGCCGGCGCCCGCGCCGATTCCGATGGCGACGGACGCTGCATCTGTATCCGCATCCGCGGTAGCGCCGGCAGCGTCGAAAGAACCGGCTCCGTCGCTCGCGGCCACGACGACGAAGTAAGCATCCGCGCGCGCGTGCCGACGAAGTAAGCATCCGCGCGCAATTGAACTGTGCGGCGCCGCCCGTGGTCTTTCAAGTATCGCCACGTTCGTTCTATCGGCTTACCAAGGTCCAGGTGAATCTCATGTCGACTACTCCGAACCCCTCCGCCCCATCCGATCAACGCAACGCCACGCCCGCGCCCAGCTGCAAGCTCAGCGCGGGTCCGCACGACGCGTTGCCGTCGCCGGCCGGCAAGAAGCCCGCACCGCCGTGCACGCTCGTGATCTTCGGCGCGGGGGGCGATCTGACCAAACGTCTGCTGATGCCCGCGCTGTACAACCTCGCGGTCGATGGCCTGCTCGACGACGGCATGAAGATCATCGGCGTCAATCACGGCGAGCGCGAAACGCGCGAATGGGTGGACGAGCTGCACACGTCGCTGCAGCAGTTCGCCGCCGACAAGGCGAGCACCTTCCACGCCGGCAAGCTCGACGACAACGCATGGAACTGGGTCGCGCAGCGCCTCGAATACATGTCGGGCGAGTTCGAATCCGACGACACGTTCGCGAAGCTGAAGCAGAAGATCGATCAGGCGAAAGGCGGCAACGCGATCTTCTACCTCGCGGTCAGCGCGCGCTTTTTCAAACCGATCTCCGAACGGCTCGGCAAGGCCGGTTTGCTGAAGGAAGGCGACGCGGCGAGCGGCGGGTTCCGCCGCCTCGTGATCGAGAAGCCGTTTGGTACCGATCTCGCTTCGGCGCGCGATCTGAACGCGCACATCCTGTCGTATGCGCAGGAATCGCAGGTGTACCGCATCGATCATTTTCTCGGCAAGGACACGGTGCAGAGCATTCTCGCCGTGCGCTTCGCGAATGCGATGTTCGAGCCGGTCTGGCGGCGCGAGTACATCGACTGTGTGCAGATCACGGCGGCGGAAACGATCGGCGTCGAAGGGCGCGGCAAGTTCTACGAGCAGACCGGCGCGTTTCGCGACATGGTGCCGAACCACCTGTTCCAGCTGCTCGGCATGGTCGCGATCGAGCCGCCCAATTCGTTCGATGCTGAGGCCGTGCGCGACAAGAAATCCGACCTGTTCGACGCAATCCAGCCGCTGACGCAAGACGACGTCGTATTGGGCCAATACGAAAACGGTCCCGCCGGTGTGGGCTATCGGGAGGAACCCAACGTCGCGCCCGGCAGCACGACGGAAACCTACGCGGCGGCGCGCGTGTTCATCGAGAACTGGCGTTGGGCCGGCGTGCCGTTCTATCTGCGCACCGGCAAGCGGCTTGCGGTGCGCCGCACGGAGATTTCGGTGCAGCTCAGGCAGGTGCCGTTCCTTCTGTTCCGCGACACGCCGGTCGAGGCATTGACGCCGAACGTGCTGACCATCCGGATCGATCCGACGCACGGCACGAGCTTCGATTTCAACGTGAAGACGCCGGGGCCGGTGATGCAGGTCGGCCCGGTGCGATCGTCGTTCAACTATGACGACTTCTTCGCGCAGAGCGCGAACGTCGGCTACGAGACGCTGTTGTACGACTGTATGCTTGGCGACGCGACGCTGTTCCAGCGCGCCGATAGCATCGAGACGAGCTGGTGCGCGGTCGACGACGTGCTGCATCCGAAGAGCGGCGGTGCGCTCGCGGTGCACGGTTATGCGGCCGGCAGCGAAGGGCCGGCCGAAGCCGACGCGCTGCTCGCGCGCCATGGTCACACGTGGCGGCCATTGCAGCAGAAAACGCCCGGCGGCAAGTCGTAACGATTCTTGGAACAGGCTCGTTTGAAAATACGCAGACACACAACGCAACCGCCTCAACACAATCGGGGGACATCGTGGCAACAAGCAGGAAGAACGCAGTGAAGGTGAACGCGCCGAAAAGCGGCGGCGAGAACATTCTCGCGATCGACGTCGGCGGCACCGGCCTGAAGGCCGCGATCATCGACGCCGATGGGCAGATGAAAACCGAGCGTGTGCGCGTCGCGACGCCGCATCCGTGCACGCCGGATCAACTGGTGGACGCGCTGGCGCAACTCGTTGCGCCGCTCGTCGAGCAGGCGCCGCCCGCGTGTATCTCGATCGGCTTTCCGGGTGTCGTGCGCGACAACCGCATTCTGACCGCGCCGCACTTCGGCATCGAAGGCTGGCACGACATTGCGCTCGCGGATTCGCTTGCCCAGCGCCTCGGCGGCTTGCCCGTGCGGATGATCAACGATGCCGAGATGCAGGGCTTCGCGGCGATCGAAGGGCACGGCCTCGAATTCGTGCTGACGCTGGGCACTGGCGCGGGCACCGCGATGTTCCGCGATGGCGAGCTGATGCCGCATCTGGAACTCGCGCATCATCCGGTCAGCAAGAAGGGCGTCGCGTACGACGAATACATCGGCGAGGCCGCGCGCGAGCAGGTCGGCAACAAGCGTTGGAACCGGCGCGTCGAGAAGGTGATCGGCATTCTCGATTCGCTCGTCAATTACGACAAGCTGTGGATCGGCGGCGGCAACGCGGCGCGCATCAAGTTCACGTTGCCTGCCAACGTGGCGACCGTATCGAACGACGCGGGGATCGAGGGCGGGGCGCGCTTGTGGCATCCGCTGTCGGTGCGCGAGACGCGGCAGTATCCGGAGGCGATACAGAAGACGGGGCGGTTCAAGCCGAAGTGAGGGGGCGTGGGCTACGGCTATCACGCGAAAGGCCGCGGCATCGTGCACTGGATCGTCTACGGCATCGCGCCAGGCACGACCGGACTCGCCGAGGCTGAAGCCGCGCCGCCGGGCGGCGTCTCCGGCACGAATCGCACCGGCGGTCCCGGCTATTTCGGACGGTGTCCGCCGGCCGCGCGTGAGATGCCGGAACCCGCCTAGCGCGCCGCATCCCCCCAGCGATACTGCACGCTCGCTTCATCGAGCTGCGCCTTGATCGCGTCATCGAGTGTGAACTCGGCCGCCGCGAGCGTATCGCTCAATTGCTCCGCGCGGCTCGCGCCAATGATCGCCGATGTGATCAGCGGATTCGCGAGCACCCATGCAAGCGACACCTTCGCCAGCGACTCGCCGGTCGGTGCGGCGATCGCCTTGAGCTTTTCGATCGTCTCGAACTCGCGCTCGTGCCAGTAGCGTTCGTGATACATCGCGCCAGCCTTGCCGACGCTTTCGGTAAAGCGCCCTTCGGCGGGCGCGTCATCGAGCCGGTGCTTGCCGGTCAGCAGGCCGCCCGCGAGCGGGTTATACGGCATCACGGCCAGTTGCTCCTCGGCGGCCAACGGCAGCAACTCGCGCTCGATCTGGCGAAACAGCAGGTTGTAGCGCGGCTGGACCGACACGAAGCGCGCGACGCGCAGCACATCCGCGCGTCCCAAAGCCCGCGCGAGCCGGTACGCGAGAAAGTTCGATACGCCGATATAGCGTGCTCTGCCCGAGCGCACGATCACGTCGAGCGCTTCGAGCGTTTCGTCGAGCGGGGTTTTCGCGTCGTCGGAATGGAGTTGGTACAGGTCGACGTAGTCGGTGCCGAGGCGGCTTAGCGACGCGTCGATCGCATCGAGCAGGTGCTTGCGCGAGGCGCCTTGATCCCACGCGGCGGGTCCCATCTTGCCGACCGCCTTGGTCGCGACGATGAAGCGCCCGCGCTTGCCCTTCAGCCAACGTCCGACGATTTCCTCGGTGCGTCCGGCCAGATTTTCGCCGCCGCCGAGCGGGTAGACGTTGGCGGTATCGATGAAATTGACGCCGGCGTCCGCAGCGGTGTCGAGAATGCGGTGCGATGCGGCTTCTTCGGTTTGCAGGCCGAAGGTCATGGTGCCGAGACACAGGCGCGAAACGGTCAGGCCAGTGCGGCCGAATTGGCGATATTGCATAAGGTCGACTCCAGAGGGGAACGAAAACGCTTGCCGGGAGGGCGGGACTGCGATGTTGTATGCAGTGTTGTAAAAAGGATAAACGGACTCGCGATTCGATGCGCGCGACCGTTGTTAGCTGAAGTTATTGAAATGAAAGAATTAGCGTAATGTTGATTTGGACCATGAACTTGCCGCAAATAAGCTTTTTGCCTGCATCGAATTACAATATGTAATAAATCAACATGATCAAGGGGTCTGATATTACAAAAACCCTTCGCTCGTAAAAAACAGAAACAAATCCCTGACGCAAAGTAATGTGCGCCGCGATTGATGCCCCTTCATGCATGTGGAATGATAGCGATTCTCATTTAAACCAAGCCAGCCATCCCGTCATCTCCACCTCCCACTAGCGAGAGCGGCAGCCAGCCATTTGCGACTTTGTCATGAATTCGACGTCGATGATGCGAATTTGACAAGCGCATTTCTGACGGGATTTCCATGCTCAATCACACGCCGCTCGCGACAGCGCTAGCGCTCGCTTTTGCCATTCCTTTGGCGACTCCGGCGCTCGCGCAGAGCGCTCCGCAAAGCGCATCGCAACCGGCCACTTCTAGCGCGCCGGCGCGCGCACAAAACAACGCACAGAACAACGCACAGAACAACGCACCCGCCGCCGACGCGCAGACGCTGCCAACCATCGGCGTGCAGGCTCAGGCCGCCCAGCAGGACTTCCAGGCCGACCGCGCGACCGTCGGCGCCAAGACGCCGACCGCGCTGCGCGATATTCCGCAGACCGTGACCGTGATCAACCGTGATCTGCTCGCGTCGCAGGGCGCGACGTCATTTACGGACGCGCTGCGCAATGCGCCCGGCGTGACGATCGGGGCGGCCGAAGGCGGCCAGATCGGCAACAACATCAACCTGCGCGGCTTCACCGCGCAGAACGACATTTATCTGGACGGCTTTCGCGACCGCAACCAGTACTACCGCGACACGTTCGACCTCGAATCGCTCGAAGTGCTTTACGGTCCGTCGTCGATGCTGTTCGGCCGCGGCTCGACCGGCGGCGTGATCAACCAGGTCAGCAAGAAGGCGAACCTGACGGATTCGGCGGAAGTCTCCGGCATGATCGGCACCGACGACCGCTACCGCTCCACCGTCGACGTGAACCACAAGCTCACCGACACCTCGGCGATCCGCCTGAACGCATTCGGCCAGAGCCTCGGCTCGACGCGCGACGTGATGAAGAACAAGGACTTCGGCGTCGCGCCGGAACTGCGCTTCGGCATCGGCACGCCGACGGAAATCACGCTGTCGGCGCTGATCCAGCACAACTACGACATGCCCGACTACGGCATCCAGGCGCTGAACGGCCGCCCGTCGCCGGTGCCGAAGAATACGTTCTACGGTTTGACGAGCGACAGCACGATCCAGGACGTGCAGATCTTCACCGCGGCGATCAAGCACAAGTTTTCCGCCGACCTGACGCTGACGAACCAGACGCAGATCTCGCACTCGATGACCGACGCGCGCGAAACCGCGCCGCAAGCGGTGCTGACGGGGCCCCTTGCGTCGAGCCCGGCGTTGAGCAACGGCAACTTCACGACCCTGTCGCCGTCGGAGTTGTTCATCAAGCTGCAGAGTCATGACCGCGTGATCGAGAATCACGCGATCTACAACGACACGATGCTCGAATACAAATTCAACACCGGGCCGATCAGGCACGACGTGATCGCCGGTGTCGAAGTGGGCCACGATAGCTATACGAACCAGGCGTACACGCGCAGCAACCTGCCGATCGTGCCGATGCTCAATCCGCCGATCATGGGCACGCCGTCGAACGTGACGACCACGGTCGGCAACTACGCCGATTCGAGCGCGAACGAAATCGCCGCTTACCTGAACGACACCATCACGCTGACGCCGCACTGGAAGCTGATCGGCGGTCTGCGCTGGGATCGCTTCTCGGCGGAGATCAGGAATACGATCAGCCTGCCGGCTTACGCGAGCCAGACCAACGACTTCACGAGCGTGCGCACGGGCCTCATCTATCAGCCGAGCGACTGGCAGTCGTACTACGTGTCGTACGGCACGTCGTTCAACCCGTCGCTCGAAACGCTGACGGTCACGAACCTCACGCAGAACCTCGCGCCGGAATCGACGAAGTCGTATGAAGTCGGCGGCAAGTGGGATCTGTTCGGCGGCAATATTTCGCTGAACTCGGCGTTGTTCCGCGAGGAAATGGACAACGCGCGCACCCAGGTGTCGTCGACCGAATACGAACTGGCGGGCGACATTCGCGTCGACGGCTTCCAGGCGGGCGTGACGGGGCACATCACCGACAAGTGGCAGATTTTCGGCGGCTACACCTACATGGACGCGACGATCCTGAAGGCGGCCGACGGCACCCAGGGCCACACGCCGGCCAACACGCCGCGCAACACGCTGACGTTCTGGACCACGTATGCGATCACGCCGCATTGGGAAATCGGCGGCGGTCCGATCTACATGTCGCCGCGTTACGCGTCGAATACGAACTACGTGAAGGTGCCGGGCTACACGCGTTGGGACGCGACCGCGGCCTATCACGCGAAGAAGTACGACGTGCGCCTGAACCTGCTGAACCTGACCAACAAGTACTACTACGACGCGTTGATTCCGTCGGACGGCGGACGCTCGGTGCCGGGCATCGGCCGCACGCTCCTCGCGACTTTCGATTACCGCTTCTGACGCGCGCTTTTGATCCGCACTTTTGATCCGCACTGAGCGGATGCGTTAGGCTTGCCGCTTTTCAAACGGCAAGCCGACGCGAAGGACACACTATGCTGCTGCACATTCCGAAGGTACTGGACGCCGCGCAATTGCGCTTCATGCGCGAACGGCTCGATCAAGCCGGCGACGCGTGGGTCGATGGCCGCGCGACGGCCGGCTATCAGGGCGCGCCCGTCAAGCGCAACCAGCAGATTGCCGAGCACTCGACACTCGCGCGCGAACTCGGCGACGTGATCGTCGCGGCGATCGAGCGCAATCCGCTGTTCATCAGCGCGGTGCTGCCCAACCAGGTCTATCCGCCGCTTTTCAATCGCTACGAGGGCGGCATGCAGTTCGGCAGCCACGTCGATGGCGCGGTGCGCGTGCTGCCGAACGGCGTGAAGCTGCGCACCGACGTGTCGGTGACGCTGTTTCTGAGCGCCCCCGACGAATACGACGGCGGCGAACTCGTGATCGAAGACACCTACGGCGTGCAGCAGGTGAAGCTGCCTGCCGGCGACATGATCGTCTATCCGGCGACGAGTCTGCATCAGGTGACGCCGGTCACGCGCGGGGCGCGCGTGGCCAGTTTCTTCTGGGTGAAGAGCCTCGTGCGCAGCGACACGCAGCGCGCGCTGCTGTTCGACATGGATACCGCGATTCAACGGCTCAATGCCACCCATGCCGACGAGACTGCGCGGCGCAGCCTCGTCGGTTGTTATCACAATCTGTTGCGTACCTGGAGTGAAACGTGAGCGTATCGGACACCATCGACATTCAACCGCCCGAGGCTGGCGAACACGAGGCCTACGAGCCGCGGCGGCTCGATAGCGATGAACTGAAATCGCGCCAGCAGCGCTCGCGTCGCGCGACCTTCATCAAGTGGCTGCGCAAGGTGCATGGCTGGGTTGGACTGTGGGGCGCGGCGCTCGGTTTGCTGTTCGGCACGACGGGGTTCTTCCTGAACCATCGCGGCGGGCCGCTCAGGGTATCGACCGGAGAGCCGCAGGTGTCCGTGATGCAGGTGCCGCTGCGGCAGCCGGCACCGGAGACGCCGCGCGAGCTTGCGAAATGGCTCAAGCAGGAGCTAAAGATCGTCGGCAATCCGGGGCGCGTGCAGAAGGAGCCCGAGCATCCGGTGGCGTGGGGCGACCGCAGCGTCGTGCAGCCCGAGCACTGGCAGCTGAATTTCGCGTCGCCGAAGGAAAACACCTCGGCCGAATACTGGGTCGGCAATAACTATGTGACGGTCAAGCGCAGCGCGAACACCTTTCTCGCGATGTTGACGAACATGCACAAGGGCGTGGGCCTGAGCGTCGGCTGGGTGCTGCTGATCGACACGCTCGCGGGCAGTCTGATTCTGCTGTCGCTGACGGGCGTGCTGTTGTGGACCGAACTGAACAAGCGCAAGACCGTGGGGCTCGTGCTTGTGCTGGGGTCGATTACAGCGGCTGTCGTGTTGGGGACGATGTAAGCGCGCGGCGCAACGCTGCGGGCGACGCCTGCGCGCTTGCGCACAGGCTTTCACCGGCACGCGCTAGAATCGTCGCAGACCCACCTCGCTGGCTCTGCCGCCTTCCGCCGATGACCTCTCCCGCGAATCCCCCGAACCGTGCTGGTCAAGCGAACCCCGTCGACACCGCGCTGACCACGCGCCGCTCGGTGCGCGCTTTTCTGCCGACTCCGGTGCAGCGCACCGACATCGAAGCCATTCTCGAGGCCGCCAGCCGCGCGCCGTCAGGCACCAACACGCAGCCGTGGAAAGTGTACGTGCTGACGGGCGAATCGCTCGCGAGTCTGTCGCGCGATCTGCTCGCCGCCTACGACGATCCGCAGCGCGACGAGCTGTACCAGGAGGAATACGCGTACTATCCGCAGCAATGGCAGTCGCCGTTCATCGACCGGCGCCGCAAGATCGGCTGGGACATGTATGGCCTGCTTGGCATCGGCAAGGGCGACAAGTCCCGCATGCACGAACAGCACTCGCGCAACTTCCGTTTCTTCGATGCCCCCGTCGGCCTGCTGTTCACGATCGATCGCAGCCTCGAGCGCGGTAGCTGGCTCGACTACGGCATGTTCCTGCAGGCGATCATGACGGCCGCGCGCGGACGCGGCCTCGATACCTGTCCGCAGGCCGCGTTCACGCAGTTTCATCGGCTGATTGCCGATTATCTCGGCTGTTCCGGGAACGAGCAGTTGGTGTGCGGCATGTCGCTCGGCTTCGCCGACCCGAACGCGCCGGTCAATACGCTTCGCACCGAGCGCGAACCGCTCGGGCGCTTCGTGCGCTTTCTCGATTGAACGCAGCCGTCAGTCCCCACCCAGAGGCAAACGAAAATGAAAACATCGCGCCGCCATTTCCTGTTGCTGAGCGCGGGCGTCGGCTCGTCGCTCGCGCTGTCCCGCGTCGCGTTTGCCGCGACCGTTCCCAACGCCCTGAGCGAGAGCGATCCGCAGGCGCAGGCGGTCGGCTATACGGAAGATGCGTCGAAGGTCGACAAGGCCCGCTTCCCGAACTTCGCGGCGGGGCAGTCGTGCGCGAACTGCTCGCTGTTCCAGGGCAAGGCGTCGGATGCATACGGCGGCTGCACGCTGTTCGGCACCAAACAGGTCGCAGCGCGCGGCTGGTGCAGCGCCTACTCGAACATGTGAGCACGGCGGCGTTGGCCAGTTGGAGCATGCCGCCGCGTCGGTCGCATGGCTGCTATAGCAGCGCCTTCAACACGAGTTCGTACGAATGCCCGATCCACACGGCCGCGTCGCGATGATCGCGCAGCGCGTCGCCGGTATTCGGATGCAGAAAGACATCGAGCGCGCCGTGATTGAGCGTGAGCCAGCCGACCACCTCGGCGAACTGCGCGTGCGCGAACGCGAGCTGATACGACCACATTGGATGCGGGCCGACCGGCCGTTCGTGGAAGCGTCCGATCTGTAGCTTGTCGCCCCAATGCGCGTCGATCTGCTCGCGAAACGCCCAGGCGGCGTCGCGGCTTGCCGCGTCGAAATAGATGTGCGCGTGCCAGCTTTCTATCGCTGAAGCATCGCGAAAGGTCATATCAGAGTTCATGGTCAGGCTCGTTCCGTATCAGTCTTTATCCGACATTCGTTCTGCTTCGCTGTCCGCCGGCGTGCGCGCTGCGAGGCGCATGTGAAACTGTGTCTCATCTTCGCCGACAATCTCGAAGCCGAGACGATCGTACAACCGTTTCGCGGGATTGCCCTTGAGCACCTGCAAGCGGACCGGCAGCGCTTCGGCCGCGGCAGCGCGCAGAATCGTGCGCAGCGCCCGCTCACCGATGCCGCGTCCCTGTAGCGCCGGCGCGATCTGCACTTGCACGACGAACCATTCGTCCGCGTTGCGATGCGCCTTCAGGAGACCGGCGGGCGCGCCATCGATGCAGATGACCTGCGCCGCGTCGTAGCGATGCAGCAGGCGCGCGCGATGGGCGTCGTCGCCGGTTGGCTCGCCGGCGCGCGCCAGGTGTTCGGTCATCGTCGCCTTGCGCAGTTCGAGCAGGAAGGCTTCGTCGGCGGGCTGCGCGGGGCGCAGGGTCAAGTCGGATGGTTGGGCGGGCAATTGGGCGGACATGTCGGCACGGTTGCAGCGCGCGGGTGCACGAGGATCGTGCAAAGCCCGAGTAAAAATTGTCGTCGATTGTCGCGCCGGTTGCGCTTTTTTACTACGCGGTGATGTTGCGGTCTTGCCACTTTGCGATGCGGTGCGAACCGGCGATGCGGCGAGTCAACGCTCGCGCGGCTCGGTGCCGGCTCGCGCTGCGAGCTTCGTCGTTGCTCAAGCTGGCATGCGCTTTGCACAAGCTTGATTCGCGTTGCCCGGGCGCAGTCGTGGACCCAGTGCGCCCGCAGCATCCGCTAATCCGCATCACTTTGACGAACAGACAAAACGAGGCCGCGGTCGATCGGCGCGACGCAGGCGTTCGCCGATGCGTCGAGCGTGTCAGCGGATGCGGCGCTCGATGCGTGGTTCGATAAGGCGGTTGCCGTCGCGAGCATCAGATGATTGGTCGGGGCCGTTCGCAGCGCACGGCGAACGTCATAATCAAAGTTGCGAGGTGGGCTATGACGATGATCGAGGCGGCACCCAGCGTCTCGGCAGATGGACGCGCGGTGATTTTCCAGCTTTCGTCGCGGGGACGCGACCTCGAATGCGCGGTCACGTGCGAGGCGCTCGAAGAACACTTCTGGCTGCAACGCGGCGCGGGCGAGGCGCGCATTCTGAAGACGTTTGCGGATGGGCGCAAGCGCATTACCGCGATCGCCGAACGAAAAATACTCGCGCGTCCGGGTGAAAAGGTCTTGCTGACCATCGACGATTTCGCCACGCGCGGTTGACGTGCATGGCACAGTGCGCGTCATCGCTCGATGCTGAACACGCAACGTCGCATGCGCGGCGGCGCTGACTCTGCTCAGCCTGAACGCGGCCGGCTTCGCACTTCGCGGTTTTAGCTTCAGGCGTTTGCAGCGCTGTTTCGGTGTAATCCCTGACTAAAGATCGCGCTCTTTATTCGCGGCGTAGCCGACGAAACCCCGCTGTTACATCGATTCGCCAAATTAACCCGCCAAAGCCCCTCGCTTCGCGCAATTGCATTCGCGCGTGCTCACTTACACTGTTTTCCATGGAGCGACGAATCCCCGAACTCCATCGATGCGATCTTCCCCTCGCGTCGTGTTTGGACCGTACCGTTGATCGCAGTTCGCAGTTCGCAGTTCGCAGTTCGCAGTTCGCAGTTCGCAGTTCGCAGTTCGCAGTTCGCAGTTCGCAGTTCGCAGTTCGCAGTTCGCAGTTCGCAGTTCGCAGTTCGCAGTTCGCA
>DATAQT010000438.1:0-7559 GCA_036264535.1 Paraburkholderia sp. | reverse complement strand
GGTCGCATTGCATCGGATCGGCCGGCCGCGACCCGGCTCGGCAGCGAACCGTCCTTCGTGCGCTCAGGTATCCGCGCGTCGCGTCCCTATCCACGGCAAGCGCTTGACCACGCCGGTCGCCAACGCGGTGCCAACCAGAATCACCGCGCACCCTTCGAGCATGCCGGGCGACACCGACTCGCCGAGAAACAGCGCGCCCCACAGAATGCCGAAGATCGGAATCACGAAGGTCACGGTGATCGCGCGGGTCGGCCCGGCGATCGCGATCAGGTGGAAGAACAGCATGTACGCGACGCCGGTACAGGCGACGCCGAGCGCGATCACCGCGCCCCACGCGCGCAGCGAGATCGGCGCCGCGGGCCAGTAGATCACCGCGAGCGGCAGCAGCACGATCGTCGCGCCGATCATCGTGCCGGTCGCGACCGTCAGCGCGTCGACGCCGGTCAGGTGACGTTTCGTGTAGTTGGCGGCAATACCGTAAAGCAGCGTCGCGCCGAGCGCGGCACCGGCCGCGAGCGCGACGGTCAGCGGCGACGTGCCCGAACCGGACGGCGCCGCGATCTGATCCCATACGAGCATCAGCACGCCGAGAAACCCGATCACGAGACCAATCGTGCGCAGCGCGCTGAGTCGGTCGCGCAGCCACAGGAAGCCGACCAGCGCGCCCCACAGCGGCGCGCACGCATTGATTACCGAGGTGACGCCAGCCGACAGCGTCAACTCGGCATAAGCGAACAGGCAGAACGGTGCCGCCGAATTGAGGACGCCGACCACGAGCAGCGGCAGCGCGCGCGTGCGTAACACCGTGGCGGACTGTTGCAGCGGACGTCGCGCGATCAGCACGATCGCGAGGAAGATGGCGCCGATGCCGACGCGCAGGGCCATCAGCGGCGCGACGCCGAAATCGGTCACGCCGACGCGGATGAACAGGAACGACGCGCCCCACAGGGCGGCGAGAATCAGCAGTTGCAGCAGGTTTCTGGCTTTCATTGGAATGGCGCCGCGCGCAATTGAGTCGGGACGCAAGCGAATCGTAACAGCGCAATCACGCAAAACGGTTCAGCGTGGGGTGAAACGGCAAGTTCCGGGAGACGGCCGCGTCCGTTGAGGTCGATCGTAAGCCGTGCGGGGGCGCCTGCCAAACGAGCAATTCTCACTGCTATGTGAAAAAAATTGCGATCTGGCAGAGCGGCAGTGGGATGGGACTTCAAATGCCGCCCGCGAGGCGCGGGCGGTTATGCGAAACGATGTGAATTGCATTGCGCCGTTATCGACGCGACTTCAATGCGGAATCATCCACTGCAGGAAGTTCTGCTGCGCCCAGACGAGCACGCCGAGCAGCACCGTCAGCAGAATCGAATGCTTGAAGGTCTTGGCGAACACGACGCCTTCCTTGCCCTTCAACTCGGTGGTCGCGACGCCGGTCGAAATGTTCTGCGGCGAGATCATCTTGCCCATCACGCCGCCCGACGAGTTGGTCGCCGCCATCAACACCGGGTTCAGATTGAGCTGATTGGCCGCCACCACCTGCAGATTGCCGAACAGCGCGTTGCCCGAGGTATCGCTGCCCGACAGGAACACCGCGACCCAGCCGAGGAACGCCGACACGAGCGGAAACACCGGCCCGACCGACGCGACACCAAGCCCGAGCGTATACGTGAGTCCCGAGTAGTTCATCAGGTAAGCGAGGCCGACGATCGTCGCCACGGTCAGAATCGCGATGCGCGTCTGCACCCAGGTATCGCCGATCGCCTTGCCGAACTCGGCGGGGGAGAGTCGCACGATGAACGCGGTGATGACCGCCGCGACGAGGATCGCGGTGCCGGTCGCGAGCGGCTGGAAGTCCCAGATCGCGCCGTACGGCGTGTTGTACAGCGTGATGAACACGGCTTTGTCGAGACCCGGCCACGGCACCTTGACGTCGCCGATCGTGAAGACCTTCGCGATCGTCCAGATGATCACGACGATCGACACGATGATCCACGGATACCAGCCCTCCGCACCGCGGATCCTGCCGCGCACCTCGTTGATGCGATCGATGTTGACCGCGAATTTCGGATCGACGGCGGGTTTCCAGACACGCAGGAATGCGACGGTGAGAATCAGCGAAACCAGAGAAGACAGCACGTCGGTCAGGCTGTAGTTCACGAAGTTCGAGACGGTGAACTGGGTCAGCGCGAAGCTCACGCCCGACACCAGCAGCACCGGCCAGATCCGCAGCATGTTGCGAAAGCCCGCGTACACGCCGATCACATAGAAGGGCAGCAGGACCGCAAAGAAAGGCAATTGTCGGCCGACCATTTTCGCGAGCAGGTCGGACGGCAGATGCGTGACCGCGCCGAGCACCGTGATCGGCACGCCGAGTGCGCCGAACGCGACCGGCGCGGTGTTGAAGATCAGCGTGAAGGTCAGCGCTTCGAGTGTCGGAAAGCCGAGCATGATCAGCAGCGAACTCGTGATCGCGACCGGCGTGCCGAAGCCGGAAATGCCCTCGAGCAGCGCGCCGAACGAAAAGCCGACCACGACGAGTATGATGCGCCGGTCGTTCGGCAGGTTGTCGATCATCCAGAGGCGAAAGGCCGCGAAGCGTCCCGAGCGCTGCGCGATGTTGTACAGCAGGATCGCGGTGAACACGATCCACATGACCGGCCAGCATGCGAACACGGCGCCGGCGGCGACCGAGTTGAACGCGAGCCCGACCGGAAACTGCCAGACGAAAATCGCCACGACCAAACCGATGATCAGTCCCGCGAGCGACGCTTGCCATGCGGGCCTGCGGGCCCAGCCGAGCAGCGCGAGCACGGCGATGATCGGCAGCGCTGCGACGATAAAAGACGGAAGAAGCGAATTGCCGACCGGAGTGAGTAGTTGGTGAAACATCACGTCTCCTTCGTTGTTGTGTAATTCGACGCGGGGACTGCGCATGATGGCGCGTCGCTATGGCACGGCGGACGCTCGCAAATGGCCTCGACAAAGTGGCGTCGCCTTATTTAAGCGAGTGCTGCATGAAACTTTCCAAGGATAGAGCGCCAGATTGGCGCGTCAAGCCGGGAAAGTACGGGCGGGGTAGGCGTGACCGCAGGCGATACGCGCGGAATAACGGCTCACGAAGAAACGCGCGCGCCGGCAGCGGAAGTGCCGGCGCGCGCACGCTTCACCACGCGAGAGGACGTGTCAATGCCAGTGGCCGCCCCCATGCCCGCCCCAATGACCACCCCAATAACCGCCAACGCCGATCGCGATCGACGGTCCGTAATAGGCGGGGTAGCCGTAATAGGCAGGATAAGGATAGACCGGCGGCGGATAGTAGGCGGGGTAGGCCGGCGGGGGCGCATACACGGGCGGGGGCGCTGCATAACCGGGGGCGGGGACTGCATACCCGGGCGGCAGATCCTGCGGCGCGACCTGCATTTGCGCCTGCGCTTGGGGCGGCTGCTGTGGATCGGCTACCGGTGCGTTCTGGTCGGCTGTCGTCGCTGGCGCGGTCGAATAGTACGAGGTGTAATTGCCGGGGGGATAGTAACCCGCCGGGTAATAGCAGCCGGCCAGGAAGAGGCTCAAGGCGAGCGTGGCAAGCGCGCTGGCGGGCCGCAAAAGCCTCGCGGACCAACGGGACGAATGGCGCGGCGTCGAGAGGCGCGCCGCGCAGAAATGGGTGACGACGCGGGACTTCATGATGCGCTCCTCGATGAACCGATGCCGCTTCGCGCGAGATCGTTATCAGGAGCTTACGCTCTTGCCGCAGCAACGATGTGGCAAAACAGCAACCGCATATTTCAGTCTGTTTCCACGCAGCGGGTCGAGGCGAGGGCGGACGGCATGCGCCGCCCCCGGCGGTCCGGATCGCAGTCAGGAAATGTAGTTCGGGATCCTGTATAAATCGTCAGACGCTTGCCGGATGGAACGCTCACTTGCCGACCTGGTTACCGATGACGCCGCCTACCGCCGCGCCGCCCAGCGTCGACAAGGCACTGCCGCCGATTGCCGCGCCGGCCGCTCCGCCGACGCCCGCGCCGATCGCGGTATCGCGTGTGCGTGGAGACATGCCGTCGCATGCCGCGAGACCGGCGACCAGAGAAATGGCGGCTGCGACCGTGCCGAGACGAGTGCCGAGTTGACGGATCGATTTCATGATGCTGGCTCCGTTCGTCGTTGGAAGCTGTGTTTCCTTCTCCCAGCACGCCACGTGCCTGCTCAATCCGGCGCAATAAAAAAGCCCGCCATGCCGGCGGGCTTCGATACTGCTGGGCTGGCGAGCGCGAATCAGCGAATCGCGCGAGGCCGCTTACTGCCGCTGATAAATCTCCGCGCCTTGCTTCATGAACTCGATTGACTTCACTTCCATGCCTTTCTTCAGCGCTTCGTCGTCGGTCACGCCCTGTTGCGCGGCGAACTCGCGCACGTCCTGAGTGATCTTCATCGAGCAGAAGTGCGGGCCGCACATCGAGCAGAAATGCGCGACCTTGGCCGAATCCTTCGGCAGCGTTTCGTCGTGGAATTCGCGCGCCTTGTCCGGGTCGAGACCGAGATTGAACTGATCTTCCCAGCGGAATTCGAAACGCGCCTTCGACAACGCATTGTCGCGCACCTGCGCGCCCGGATGACCCTTCGCGAGGTCGGCGGCATGCGCGGCGAGCTTGTACGTGATGATGCCGGTCTTGACGTCGTCTTTATTCGGCAGGCCGAGGTGTTCCTTCGGCGTCACGTAGCACAGCATCGCGGTGCCAAACCAGCCGATCATCGCGGCGCCGATGCCCGACGTGATGTGGTCGTAGCCCGGCGCGATGTCGGTGGTCAGCGGCCCGAGCGTGTAGAACGGCGCTTCGTCGCACCAGTCGAGCTGCAGGTCCATGTTCTCCTTGATCAGCTGCATCGGCACATGGCCCGGACCTTCGATCATCACCTGCACGTCGTGCTTCCACGCGATCTGCGTGAGCTCGCCGAGCGTCTTCAGCTCGCCGAGTTGCGCTTCGTCGTTCGCGTCGTAGATCGAGCCGGGACGCAGACCATCGCCGAGTGAGAAGGCCACGTCGTACGCCTTCATGATTTCGCAGATCTCTTCAAAACGCTCGTACAGGAAGCTTTCCTTGTGATGCGCGAGACACCACTTGGCCATGATCGAGCCGCCGCGCGAGACGATGCCGGTCATCCGGTTCGCCGTGAGCGGCACGTACTGCAGACGCACGCCCGCATGGATCGTGAAGTAGTCGACGCCTTGCTCAGCCTGTTCAATGAGGGTGTCGCGGAAGATTTCCCACGTCAGATCTTCGGCCTTGCCGTTGACCTTTTCGAGCGCCTGATAGATCGGCACCGTGCCGATCGGCACCGGGCTGTTGCGGATGATCCACTCGCGCGTTTCGTGAATGTGCTTGCCGGTCGACAGATCCATCACCGTATCGCCGCCCCAGCGGATCGCCCACGTCATCTTGTCGACTTCTTCGCCAATCGACGATGTCACGGCCGAGTTGCCGATATTCGCGTTGACCTTCACGAGGACGTTGCGGCCGATGATCATCGGCTCGCTTTCCGGGTGATTGATGTTGTTCGGGATGATCGCGCGGCCGCGCGCGATTTCCTCGCGCACGAATTCCGCGGTGATTTCGCTGAGACCGTTCGGACCGAACGCGCTCGCGCCGAATGCCTGGCCGGGGTGCTGGCGGCCCATCATCGCGGCGAGCTTCGCGCCGTTCGGGCCGCTCGTCTTCAGGGTCTCGAGATACTCGGCGCGGCGCTGGTTTTCGCGAATCGCGATGTATTCCATTTCCGGCGTGACGATGCCTTGCCTCGCGTAGTGCATCTGCGTCACGTTCTTGCCGGCGCTCGCGCGGCGCGGCGTGCGATGCAGGCCCGGAAAGCGCAGCTGCGCGGTGGCCGGATCGGCGGCGCGTTCACGGCTGAAGCTGCTCGACAGACCGGTCAGCGGCTCGGTATCGCCGCGCTCCTCGATCCACGCCTGACGCAGCGCGGGCAGACCCGCGCGGATGTCGATCTTCTCGTCCGGGTCGGAGTAGGGGCCCGACGTGTCGTACACGTAGATCGGCGGATTCTTTTCGCCGCCGAAGCTGTCGGGCGTGTCGGCCTGCGAGATTTCGCGCATCGGCACGCGGATATCGGGGCGCGAGCCGCTCACGTAGACCTTGCGCGAATTCGGCAACGGCGCGACGGCCGCCTCGTCCACGTGGGCTTCGGCGGAAATAAACTTCGGATTGGCGTTCATGTGAGTCTCCGTGCAAAGTGGGGCGGCTAAGCAGGAGACCGAGATGGAAGTGGTCGGAAATCGCGGAAGAGTTGCGGCGGTTGAGCCTGGGTGCGAGATCCGTACGCTTCCCTGCGCTGGCATTATCCAGATCAGGTTCAAAGGGTATTTCTCACCCACGCAACACGGACCTCCAGCTCCGCGCTACGCAGGACCCCCGCGTTAGCAGCGCACACGATACACCGCCTGTCCGCTGTTTGGCAACCTGTCTGACTGGTTCAGAAGATCAATGCTGATGCGATCAGAGATGTTCTATTCTAATTTTGAGATAGTGCCGGACAGGACGACTTACAGCGAATGAACAGTCGGCTTACAGCAAGAAATCGTCTGCTGCTTTGGGCTGACACGCGATTTTGCCGAGCTTGAGCACTTTCTGATCGCCGCAGGACGGCATGAAGCGGATCTTCTCGCCGCTGCGCGCCGAGCGGCGCGAGGCCGGCCGGCGAGACCTCATCACGATCAGCACTCCGGATCAATCGATGAAGAGCCCAGGTTAGGGGGCGCGCCATGGTGCTCGAGACGGTCAAGTCAGTCAGAAGTTTGCCGTTAAAGCGTGTGCAGTGAAGGCCGAACTCCGGCGGAGCGGTTCGCGGGACGGCGCATGAATGGCGCGAGGCGACTCGAGCCGATTGACAGGAGAGGTGCGCATGAAAGCTGAAAGAAGACGGTGGCAAACGTTCGGTCGCACAGTCGCGGTGGCGACATTGCTCGCCGCGCCGCTAGCGGTGTCGGCGGCATCGACGGCGACGGGCGGGGTGGTCCGGTTCGTGGGTATGATCGTCGCACCACCGCTGCAGATCAGCGCGGATACAGCACCCACTGGCGTCGCTGTCGACAGTGCGACCGTGGCCGGTCAGCGCTTCTCGCGCACGGTGACGTTCAGCGCGTTGCCGGGCGGCGTCAGCGGGGCGGATGTCGCGCTCGAAGTGAACGGCGGCTCGCAGGCGCGCGACCTGGTGGCGACGCGCTTCGTCGACGCCAGCGGGCATGTCGCGTCGGCTCGTGACGGCCACTACGCGGTGGATCGCGCGGGAGGCGTGCTGTCGCTGAACGCGAAGCGCACCGATACTGACACGCGCGTGATCGTGGTGATCAGTTACAACTGAGCGGGGCCGGGCTTTGGCGGCCTCACTCACCGCCCGAAAAAAATTAAAAGAGGCCGGTCATAACCGGCCGCGCGGTTCGACAAACGTGCAGATTACGATCGGAGCACGTCATGTCGACCGCGCACAATCGCTCGATACTTCCAGGTTTCAGGTTTGTTTTTGCGCCCGCCGTCGCGCTGGCGCTGGTTCTGCTGAAC